>CADCGT010000007.1 GCA_902801125.1 uncultured Pseudomonadota bacterium | reverse complement strand
ATAATTCAAGCTAAAAATTCTCATTAAGAATTAGACCCAACGAACATGTTGTATCAAATGATTAAAATAAGACCCTTATGAAGTAGTTATTTGATTTATCATATAAGCATACCCATTTGAAACTAATATATTTGATATATTGAATTGTTGCTTTCCGATACTAATCCGAAGTCATTCCGAAGCATTTCCGATGACTCTCTTTTCTCTACAACCCAAGAAAACAGGGATATTCAAAATAATTTATAGTTAAATTTCGGAATTTCATAATATTTTTTATAAAAAAATTTTAAATTAAATTTACTTAAACTAACTTTACTTAAAATATGTTTGATTATTTTTATCCGAAAATCCGATATTATTGTTGAAGTTCAATGTCAGCAAGGGATTGAGAAGAAATATATCTTCGGATTTGGTTTCGGAAATATTACTGAATCTAGTTCTGAAACAAATATAATAGTTCTGGATTGAAGGTAGATAGTTGTTCATAGAAATAGTCGTATCTGTTGATAAAATCAGTTAATTCATATTCTTTTGAAGTTATAGAATTGTAGCTTGTCTCCTGCCAAAATAAAAAGACCACCATTTGGTGGTCGTTTTATTTTGCTAAAACGCCCCACTCGGATTGCGCAAGAGTGTCAACGGCACGACAAGTGCCGTTTGAAAACGCAGTTTTCGTGGGCGATAGCCCACAAGACATGCATGGCGAAAACGAAAATACACAATTAGAAAAATCATAAAAACTGAGTTTGTGTCCCCACGAGTTTTTATAGATTTTTATTATTGTTCATCGAGGAAGCGAGTGGGGCAATTAAGAAAATCTTAAAAAATCGACAGACGGAGATTCTTTTGATTTTCGTTATTGGTGCGAGTTCGTAAGTTGGGTATCAAAAAACATACCTGTTTTGCCAATTTACGAACTTTTCATGAAAAAGGTTAGAAGTTTTAATCTGTTCTTGTTTGGATTCCAATACATGATTTTATTTTTTCCCATATTTGAATGAAATTGATTAAATTTTGTTAATATGGTACAATAAAGCGGGTCAGTGGGAGAAATTATGAAAGGATTTTTAAAATTTGTTGGTATTTTGACACTTATATGTCTTATCCTAGATGCACTAACAGATGACAAGAAAAAAGCTGTTAAAGCTCCTACAGGAAGTTCCTCACAAAATTCCGTCAGATTAGTAACACAACCCAAGCCTACCGTAAAAACACCAAACACTCAGTCTGAACAAGAGCTTGTTAAAAAAGAAATAGTTTCAGTTGAAAATCCTATTCAAGAACAAGAAATGAAACGAGAGTTAGCAGAAAAAGAAACGGTTTCATTTGAAAATTCAACTCAAGGACAAAAGACGACCAAAGATACAACAAACGATAAGGAAGATAATAGAGTTTTTCGTCGTAAACAGTGTGAAGACGCTTATTCTAAAATATATTGTGATTGCTTAATTAGTCATGTTACTAAACATTTGGGCTTTTTTGATGAGGTGATATGGCTTCAAGGCGGTGCTTTGACTGATGTAGGCGGAATAAAGGCTATGCGAGAAGCAGAAAAAGTATGTTTTGAACTTGAATTGCAAGACCAAATAAAAAAAGACAAGGAAGAAAGGGAAAAAAGAGAAAAAGAATTAGAACAAAGTAGAAAATTAGAAGAAGAGAGGGAAAGGAAAGTATTAAACTATGATAACAAGTTTTGTAATTTGGGGGCTTTCTATAAATTGATAAAACCAAGCAAAGATACCACGTTAGAAAGCTTGGCGTATTATGTGCGTGATATAGAGTTGATAGAAGGCTCTGAGTCGGAATTGTGCAAAGTTTTATATCGATGCACGAGATGTTATGTAGGAACTGAAACTGAATTGTTTTTTGAAAAAAAGCAAAACGGAGAATACGAGTTTAATGTTAAACAAGGAATAGATGCGTCCAGTATACTATATTCTTTGGGAGGAGATATTCATAATCTTGCCACAATAAAAGAGTTGATCGATAAAGGTGCCGATGTAACTTATCAACCCCAAAAAAACAAGAGCAATTTCTGTTTAAGTATTATGGATTCTGGGAATTTAGATCTTGTAAAGATGTGTTTGAACTACATATCGGATATAAATACTCAATATTCCACCGAATACAACGGTGAAACATTTATTCAAACACCGTTATATACAGCGGTTGAACATAATAATGTGGATGTGGCTAGGTTTTTGCTAGAAAAAGGAGCAAATCCGAACATTCCTAGAATTTTGAAACGTGCAGATGAAATATACAAAACATATCCAATAGAAAGAACTATATTTTTTGCTGATACAACCATGGCAAAGTTGCTTTTAAAACATGGAGCTAGGATGCCAGATATTGTTAAATATACTGTGGGTGATAAACCTTTAATATGGGGAATCCTACAAGATAGAGCTGGAAATGTTGCAGAAAGGTTGGATTTATGGTTGTCTCTTGGTGCCGATATGAATGCTTACTATAAGTTTCAAAAACCAATAGAGTACGCAGAAAAAAACAAAATGTTCGATGTTGTACAAGTGTTGCAAAAATATGGTGCAAAACCACAGCATGAAATAACGGATTTGCGTTGGTGTAACACAGAGTATAGTAAGCAAATTTGTGGTACATTTATAAACAATACAGAATCTACATTAAAAACAGTATATATTACATTTAGTGTATATGATTCGGAAAATGCGATTATTGGCGACGCTATGGCATATAATACCAATTTAGGACCTAAAGAAAAATGGAAATTCGAAGCAATATCAACCGTAGATTCTGGTGTTAGATCGTATAAATTGAAAGAGATAACAATTTTTGATTTTTAAAAAATAAAAATCTATAGCTATTACAGAATATGATTTTGGGATAATTTTTTGACAATGTCCTTCTCTATACAAATAGGATATAGGTAGTCTATTTTGATAATCAAATAAAACACCATGTTTGTACAAACATCTTAATATCTTTACCAAAACTCAACAAATCACGCATAGTATCAATTCGCAAATTGCACAGATGGCCCTGCCAAAAATTCAAACCGACCTTTTGGGTCGGTTTTTTCTTTGTTTTCCAATATGTTCGCGAATTCGTAAGTTAAGTGTTAAAAACAGACACCGTTTTACACATTTGCGAACTTTTTATTGGAAACATATTGCTTTTTATTCCTATGCAATTTAATATATCTATATGGAAATTCGCAGAAATATATTTTTATTTAAACTTTATTATTTGTTTGCCAGTATGTGGCCGTTGTCGGTTTTAGCGGTTGTGTTTTTCCAACAAATAACAGGTTCGTATGCTTTTGCGTTGGGCGTATTTTCGATTGTAAGTATTGTGCAAAGTATTGCAGAGGTTCCAACAGGTATAATTTCTGATAAAATTGGTCGCAGAAAAACAATGATAGTGTCCGCTGTGTTGGAAGTGTTGATGTCGCTGATATTCGCATTGGCGGGAACATTTGGTTATAAATATTTGTTGATTGTGGGGGCTGTGGTGTGGGCATTCGCAGAGGCATTTGCATCTGGGACAGATGATGCGTTAATGTATGAAACGATGGAAGAATTACGCAAATCTGATAAATATGATATAATCTATGCACGCAGCAAAACATTTGGGCAGATTGGTTTGGGGGCTGGTGCTTTTATTGCCGCAATTGTCACTTATTTTTATTCTTTGACAGCATTGGCATGGGTTTGTGCGATTATAGATATCATACCAATCTTTATTTGCATGCGTTTTGTTGAACCAAAACGACACAACGGGGAAGATGTGACGTCCTTTAAACATTTTATTGCCGCAATCAAGGCGTTTGTTCAAAATAAAAAATTAAGAATATTGGCAACAATACAAATGTTAAGCCATGGCATCAGTTTCGCTGGCCATCGGTTCGAAGGGGCATATTTTAATATGTTAATACCAACATGGGCGGTTAATGTTGCGCGATTGGTAAAGCAAACATGTGGTGCAATCAGTTTTTCTATTGCGCCATATTTTCGTAAATTTGGGTTTTACAAGATTTTGGTTGCTTCAACCATAGGTATGACGATAATCAAAGGAACGGCTGTTATTTTGAATAATTTTGCGACACCGTTCATCCAATCTTGTGTCAATATATTGTATGGCACATCGTCAACGGCAGAATCGGCATTGTTGCAACAAGAATTATCGTCAAAACAACGTGCAACAATGGGATCAATAGTTTCACTGTTTGGTGGTATTTTATCGGCTGGAATTTATTGGTGTGTGGGGATTGTTGCGGATTTATCGTCTGTATATTTTGCAATTATTATGCTGATTTGCAGTAATTTGTTTATCAGTGCGGGGTATTATTGGATGTTAAAAAAGTATAAATGATGGTATTTATATTTATCTAAAAATACATTAATTTCTTTCCCGAATCATGAAGATTGTTAGTTCGTGAATTGCACAGATGGCCCCCCAAAAATAAAAGACCACCGTTTTGGTGGTCTTTTTATTTTTTCCATCTTTTTAATGTCGGATATATTTTTTGACAATATTCACGCATTTGATCACCAGTCATGTTTGCCTGATATGCGAACGGAACCATCATTTCGATGTATTCTTCCATAGTTGCTTGTTGAAGAAATTGACCATCTTTATAGCAATAAATACAATAATCTGAATTTTTAGAACCGTCTTTGTTTGTTCCAAATACAGATTCATCGTTCATCGGCATAGCACAGCTTTGACATATTTTTTGCATGAAACTTCCTTTGTTTATACAGACATTATATCAAGACTTATATGCAGTTGCAAGTTGTGACAACATCTTAACATCTTTCCCAAACATCAACAAATCACGTATGGTATCAACTCACGAATTGCGCAGGTCATTATGCCGGAATAATTATCTCTTGGGTTTATAAACGGTATGACCCTGTTTGACATAATCTTTTAAAACTTGTTCGCCTGCATCCGTTTCAATTTGGCCGTAAACGGTTATGCCACGTTTTTTAAATTCGTTATACCAGTTTGGTTTGAAACCTTCGTCAAATCCTGTAATTTTGGTGACACGTTCAGATGGAACACCATAATAAACCGCCTTTATCCCAGACCATATAATCGCGCCCAAACACATCATACACGGTTCAGACGTTATATACATACTTAAATTATACGGCGATAAATCATAGGTCCCCAGTTTCTTTTCTGCTAATCTTATCGCGTTTATTTCGGCATGATTATGACTGCAAGATTTATTCACAACATTGTTTGCGGCTTTGGCAATTAAATTGCCTTTTGAATCATAAACAGCGGCCAAAAACGGCCCATAACCTTTATTGATATATTTTTTTAATTCTTGCTGTAAATCCAGTATAATTTTACCGGCCTTAATCAATTTTAAATTATCAATCTTTTCGTTGGCGATCACAGATGTTTTATTGGTTTTTTGCATGTCGCTCCCTTTTTAGGAAAGTATGACATAATTTGTAATAAATTGCAAAACAGGTCTTGAAAAATATCTCTATTTCTTTTCCAAACCGTAATGAATCGCACATATCAATGGGTTAAGTATCAAAAACAGACACTTTTTATGTTTTATCTTATATGTTCGTTTTGCATCAGAAATAATTTTGTGCGAAAATTAACATCCCAACTTACCCCAGCAACACAATAACCATAGGATTGTGGTACAGAATTATATTTGTCGTCCAACACCCAATATTGTGACAACATTCCGTTGTTAAACTTTATACGACACCATGCATAATTTCCATGATGTTGCGATGGTTGTGGGTTTATATCATATCTAGCACCGGCCGTTTCTGATGATAATACATGAATTTCTTGAATTATTGAAAACTTTTCCTGGATATAATCAAAATAAGCCTTAATCAAATTTTGTGAAAGCAGTTTTTCGCCACAATAATAAACCGCGGGTTGCCCACCTATAAAGATACCTTTTTGATTTATTGTTAAATATTCTGTATTTGGAATATCTGACATGTTGCATTATTTGCTTTTTTGCTTTTTACCGAACAATTCGGCGCGACGTTGTTCGCACGCCGTCACAAATTCTTTATAATCTTTCGGTTTCATGAAAAAATGAAAATTTTCGGCTCCGTCGTTTGCAATCGTATAGACAAACCGGGAAGAATAAACCGCATAACTGTTGTCGATACTCCATTTGATTGGGCGTTTTGTGGATGTCTGGAATTCTTCTGGGTCAACCTGTTTTGCCACGGTCGCATTTGGAATCAGGTTCATTAAATTTTGAAAGTTTAATGCATATTTCTCTTGATCATCTTTTTTTATTTTAGACGGTGTAGGTCTTTTCATTTTTTGCCCCTTTGTTGCATGCATTTTAGCAATTTAAACGCCTTTGTCAATTATCGTATGTTGATTTTTATCGCATTTTGTGATATAATACCCGCGTTCAACCGGTGGTATTTTGCCGCCGTTTTTTTATTTGTGGGGAAAATTATGAAATTCAGTAATCAAGGAATCGAATTATTAAAACAATTAGAGGGCCATGTCACACGTGGCAATTTGCATATTATCTATGATGACAAAACCGGCCGGCCCATTGACGGCGGTGCGCCATTACCGTGTGGCGCAACAATTGGTTATGGTCATTTGATAAAACCCGGCGAAGATTTTACCGGCGGCATCACCGAACGCGTGGCGACAAAACTGTTGTGTGCCGACATCGTCGCGGCACAGCGCGCCGTTCAAAACAATATCACGGTGCCGCTTACACAAAACCAATACGATGCATTGGTGATTTTTGCGTATAATATCGGCGCAAAAAACTTTGCGAATTCCACCGTGGTGAAATACATTAATAACCCAAATTTCCACAGTTCGATATATCCAAACCTTGAATCGGCGTGGCGCGCGTGGAATAAATCCGGGGCGCGCGTAATGGCGGGGCTGAATCGGCGGCGGGACAGGGAATTGCGCCTGTTTGTGCGCGGTATTTGACATATCGCGGCGGCGTGGTATAATTTATGGTATGAAGAAAATAATGTTGATTTTATTGGGATGTGTTTTGGTGTTGGCCGCCTGTGGCGTAAAATCCGACCTGGCGCGACCGAACGGCCCACTGCGCGATTACCCGGTGTATTAAAGACTTTTGGAATATTGCCCGTATTTATTCGCTGTGCGAATTTTACCGTGATACCTGATTTTCTTAATTGTGCGCAGCGCACATAAAATTCGTGGTGGGCCCGGGGGGATTTGAACCCCCATGGGTTTCCCCACCGGAACCTAAATCCGGCGCGTCTACCAATTTCGCCACGGGCCCAACATGGTAAAAATTATCTTATGATAAAAAAGACTTGATTTCCAGTAAAAAATAACCTAAAATCCCGTGCAGTACAAATAAAAAGGGCAATAAAATGGCATCTAAGAAAGGTAGCAAAGAAATTATTAAACTGGAAAACAAAGAAACCGGTTATTTTTACACTGTAAAAAAGAACAACAAAACCGCCACGGGTAAGGTTAAACGTCGTAAATACGACCCGAAACTGCGTAAACACGTTGAAATGACCGAAGGCAAAATGCCGCACTAGTGATTAGTGGATAGTGTTAGTGGTTAGTGGGGGCGCAGATTGCGCCCGTTTTTTGTTGAATAAAAATGCGTCGTTATATATAATCCGGTTGTATAACAAACAAAAGGAGAAAATATGAAAAAATCAATTATCGTTGGTGCGATGTCTTTGGCAATGTTGGGCTGTGGCACAGACGCGGAAACCGTAACCGTATTTGATGCCGAATGCGAAACGGTTTTGACGGGTGAACGCGGTGATGTGGTGGCAAAATGTCCGGTCACAGAACAATTGGCGGCGATTCAAACCGAAACACCAAACGCGATGTTTTTAAGTGTTGACCCAACAACATTACTAGCACTGGACGCGGAACATGTTTACGTAAATATTGTTGATGGTGATTGTGGTGAAAATACAATCGGGTACCGCATAATTGTTCAAACCCCGGTGTTCGATGGTGAAACGTTTTACGCCGTTAACAAATGCGTAGCAATGTAAAAAGTTTATTATCAAATAAATATCCCCGGCTTTGCCCGGGGATATTTACTAACCACTAACACCCGTCGCGGCACGCCGTGCCGCGGTCGTGACGGACTAACCACTATCCGCTATTTCCCGAACTTTCCACTGCGTGGGAATCCAACCGGAATGGTGCGGCCCTGGGTTGCGCGTTTGCCGACCCATGGTTTCCAATCGTCCAGTTTTGTTGTCCCGCGTCCGGTTGTCCAACCAAAACCGTCCGCCGCATTAAAGAACATTACATCCAAAACGTATGTGCGTTCGGCATTGTATTTCTGTAAAATTACACCCTTGCCACGAATCATTTCTGGCACTTCGGCGGTGGCGAATATCAAAATCTTGTCATTTGAACCCGACATTGCGATTGTATCGCCCGTGACCGGCACACAGAATGCCGCCGGATTTTTATCGTCAACATTCATAACCTGTTTCCCGGTGCGGGTTTGTGCAACACAATTTTCGCCGGCAACGATGAACCCGTTCCCATGGCGCGACACCACCAGGTATTTTGTCGCCGTATTCAACACAAAGGCATTCACAATAGATTCTTCCGCGCCGATGTCCGCCATCATACGCACCGATTCCCCGAACCCACGCGCCGATGGTAAATCGTTCGCGCCAAGTGTGAACATGCGTCCCGATGACCCGAACAGATTTATTTTATCATTCGTCATTGCGTGGAACGCGTATCGCAATTCATCGCCTTCTTTGAATTTCAAATCCAACGCATTCAAATCCAGATGCCCCCGCGCCGCGCGAATCCAACCCATTGTTGACAGAATAATTGTAATGGGTTCTTTTTCGATAAATTCTTCGGCATCAACCACGATGTTTTCGGTCGACGGTGCCCATGTTGTGCGCCGCCGCCCCAGTGTCGTTTTTTTATCGTATTGCTTTTTAATATCGGCGAACCAGGCCTTAATCTGGGCATTTTGAATTTCCGGGTCGCCCAGCAACGCAAGCAATTTTTCGCGTTCCGCGCGCAATTCTTTGTCTTCACGCCGAATTTCCATTTCTTCCAATTTACGCAACGCGCGCAGGCGTGTGTTCAAAATAGATTCAACCTGAATCTCGGTCAAACTAAATTCCGCCATCAACACGGCCTTGGGATCGTCTTCGGTGCGGATAATTTCAATCACGCGGTCCAAATTCAGGTACACAATCAGCAGCCCACCCAAAATCTCTAACCGTCGGTCAATGTTGCCCAAACGCCACTTTGTTCGGCGCAGTAAAACATTTTTCTGGTGTGCAATAAATTCCAACAATACATCGCGAATACCCATTACGCGTGGCGCGCCATTGGAATCAATCACATTAAAATTCATATTGAATTTATATTCGGCGTCCGTCATCGCAAACAGGTGCGCCATCATTTTATCCGCCGGAATATTGCGTGACTTTGGTGTTATAACAATGCGAACATCGGTTGTTGATTCATCGACAATATCGTCAATCAGTGGTAATTTTTTTGCATCAATCAATTCGCCGATTTGTTCCACCATTTTCGATTTAATAATGCCGTATGGAATTTCGGTAATTACAACCTGGTATCCGCCTCGTTCCAATTCTTCGATTTCATATCTGCACCGAATACGAAACGCACCGCGACCGGTTTCATAGTTTTTGACAATCGTATCAAAGTCATCTATTAAAACACCGCCGGTTGGAAAATCGGGCCCAATCATTTTTTTCATAATTTGGGCGGTGGTGGATTCTGGTTTATCAACCATAAGGCTAAGTGCATCACAAACCTCTGCCACGTTATGTGTTGGGATGTTTGTTGCCATACCAACGGCGATACCCATTCCCCCATTCGCAAGCAGGTTCGGAAACGCCCCCGGCATAACGACGGGTTCGGTTGTGGTGCCGTCAAAGTTCGGCATCATATCAACACTGTCTTCGTCAATGCCGTCCATAATCAGCATTGCCGCCTCGGTCATTTTTGATTCAGTATAACGGTATGCCGCCTGGGGGTCACCGTCAATGTTTCCAAAATTACCCTGGCCATCAATAAGTGGATATCGCACGGAAAAATCCTGGGCCAGGCGGACCATCGCGTCATAAACCGACGAATCGCCGTGCGGGTGATAATGCCCCAACACATCGCCAACCACCGTCGCGCATTTGCGAAAGGCCGCACCCGGCGACAATTTTTGCCGCAACATAGAATACAAAATACGCCGATGCACCGGTTTCAAACCGTCCCGCACATCGGGCAGGGCGCGCGACACAATCGTACTTACCGCATAAGACAAATACCGCGTAGAAAGCGCGTCCGATAATTGTTGTGAATCAATTTTTTCAATAATTTCTTTTACCATAGCAACATAAAATTAGAACATTTGAAAAAAAATAACAACCGAAAAATAGTGGTTAGTGGCGAGTGTTAGTGGTTAGTGATTTCTGGAATAAATTTGCAATTATAAACTAATTCCAGAGTCTGCTACCCACTAACACTACCCACTAACACTACCCACTAATCTTGTTTTTTATTTCGCGTATGCGGGCCAAAATTTCCCGCAAATCGGCGTCCGAAACCGATGGGGCGGGGCGTGACCGCAATTCGTCCGCCAACACTATGCACAGTGTCGCCAGCAATGAATTTTCCGGCAAAGGCCCAATTTTGTCCAAAATTTGCCGGGCGCGCGCATCCACCATTTGCCCAAGTTCAATAAGGCGTCCTTCTTGGCCGTCTTCACATCCCATAGGGTATTTTTTGTTCACAATAGGTATAGATACGACACTCATTTCAACTTCTTTAATAATTCAACCGATTGATCAATCAATTCGACCGCATGGGCGTTTTTTGCGCGCAGATTTCGGACCTGTTCGGTTAAAATGGCAACCTCAAGGTCGGTTTGCTTGCTTGCACTCACGGCGGTTGCGCGCAGACGCGTTGTGGCATCCTCTAATTTGGTCAATTCTTGAAAAATCTGTTCCTTGATATCCGACATATTGTCATTTTAAGATATTTTTTATATGCGTTCAACCCTAAAATGTGATATAATCGTCAAAGAAATATTTCTAGGGAAGTGCAGATGAAAAAGAAAATTGTATATATTTCCGGTGCGGAAGTGTTCGATGTAAATGATGTGCGGGCCGCGTTTGACGAAGTGCGCATCGCGCTAAAACTTGATAAAGATACCATATTATTCGGTGTGCCGGTTGACGAATCGGAACAACTGGGCGTCGCGGAATCGGCACCCATCGTCACCGATGAGGTGGATGAAGCGGAAAATGATGTGATGGACGAATCGGATGTCGTAATAGAAGAAGTTGAAGACGAAGAACCGGTGGACAACGATGACGCCAAAGAAGATGAACCCGCCGAAGATGAAGAAACCCAAGAAGAAAATCCGGCCGAAGATGTTTTTGTGACCGGCCCCCAAGATGAAGACACCGCCCCGGAAGAAACGGTTGATATGACAAATGATGAATCTGATTCAGAAGATGCCCCGGTCGTTCCAATTTTATCTGTGTTAGCGGCAAAAACAGAAACCGTCGCAACCCCGGCCCCAGATGCCGACGATACTGATGCGCCCGTGGCCACGTCGGACGACGACAACAAAGATATACTGGACGGCATAGATGACGATATGCCGACCGCGTCGGAAAAAACATTGGAAGAATTGTTGGAAACAATGACCCCGTTGCGCGAAGATGCAGATGTGCCACGACCCAAAAAAAAGAAGTCCAAAGAGGTTAAACAAGAACCCGTTGCGGCCGAAATTGATGAAATAGACGCCACATTGGAAAATTTGGCAAGTGAATTTGCCGAAAATCAAGATAAAGTTGCAACACCTAAAAAAAGTTCTGAACGTGGTAAAATTGGAAAATTAAAGAATATATTACCATTCAAAAAAATGAAACGTGACGATTCCGGCCTTATGGGTGATTTGTTTGGTTGGGCGGGAATTGCCGCAAACGATGATGATTTTACAACGCCTGGGTTCTTTAAGTAAAAAATGAATGATGTCGCAAATATTCAGAAAATTCTTGAACGCGCCGGCCTTGCGGTGCGCGGCATGGACGACAGTTTTATATATCTTGAAGATCCATCATGCATAATGCGCGGGTTTGAAAGATTCCTTGGGTATGCGTGGGATGCGCTGTTGTTGATAACTGTGTTTTTAATAATGGGGTGGGCATTTTCACTTATACGCGGCGCAAAAAACGATATCAAAGAAAATATGAAATCATTGGTTTTAATATTTGGAATCTTGACGGCAATATTTCCGATATTGAATGTTGTCGCCGGTGGTGATTTTATTGGCCTAACATGCAAAACATTAAAGGTATCTGTGGCCGAAGTAAATGAAATACTGGCAACAAAACTGGAATCAAAATCATTGGATGCGTCGCTTTACGAAGACATTGATATATACGATTCTGGTCCGGTTTCGGAATAATTTTATTGTGATTGCAATTGCGGTAATTCCTTTAACGAATACACAATACCACCCGATACCACAAAGTGGTCGTAAAGTTGAATGCCAAGCGCGGCAAGTTGCGATTCCAATTTGCGTGTCACCGCAATATCTTGGTTTGAAAAAGACGAATTTGGACGCGGATGATTATGAACCAATGCGACCGACCGTGCGTTTAATGCGATTGCGTGTTTTACAATTTCTGTATCAAATACAGACGACGTGTTATATGAACCGACACTGTGTAATTGGTCTTCGATTAAACGGCCTTCTTCGTCCATATAAATCACATGTAATTCTTCGACCGGTTTTCCGCCCAATTCCAATCTGCAAAAATTATTAAATTGTTCGCGGTCTTGAAAAATCCTTTGTTCGGCCATTTTTGATTCGTATCCGTCTAACAAGATTTTTTGAACGACCTTGATAAAAATTGCCGCATTGCGCCCCATGCCCCGAACCGAACACAAATCGTCAATCGACGCAGATAATATCGGAAACATCCCACCGAATTTTTTATACAGCATCCGTGCCAAGGGCCGAACATCGCGTCGTGGAATCGCATAGGTCAACAGTAATTCCAGTGTTTCATACTTTGCCAAATTTCCATCAAGAAAATTTTGGCGCAACCTTTCACGGTGACCACTACGCAAAGATAAATCGTTTGATTCGTCCGACATTTTATTCTTGAATCATTTTTTCTGTGAATATTGTGACACCGTCTTCGGTTATTCCCAATGTGTGTTCCCATTGGGCCGACCACCCACCGTCAACCGTGCGTGCGGTCCAACCGTCGGCATCGATTTTACAATCTGGGCGGCCGGTATTTATCATTGGTTCGATTGTGAAAACCAAACCGGGAACCATTTTTACCTTGTCCCACAT
Organism: uncultured Pseudomonadota bacterium; assembly: GCA_902801125.1. Taxonomy (GTDB): domain Bacteria; phylum Pseudomonadota; class Alphaproteobacteria; order Rs-D84; family Rs-D84; genus Enterousia. Next base: position 50,025 of record CADCGT010000007.1, on the reverse strand, counting down.
TTTATCATAGAAATGAAATATTTGTGGGTCATCATGCATAACCTTGCCAATACCGTGTCCAACAAAATCACGTGATATTGAAAAACCGTGTGGTTTAACAACTGCCTCTATTGTTTTACCAATTTCGGACAATGGCACACCGGGTGCGCAAACCGCAATCGCCGCGTTAAGGGCGTCTTGACATGTTTGCACCAATTCGCGTGCGCGTGGCGCGACATTGCCAATCATAAACATGCGCGAAGAATCACCATGAAATCCCTTGTATTCCGCGGTAAGGTCAACATTTACAATATCGCCATCTTTTAATATTACGTCATCACTTGGGATACCGTGAACGATAACATCATTGACCGATGTGCAAATGCTTTTCGGATAACCCATATACCCCAAATCCGAAGAACGCGCCCCATTCGCGCGCAAAAATTCCGCAACCAAACGGTCAATTTCACCGGTCGAGATTCCCGCCTTGATATATGGCGTAATATAATCAAAACAACGCGCAACCAAATCGCCAACCACGCGCAGGCGTTTGAAATCTTTGGGTGCGTACACAGATGCCAACATTTTAATTCCTCCGTTTAACAGACATTTTATATGTTTTTAATACCAATTTTAATGCGAAATCCCGCAGCAATATTTCCGCCGGCATACCGGTTGTTCGCATTTGTAATTCTAATTCATTAAGGCGCGTCAATACCGCCGCAATATCGGTGGCCGACCAAATTTTGACCGCGACATTGAATTTATCGGCAACCTTCCAAAACAAACGCGGTAATTGCCCATCAACCACGGCGGTAAGTAATGTTTTGAAATGACGGTCCAACATACGCACCAACATATTTGGTTCCGCGTTGTCATAAAGCAACCGGTCCAGGGCAAGCATCGTTGCCTGAATATGTCCCGCCGTCAAAGAATACAAAAAATCATCGGTGTTCGCCGCCCCCGTATCCGGCAGGCATTTTTCCACATCGTCAAAATCAACCACTTTTTTGTCATCAACATAAAGTGCGATTTTTTCAAGAAAACTGCGCGTGATACCGCGGTCCCCACCAAGGTGATTTAACATATACGTCATTGCGTCGGGCGAAATCTGTTTGATGCCGGCATTGTTAAACAATTCGTTTCGAATCAGTGTTTCCAATGTTTTTGCGTCGTCGGTATAGCATGCAACGGCGGCGATATTTTTTTCGCCTTCGAACATATTGCGCAACGCACCCCCGAACCGCAAATCGCCGGCGGTTATAACAACCATCGCGTCAAGGGATGGATGTTCAACCAATTCGGTTATAATCTTGGCATCAGAATCACCGGCATTTGAAATTATAACCATTTTACGCCCGCCGAACATAGACGGGGTGCAGGCTTCGGCAAAAAGTGCGTCTTGTTTGTCGCGCAATTCGCCGGAATCCAGTGCGAAAATATTATCTTTTTCAATGGATAAAACCTCGACCGACCTGTCGCACAATTCATCAACCAACCCCGCATCCGGCCCATAAATCAAGACCGCACGAACCGAGTTCAAATTTTTATTAAAATCAGATTCTTTCCATTTCATTTTGTTTCGCGTTCGTGTTCTGAAACCTGGGCGATGGCGCGTGTTCCGATTTTATCGGCCAACACTGTAATGGTATTTGCAACCGCATTATTATATGACGCGTTTGCCGCAACCAAGTATCGCACAAAAGTGTATGATTCCGATGCAACCTCGACCCCACTGGCGATTTTTTCGCCATTTTTTTCAAGTGTATAATTTGCGGTCAAACGTATTTCTTGCCATGTGGCGTCGCCGGTTGGTTCCAATGCCTTGTACTTTGTAATTGGGTTATCCAATGTCACGCGCAGTGTATATGGTGCGCCTTGGTCATGCACACCGCCGAATTTTGCATTCAACGCATTGCGTAATTCTATGCCATTTATACCGCGTATTACCGGAACATATATATTGGTATCGTTATCGGCAAACATTGGCCGAAACCCACAACCGCATAAAACCAAAAACATCAGAATTTTTTTCATATTTATCATCCATTTAAAAATTTCTTGTTGAAATTTACCCATATAATACCTAGACTTTTATTAAATCGCAAGGGGGAAAGATGAATATTTTTCTGGTAATGTTGATATCGGTTTTTATGGCGGGATACTATATGTTTTTTGCCCCGTCTGCGCGTATTCCCGAACAAGAAACCGAATATGCGATTTCTGTATCCGATTTGCGGTCAATTGCCGAATGTGCCATCGCGGTTCATAACGCCCAAATCGCCGGCACAACATTTAACGATGTGTGTATTGAACAAAACGGCATTAAAACAGAATTTGTTTGTATGGATTCGCGCCAGAATGTGACCGCATGTGACGCGTCGGGAACAAAACGCCCGCAATTCAGTTTTATTATAACAACGACCGCGCCATTACATACATCTGATTATAACGAGATGATGGAAATATTGGAAAAGAATTTTTCAACAAGTGGCACACTTGGAATCTTTCAAGAAGGTGTAGTTTTGGCGGGCGGAACGACATCAAAACGTGGCGTGCCGGCGGCGATTCAGAAAAAATTAGAACTTCAAGACGGGCAATTGGTTTATATGACGCACTATGATTCGCCGGACCCAAATCGCGTGTTTACCGGTGCGGTCACAAGTGATGTCACATGTCCCGTCGGAACAACAAAAACATATCGTTTCGGGCGTTGGCAATGTATCGGATACAATTTGAAAAACAGTTGTGGTGGCGACATGATTTGGGATTCTTCGCTTTTGGAATGTGTGCCGGACGAAACGCGCAAGCCTTTGTGTGGGGGCGCACAAACCGCCGTCATTGTGGACAGTGTTTGGGAATGTGTAAATCCGTTTGGTGAACGCACATGTCCAAATAATATGTTGGCGCGCCTTAATTACGAAACACTTGAATGGGAATGTGTCGAAGACCCAAATAAAATAAAACCCGCGTCAAAATGCGCCGGTGCAAATTCGCGTGCGATTCGCGGGCGTGGTGGGGCGACATTGCGATTGGCGTCAACATCATGCACCGATTGTGAAAAAATGGTCATAGATGAAGAAACGTGCGAGGCGGTCTGTGTACCCGATATAAATAAATTGGCGTTGCCGGCGTGCTATCCGGGGCGTGCATCGGAATGCGCCGGGGCATCACGTGCGTTCTATTTCGGTTTTCCCGACCGTGCATATTTGGCAAATGTTCCGGGTGTGTCCGCGTCGGATGTCACATTTGATTCGGCACATTCCCAGAATCGAAAGTTCAATTGCCTTGATTGTGGCACCGGCACCATAGACACATCGAAAAGTGTGTATCCCTATACCGCCGTTTGTAATAACTAGTGTATCGTTATAGAAATATAAACCCGCGGAATTCCGCGGGTTTTACTAACCACTAACACTAACCACTATTTATGCACTTCGAATTTGCCGGCATTCAGCATTTCGCGCACCATAAAGTGCTTTATTTTTTTTGCCGATGTTTGGGGTAATTCGTTTTCAGTTATTGCAAAATTATTCACCCATTTATACGGTGCGATTTTAAGGTTAGATGCCTTGACCAACATGGCAACATGCGACATTGTGGTTCCGGGGGCGACCTGGAACACGGCAAACGGAACGATTTTGCCGTTTATGGTGTATTCAAACACCGCCGCCGCCAATATTTCATCGTTTTGCATATAAAGGTCTTCCAATTCATCGGGGTAAACATTTTTACCACTGTCCAGGACGATAACCTGTTTTTTGCGTCCTTTGACGGTCAATCGTCCGCGCGAATCTATCACGCCAATATCGCCGGTTTTATACCATCCGTCTTCAAACGCGTCTGCGTTCGCGGCATCATTGTCAATGTATTTTGGCATAACCATTTCGCCACGCATCCAAATTTCACCAATGCCGTGTTTGTCGGGTTCATGAATCTTTATTTCGTTTCCGTCCAACGGCCCGGCATAGTGCATAGAACCATCCGGCAATTTAAACGCAAAATTAAAATTCGCCGGCCCCGTCGTTTCGGTCAAACCATAGCAATCGCCCACAACAAAGCCCATGCTTTCATAAAATTTGCGAATCGATGGTTTAAGTGTTGCACCCGCAGACACCAACACGCGTGTATTTCCGCCAAATATATCGTGCACCGGTTTTGTCACGCGCCGCACAATCGCCCCCAATCCAATCGCACGCAACACGCGTCGCATTGATACCACAATTCGCATCAATGTATAAACATGTTTTTCACGCGCGGTCTGGGTAATCTTTTTATAGAATGTTTCCCAAATGCGCGGAACGGCCGGTATAACCTCTGGGTGGTATTGTTGAAAATCGCGCATAAATTCGCGTGGGTTTAATATCGGTTGTAATAACACGCGCCCGTCCAAGACCAATGGTGCAATAATATTTATAACCACACCATATATATGATACAGTGGCAAAAAACCATAGAAAATATCATTTGGGTGTATAACCGCGCGATAGAATTGCGCGCCATGCGCCAACGCCAACAGGTTATTGTGTGTTATACCAACTATTTTTGGATTTCCCGTTGAACCCGATGTGAACGACACCATTGCCAAATCGTCGCGGGTGCATTTTGCGGCGACAAATTCTGATTCGTCTGCATCGTCCACCGATTCTATATCAAACATTTCCGGGCCGTTATCTATAAAGTAAGATTTCTGGGCCAAGGCCAGTTTGCAATTTGTGCGCGCCATCATATTTATATGTTCGCTTTGCGCCAACCCGGTGTCCAGCATCAGAACGCGTGCGCCCTGGGAAATAATGGCAAAATAAGATTTAATAAATTCCGGCGTATTCCCCGACAGCAACGCCACCGTGTCGCCGGCACGAATCTTGAATTTTTTTGCCAACACAACCGCGCGGCGTTTAACCGCACGCAACAAATCCGCATAGGTTTCATTTTGTCGCACAAAAAAGATTCGATTTTTATTTTCTGTGCACGCCCGTACCAACATATCGTACACATTTGCAAGGTCTTGTATTTTCATCGGTCGCCCCTGGGGTTCTTTTGTTCTAGGATTATTTTCATTATACCCCAAAATACCAAGGAAAAACAACATAAAAGTGCCATACATACGATTCGATTCTGGGGCGCGTTTTTGCCGCGCCGATTCTGTTACAAGAATCGGTTTGTGCGCGCAACATACCAGATTCAGCGGATTTTTTGCGTTTTTATCAATATGTTGGTGGTTTTTGAAATATTTTTGACTATATCTTGTGTTTTTGTGCTTTTTCGAATCGCTTTTTGACGCATTTTTTATAATTGTTTGACACAAAATATGTTTTGGTGCCCGAAATGCGTCAAGACCAAAGTCCTGGATGCCCCAGATAACCGCCATTTTCAAATGTCCAGTAAAAAAATAAAAAAAATTACATTTTTATGTATTGTATGAAAATGATAAAAACTATATATTGTTTAGGAAATAACAAAACGAACACAATATATTGTGTTTTTGACAAAAATTGGAGTAGGTTATGTCTGACACGAATAAAGATATTGAAATGCAAATCGCGCCGACATTTATTTGCAATATTATGAGTGTAAAAAAACGCTCTGGCGAAACTGTTGCGTTTGAAGCGAAAAAAATCTTTGACGCAATTAAAAAGGCGGCCACCGCTACAAATGAATTATCTGATGAACGGGTTGCCCAAATTACTAATGATGTTCTTGGTGATTTGGACAATAATTTTATGGGACGCACCCCGTCGGTTGAAGAAATCCAAGATACCGTAATTCGTAAATTGATGGATGCCCACGCCTATAAAACGGCCGAGGCATATATTATATATCGTCAAAAACATTCTGAAATTCGCAATGCCAATATTGATGCGGTTGATGTTATCGAAAGTTATGTTGGTGGTTCAAATTGGCGTATCAAAGAAAATGCGAATATTGGTTATTCTATTGGTGGTTTGATTCTGCGGACCAGTGAACGCGTCACGGCGGAATATTGGCTGAACATGTTCCCCACCGAGATTGCCGATGCACATCGCAGTGCGGCGATTCATATTCACGACCTTGGGTGGTTGACGGGTTATTGCGCAGGTTGGTCTTTGCGTGAATTATTATACGAAGGTTTTAATGGTGTTCCGGGTTACCTGCAATGCGAACCGGCAAAACATATGGCAACGGCGATTTCCCACATGGTGAATTTCCTTGGCACGTTACAGAACGAATTTGCCGGGGCCCAGGCGTTTTCTTCCGTGGACACTTATTTGGCACCGTATGTGCGCATTGATAATATGTCCTATGCCGATGTAAAAAATGCGATGCAGACATTGGTGTTTAATTGCGCGGTGCCGTGCCGTTGGGGAACCCAGACACCATTTATCAATTTTACTTTTGATTGGACGTGTCCAAAAGATTTACGCGCCCAACGTCCATTCGTCGGCAAAAAACAGGTTGATTTTACCTATGGCGATTTGCAAAACGAAATGGATATGATAAACAAGGCGTTTATCGAGGTTATGACCGAAGGTGACGCGCATGGCCGTCCGTTCACTTTCCCAATTCCGACATACAACATCACAGACGATTTTCCGTGGGAACATCCAAATGTAAAACCATTGTTTGATTTGGCGGCAAAATACGGAATTCCGAATTTCCAGAATTTCTTGAATTCCGATTTGAATCCGACGGATGTCCGTTCGATGTGCTGTCGCTTGCGCCTTGATGTGCGCGAATTGTTAAAGCGTGGCGGGGGGCTGTTTGGTTCGGCGGAAAAGACCGGTTCCATCGGCGTTGTGACAATGAATTTGGCGCGCCTTGGCTATCGGCACAAGGGTGACCGTGAAGGCCTGTATCGCGAATTGGAACGTTTGATGAACATGGCACGGGAAGTTTTGGAAATCAAACGTCGCGTTATAACCAAACACATGGAAAATGGTCTGTATCCGTTTACACGCCGTTATTTGGGCAATTGGAATCATCACTTTTCCACCATTGGTGTGAACGGTGCAAACGAAATGGTTTTGAACTTTACAGACGGCAAAGAAAATATTGCAACGCCGTTCGGTAAAAAATTCGTTTTGGATTTAATGGACTTTATGCGCGAAAAATTGGCGAATTTCCAGGAAGAAACCGGCAACCTGTATAATTTAGAGGCAACGCCCGCCGAAGGTTGTTCGTATCGTTTCGCAAAAACAGATGTGAAAAATTTCCCGGATATTATTACCGCCGGCACGCACGATGCACCATATTACACAAATTCAACGCAATTACCGGTGAACTTTACGGACGACCCGTTTGTCGCATTGGAACACCAGGAAGAATTGCAACGTAAATACACCGGCGGAACGATGTTGCACCTGTATATGGGCGAACCGGTGTCATCTGGCGAAGCCGCACAAAAAATCGTTCGCACGATATTTGAAAACTACAAGATTCCGTACATGACACTTACCCCGACATTTTCAATATGTCCAAAGCACGGGTATTTGCCGGGCCGGCACGAGTTTTGTCCAAAGTGCGATGCAGAATTGGGTATTACACCCGACACTGTATCAAACAAGGCATAAAAACAAACCAATAAATCAACAATCAAAACAAAGGAAAGGAGAGTATAATGATTGCAAACGAACAACAAAGAACACCATGTGAAGTTTTTTCGCGCAGTATGGGATTCATTCGCCCGACGAAAAATTTTAACATTGGCAAATATTCTGAATTTTGCGAACGCAAAACCTTTACCGAAGCGAACAGTTTGACCGCCGGTGTGCGCCATACCGAATTGTTGAAAAAGGCCGCGTAAAGACATGAATACGATTCAGATTGGCGGGTTGGTTTCGTTTACAACGATAGATTATCCGGGCAAATTGGCGTGTGTCCTGTTTTTGGTTGGTTGTCCAATTCGTTGTGCGTATTGTTCCAACCCACATCTGATACCGGTGGGGGCGGGGGAATATGACCCCGAAAAAGTTTTTGATTGGTTAAAGACACGCGTCGACAAACTCGAAGCGGTTGTCTTTTCCGGGGGCGAAGCGTTAATGCAGGGCCCCGCGCTTTTTGAATATATGCGTCGCGTGCGCGAATTGGGTTTCAAAATCGGCCTGCATACGAACGGTTTTTATCCGGAAAACCTGGCCGCGGCTGCGGATTTAATTGATTGGGTTGGCATTGATTACAAGGCTACAAAAGATAATTACGAAAAATTGACGGGTGTAAATATCGCATACGAGCGTATGATAAAAAGTTTGGATACGTGGGCGCAAACCGGCAAGGATGCCGAGGTTCGCACAACCTGTGACCCGCGCTTTGTCACACCGGACGATTTGCGCAAAATCGCACGGGACGCGTCGGCACGCGGATTCAAAAAATTTGCGGTGCAAAAATATATTCCACATTTTGAAGACACTGAACATGGCACCACGCCGGCGATGCGCAACGCGTTTTTCAATGACGAAAAATTGCGGGGCGAAATAAATTCTCTGTTTGAAACCGTCACCTGGCGGGAATAAAAAACGCCCATCCGGGCATTTTTTTATAATCCTATTGGGGCGTCAACCTTATTCAGCAATGGCAATTTCCCGCAATGTGCGCTTTTATAGGATTGAATCCATGTATTTTCCAACGCATCTAATCTTTCCTTCGGGTATTCCAAATAAAAAACCACGGATGCCGTTCCGTATTCCGTTTTTCTGGTTTTTTTTGGATTGTTTAAATGCTGTTTTATGCGTGAGTGTATGTTTTTTGCCTGACCGATATAAAAAATCATTCCATCGGAACGACACAATACATAGCAACCCGATACCCGCGGTATCAGGTTGCTACCTTCCCTATCAAAATAATACTTCGACACAGGAACTGGATTAAGTTGTGACACTTTCATTTTAGCTACTCATTTGGCTGCAATTGTTCGGCATGTTTTTTGATGGTTTTCAATACGCTTTTGATCAGTTCGGCCCGGGGTTGTCTAGAAGAATAATTTTCCAATTTGTGTTCACCCACACCGATACCTGATTGCCAAAATTCAGGAACACTTATGAAAGCAAGCCCTTCGCCACCAAGTTCAGAAAATATGTCTGTCCATAACTTTTCCATATTCGCTTCTGTAAAGTCCCTACCATATTCCGTTGTAAATGTGTTCATAAACGGTTCGTATACAACATTAAATATTTCACAACCGGTTGATTTAAACAGAGCGCTATTAGGATATGCCCCTTGTACCAATTTCTTTAACACTCTCCAGTAAGATTGCCATAAATATTCTGCTGTATTAACACTATGCTCTGTAAATACGTATTTACGCAACACATCTACCATTGCACGCATTTTTGTTTTATTGTCTGTGCGTTCACTTTTTTCACCTTCCATAAGGATGTGATTTTTCCAAACGCTTGCATCGCTTTTATTTATTCGTTGGACAAAATCCACTACATTGAACACTTCTTCTCTTTTTTCTGCTTTCTTTTCCGCGGCAGTTGGAATAAATGCTCCAATTATATTTACCTTCCACGCGTGTGCTAGCAAATTCAATGACTGGTCTTGAGTTGGCTTCTTGGCCAAATAATTGCAACCCCAAAATTGCCATAGTTTGTTAGCCGGACTAATTGCAGGAATAATCGTCACTGCAATTGTACTATTTTGCAAAGATTCATTGTCTTGCTCTTTATCTAAAGCGACTTTCCAGCCGTTAACTCTATGCTGACCATCCATTATAGATAATACAACGCCATCTGGGATAATCAGTTCTTTTTTCTGTTCGTCATACTCCAATTCTTGATCGCAAGACAACAAAATTGCCGTTGGAGTAGCCAGTCCGCCGTTTTGTCCCGTTTTGCCGACATCTGCCTTAATAATATCTTTCGCTATACGACCTACAGCCGTGCTATCCAAAGTTCTTTGTGGCGACGCATCAGCAAAATCTTCTTGTTTAAGCCGTTCAACAATACACAAATCCTCATTAACAATGTCTTTTACCCACATCATTCCACTATAAAAAACGCCATTCGCTTGATTGCCCTTTATCGCTTTTATTTTGTACATTTTTTGATCCTTTTGGTTTATCACTTTATAGCATCCAAAATTTTGGATGTTAATTTTTACATACACCAATATAACGCAAAAAATACATTTGTCAAGTGCTTTTTTAAGATGTTGGTTTTTGGATGTAAAATATAGGATGTAAAAATTACACGGTAACAAAAAATCCGCCCATCCGGGCATTTTTTAATTTCTGTTTGCGTTTTGGAAAAAATCAGTATAGAATATGCCAAGCATAAAAAGTTAAGGATGGTTGGCAGAGCGGGGCAATAGCGGCGGTCTTGCGTACGAGTCAGCAAGGCGAGCAAATTGCGAAGCCGAGCGCGAACGAGTGGTGAGCAGCACCGTCAGGTGCGTTCAGCGAACAAAACCGTAGGTTGAAAGACCGACGGGAACAAAAAGTTAAGGATGGTTGGCAGAGCGGTCGAATGCGGCGGTCTTGAAAACCGTTGACGGGGCAACCCGTCCGGGGGTTCGAATCCCTCACCATCCGCCATAAAAATTAAACACCCCTTGCGGGTGTTTTATTTTTGTTGTGATTGGCATCGGGTTGAGCACAGCAACGCAAGTTGCCGGGTTCGGAACAAGCGCACAACGTGCGCGCAGTGAAAGGGGCCCGCGAACGAAGTTCGTGGGAATTACAATCCCTCACCATCCGCCAGTATTCCGGCATGTATGCCGATACAGATAAAAAGCCCGCTGTTCCGCGGGATTTTTCATGCATTGAATTTGGTGTTCCCCGAAAACCCTTGTTTCTGTACACTGGCTACTTTTTGATAGTCAATAGTATAAAATAATGTTATTATGAGTACGTGTAAGTGGGGGAAAATTATGGAAAATTTGGATATCTATGATGAATACATGAATAAAATCGGAACAGAATCTCGTGATAATGTTCATCGCAACGGATTATGGCATAAGACCGTGCATTGTTGGATGTATGATGATGCGGGCAATATTTATTTTCAAATTCGTGCAGATTCTGGTAAACTATATACTACTGCGTCTGGGCATGTGTTGGCGGGTGAAACAGTGCGAGATGCTTTTCGTCGCGAAATATTCGAAGAAATCGGTATTAACACCGACGCATCAGATGCTGTCGCATTAGATATCGTATTTTGGCGGCAAGACAAACCACAAAAAAACTGGCACGATCGTGCATTTGCGCATATTTATGCAAATAAATTACCGACCGGATTTACAGGGTTTCATTTTCAACCAGACGAGGTTGCTGGATTGGTTCGTATAAATGCGAAAGATTGCCTTGATTTGTTAATGAATAAATATACTTCTGTACGTGCAATAAAAATTACAGCCAATCAATCGACGGATGTTGATATTACAAAAAACGATTTTCTGGCTGCGTCCAATGAAACACCCGTCGTAAAATATGGTTTTGTATTGCAAAGCATCATCCAGCAAAACTCGCATATTTAAGTACGGAAAATTTTGCAACAAAGTACTACCCCGCCAGGAAATTTTTTAAAGCCCGCATAAAAGAATGCGGGCCGTTTTATTTTTGCCTTGGAATAAAAACACGCAAGTCTTATTTTAATTTTTCACGGGTTTGTTCAAGCAACACATTCAAACTATCGTTCACGAGATTAAATTTTGCAAGTCTATTACCAATGATAAAACCATTCCCGTCCATACAGTTTTTCAAAGAATCAATTTTTCTTTGATTACATGCAATTTCATCGGCGTTATCCTGTGTGACCAATTCCGCATTGTGCGCCTTTAATGAATCAATACTGTGCTTCATACGTTTGTTTTGGATGAATTCAGACCCCTTGGTCATATATATAAAACGATCATCGTTGTTTTGTTTTATTGCGTTTGTTAGTTCGATAATCTTGTGACGCGTATTTTTGCGGGCAATATGGTACGCGATAATTGCGGTCCCCGTTCCAACCAATCCAACCAAGGCGGTATAAAAAATGATATTATTTAATAAATTTCTGTTTAAAGAATTTTTTGTCATTGTCTAATCCTTTGGTCCAAATGCATTCCACAATATAGCGCGAAAAAAATAAATGGCAATAAAAAACCACGAAAATTTTGCTTTCGTGGTTTTATTGCCTTTGTTGTAAATTACAGCAGTTTTCCCATCGCGACGGCGGTATCGCTCATACGATTTGAAAATCCCCATTCGTTATCGTACCACGCGGTCACATGAACCAATTTATCGCCCAATACGCGTGTCTGGGTTGAATCAAAGATGGAACTGTGCGCATCGTGCGTAAAGTCAATAGATACCAACGGCAATTCGTTATATCCAAATGTTGCCGAAGACGCCGCGCGCATTGCCGCGTTTACTTTGTCGGCGGTGACGTTTTTCGCGGTATTCACAACCAATTCTACAACCGAAACATCCGGGGTTGGAACGCGGATTGCGATACCGTCCAATTTACCGGCCAATTGTGGCAAGACCAAACCAATTGCCTTGGCGGCGCCGGTACTGGTTGGAATCATGGAAAGACATGCCGCACGTGCGCGCCGAAAATCTTTGTGGTTTTTATCCAATAATTGTTGGTCACCGGTATATGCATGCACGGTTGTCATCCATCCAGATTCAATTCCAAACTTTTTGTCCAAAACCGCGACAACCGGCGCCAGGCAATTTGTCGTGCATGACGCGTTTGAAACAATAACATCTTTGCGCGTAAGTGTGTCTTGGTTCACGCCAAACACGATTGTTTTATCCGCGCCCGCGGACGGTGCCGAAACCAAAACACGCTTTGCGCCCGCATCAATATGAACGCGTGCCTTGTCTGCGGCGGTAAAGATTCCTGTGCATTCCATAACTATATCAATCCCCATTTCGCGCCATGGCAATTTTGTTGGGTCTTTTTCCGAAACGCATTTGATTTTGTGTTTGCCAACAATGATTGTGTCGCCGTCAAGTTTTACATCCATCGGCAATTTACCATGCACAGAATCATACTGTAATAAATACGCGTTTTGTTCCGCCGGTGCCAAATCATTGACCGCAACGAATTCAATATCGTTACGCCCAGATTCCAATGCCGCGCGCAACACAAGGCGTCCAATGCGGCCAAAACCGTTTATTGCAACTTTTACTTTTGACATATTTTACCTTCCTTTTTTGCTGTTGTTTTTTGCACGGGGTATCATAGCACCATTTATATAAAAATCCATCTGAATTTTTTACGCATTGGTGGGACTTGAAATTCCGATGTGTGCCGTTTATAATTCGGTTATGAATCAGCATAAATCATATATCATTACCGGACCGACCGCGTCGGGAAAATCGGGCTTTGCGCACGCATTGGCACGGCGCATCGGTGGCGCAATTATAAATTGCGACAGTGTGCAAATTTATCGCGGCATAGAAAATATTTCTGCGTCACCCTTTGCGGGCAGACCCATAACCGATGAAATTGACGGCGTGCCGTATCGGTTGTTTTCGATATTACCATTGGATAAGCAAATCAGTGTTGCCGACTATATTAAATTGGCGCGCGATGAATATAACGCGGCGATTGGGGCGGGGCACATTCCAATCTTTGTCGGTGGCACGGGATACTATATAAATGGCATTGTAAATGGCATTTCAGAAATCCCAGAGATATCGGTTGAAAACCGCAATCGTGCGCGTGAATTGGTTGCGCATGATATTGTCGCGGCGCGTGCGATGGTGCCAACATGTTCGGCAACCGACCCGCAACGCGTTGCCCGCGCGATAGAGGTTTTTTTGCAAACCGGGCGTCATTTAAGCGAATGGCAAAAAATGCCACGCGCGGGTGCGATTACCCCGACACCGTTCAAGATACTAATAAATCCACCGGTTGATGTGTTAAAGGAACGCATCGCATCGCGAATTCCGGAAATGATATCGGGGGGCGCATTGGACGAGGCAAAATATATCACAGAAAATAATCTTGACCCGCGTCGTGCGATTGGTGCCGAACAATTGTGTGCGTGTCTGCGCGGGGAAATGTCAATGGATGTGGCGATTGAAAATTGGATTATAAAAACAAATCAATATGCAAAACGGCAAAGAACGTGGTTCAAAACCCAATTCTTTGCCGATTTAACAATAAACCATATTCCAACGAATGATGATTTAGATTTGGTTATTTAACATGTGTGCCAACGACCGCAACTAAATCAGCCATGCGTTGCATGCGATATGCGCGCATATCATCGTATGTAAATTTAATGGTTTCCCCAGAATTTTTCGTAATTTCTTGAATAACTTTGCCACCCTGTTTATACACGCGTTTTGTATAATCGGGAACGGGTGCCGATATTTTACCGTCACTTTGTGATGGGGTGCGTTGTTTTTTACTTTTGCTGTCCGATTTGCGTTGTTCAGATGTTTTTAACCATGCACCAAAGAACGCTTTCAATTGTTCGTATGCACGATTTTCGTCATTTCCCATTTCTGGGTTGCGTGCCGCATATACGCACAGATAATTTGAAATAAAATTCAACATTTTTTTGCGAAAATCGTAATCCAATTCGGAATCTAATAAATTCATAAACAATACAGATTCATGTATGATTTCATCAAGAACCTTTTTGCTGAACGGGTATTCGCGACGCCATTTTTGGCCTGTTTCATCCAATGACCACCACATAGAATTATGATTTTTATGCATAAAGTTCACAATTCTTTCTACATATGCAGTTTTTTCGACATTTAATCTTTTTGCCATATTTGCCCCCTTGTGATTTGGTTTTTGACAAAAGAATTATAAGACATTATTTTTGTTTGTCAAGCATCTAAAACAATAGTATTGCATGTGTGAAAAAAAACGGGTATTTTATTTGTATGTTTAAATCCGGAACAATTGTGAAAGTATTATTGCCGAATGTCGTCAATTTCGGATACGATTATCGTTTGGAATCTGATGCCGAATTGGGTGCGTTCGTGCGCGTTCGTGTTATGAATCGGCCGTATATAGGCGTGATATGGGGCGTTGGTGACGGCACATTGGCGCCCGAAAAAATCAAGCCTGTGGACCGGGTTTTTCCATGGAAAATGTCAATTGCCGACCTGCAGTGGATTCAAAAAATGTCTGAATGGACACTGATGGCGCCGGGTGCGGTGTTGCGTTTAATTATAAATGTCCAAGACGCCTTTACCGAACCCAAGACAGAACAATTATACGCGTATAATTTTGATATGCCAAAAACCAAGATGACCGAAAATCGGCAAATGGTTTTGGACGCGTTTGAATTGAACGATAATGAACCAATGTCTGTGACCGATATTCAAAATATTGCGCGTGTCGGGCCGTCGGTTGTAAAGACAATGATTGCGCGCGAAATGTTGCGTCCGGTGGCGATGCGTGCGGTTGAAAAATCGTTTGTGTATGAATATCACGATATGGGCAACATTGAACTAAACGATGAACAACGCGCCGCCGCCGATAAAATTGCCATGGATATTGCGAACGGTGGATTTTCGGTAAATTTATTGGACGGCATCACCGGCAGTGGTAAAACCCAGGTGTATTTTGATGCTGTGTGGCGTGCATACAGTGCGGGTCGTTCTGTGTTGCTTATGATGCCGGAAATCGCGTTGACGACCCAGTTTATTAAAAGATTCGAATCGCGTTTCGGTGCACCGCCAATTGTATGGCACAGTAATTTAACCACCGCCCGTCGTCGCGAGATATGGCGTGGCATTATGCGTGGCGAAATACGTATGGTTGTTGGCACGCGCAGTGCGCTGTTTTTGCCGTGGCAAAACCTGGGCCTGGTTGTGGTGGACGAAGAACACGATTCTTCGTATAAACAAGAAGACATGGGAAATTACCATGGACGCGATATGGCAATTTTGCGTGCGAAACTTGCGGGGTTCCCGGTGGTGTTGGCATCGGCGACACCGTCCGAAGAAACTATGCATAATGTTGAACGTGGACGGTTTGGGCGGCTGGTCTTGCGGTCGCGATATGGTGGCGCAGAATTGCCAAAAATCGAAACAATCGATTTGCGCGAACATCGCCCCGATGAATATCGTGTGGATTCCGATAATATGTCCACGGGGACTTTGTCGCCAATATTATGCGCGGAAATCGAACGCACAATTGCCGCCCATCACCAGGTTATACTGTTTATAAATCGCCGTGGTTTTGCACCGATTGTGCAATGTAAAAAGTGCGGTTGGGTTGCAACATGCCCCGATTGTTCGGTTGGAATGACATATCATAAAAGAATCGGTAAATTGTTGTGTCACATGTGTGGGCGAACAATGTCTTTGCCAAATGTATGTCCGGATTGTGGGGGCGATGTGTCTATGCGTGGCGCGGGTCTTGAAAAAATAGAAGAAGAGGTTAAATCGCGTTTTCCCGCCGCACGCACGGCAATTGTATCAAGCGATACAATGATGTCGCATGGCGCATTGGAACGATTGGTTGCGCGCATGGAATCGGGTGAATTGGATGTGATTATTGGGACACAAATCCTTGCCAAGGGTCATCATTTTCCAAACCTGACTTTGGTTGGTGTTGTTGATGCCGACATGGGATTGTTTGGAACCGATTTTCGTTGTGCCGAACACACTTTTCAACAGTTATTCCAGGTCGCCGGTCGCGCCGGTCGTGGCAAAATTCCGGGCCGTGTTTTATTACAGACCTATAATCCATCACATCCGGTGTTGTCGGCAATATGTTCGGGTGACCGCGATGCATTTTTGCGCACCGATATGGATGCGCGACGCGCGGCAAAAATGCCCCCGTTCGGAAGTTTAATTGCCGTTGTAATTGAATGTAAAAACGAATCGGTTTTGAAACAATTTTGTGATGAAATGGCGCGCGCCGCACCAAAGGCAAATGGGGCGCGAATAATGGGTCCGGTAATGGCGCAAATATATGTGGCACGCAATTGGTATCGCATGCGATTCTTGGTGTCGGGTGATGCGCGTGCGCATTTGCAACCGTTGGTGCGGTTGTGGATGTCGCGAATACATGTGCCGGCAAATGTGCGTATAAAACTTGATGTGAATCCAATGAATTTTATGTAAAAAAACACCCGCATTTTTGCGGGTGTGATTTTATTTGCCGCGACCGTGCGATTGCATATTCGGCATACCATTTCGGCCAAATAATTTTTTAATTCCGCCGAATATATTGCGTTTAGTTTTTTGTTTTTGTTCGGCTTTTTCTATTGTTTTTTCTTCGCGACCATCGGTTGCACTTCTGTACGGACTAAGGCTTTGCGACGCCTTAACTTGGTTCAACCAATCTATCATTGCGTATGTTTCGCTTTTGGCGATTGGGTCGTGCCGTGGCTGAATTTCCAATTCGGTTGTTATTTTGTTGTATTTATCAAGTGCCGCATCAACCACACGGTTGAATTCGGCGGAATTTACAACCGCGCCATTATTATCAACGGCCCCAGATTTTTTTAATTCTTGTTCCATGTTTTGAAGTATTTCATCAAGTCTTGGACGTATATATGACATCTTGTTTTCCTTTTTGTTTATGTTAAAAATTTTTCTATACAACCTCGGTCACGGCGCGCAGTGAACCGTCGCGTGACAATTGCACAACACGAATTTTCTGTTTCATTTCCGCAATCAAATCTGCGCGATCGTATGCCGGTTGTGTATGTAATATGCGATCTGCAAATGCGGCGTATGCGGCATCCGCGCTTTCCGCGTGAATTGTGGTATAGAAATGTTCGTGTCCCGTTCCCAACATTTCCCACATAACCGCCGCGTTATCAGTTGAAATTTCACCGCCAATGATAACATCGGGTGTCATACGCACAACCAAATCCAGCAATCGCGCATAGTTAAAATCATTTGTCTGTTCGGTTCGCGACAACACAAAATGAACACGATTTTTTTGCGGGACACGAACTTCGCGCGCATCTTCGACGGTGATAACACGGCTGTTTTGGTCAATAAGTGTCAACATGTGATTAAGGAAGGTTGTCTTGCCGGTTGCGGTTGCGCCACTTATAAGAATCGGGCTGCCGTCATTTATGGCACTCATTAAACGGTCGTATGGATCATCGGGGCGATTTGTTTGACGTGGTTTAACCTTCATTAGTTTTTCGCCGCGTTTCAAATGATAGTTTTCAAATGATGTTTCGGTCACTCCACTGCCGCGAATGTTTAATGCGACGCCACCCGTTATATCGCGTTCGTCATATTGCACGTTTGGCCCGGCAATAGCACTGAACCGGTGATTTCCCGGCAATGTTGCATATACAACCGGAATGCCGTGAATCGGGTCAAATGGTCTTTCATATATATTTGCAATCGTATGAATTAAATCGACCAAGTATTGTTTGCTAAGTACTGGTGCCTCATACGCGACCCACGGCACGCGCGCACCGTGCAGTCGCATCCAAACCTCGCCCGCGTGGTTTATGGCGATTTCTTCAACGAACGATGGCCGGTAAAATTCCGACAGCGGTTTTAATAAAGAATCAAGTACAACATTTGTCATCTTAAATTCATTTTATCATAAATCGGGGCTTGAATCAAAATTGTTTATTTGTTAAAATCAAAAAAAAGAGAGAAAGAAAATGAAAAAAATATTTTTACCAATATTTTGTTTAACCCTTGCTTTGGCGGGCTGTGCCGGCGAAGACCGACCGTATAATACGGCGGATTTTGCAAACGGTGGTGACGACGCACCATTGTATAACGAACGGACCAGCACGTTTATGCAACCAGATAACCAGTACGCGGGAATAGATTCTTATCGTCCAAAGACCGAGGCGGAAAAAGAAGAAAAAAATAAACGTTGGAATACATCACGCATGGAAACGCGTTGGCAAGAATACAAGGGCGCAATGGTGCGTGTTCAAATTTTACTTGGAAACAGCGATTTGCGCGAAATGCGCCTGCGTTTGATTCAGAACGCCGATGGAATGGATGTTGATGGCGATATTCGCACCGTCCTTGGGCGTGTCGCAGATTATGAAATGAAACGTGTGTGCGGTCGCAACGCCGACAGCATTGTGTTGGTTTATGACGAACCGTCGTTTGATACCATGCGCCCAACACCGTTCTTTGATTATCGGATAGAGGCCGAAGGCGCAACAATGCGCGAATATGGTTTCCGCTGTGTTTACAACAACTAACTTAAACAAAAAAACTTAAAAACAAAAGGATGAAAAATGAAAAAAATGCTTGGTGTATTTGGTCTTTGTGGCGCGCTGATTTGTGCGGGTTGCGATGCGGGTGATGTAACCGCCCAAAACGGCGATACGGTCGTTATCAATTTTGCGGGATACCTTGATGGTGTTCAATTCCCGGGCGGAACTGCGGAATCTTATCCCTTGGTTTTGGGCAGTGGTCAATTTGTTCCCGGTTTCGAAGAACAATTGGTCGGGGCCAAGGTTGGCGAAGAACGCGATGTCAATATTACATTCCCAACACAATATGTCCCAGATTTGGCGGGCAAAGATGTTGTGTTCAAGGTCAAGGTTGTTGATATTCAAAAGAAATAATTTTGAATTTATGGATACAAAAAACGCCCGTGCGGGCGTTTTTTTGTTATCTGGTTTTATTCATGACATATTTGATGTATCGATCTGGGACGGGCGTCTTATGCGTTGTTGAATGTGCGTATGTCATGATAATAATGTCCTTTAATTCCGGTACAGATTTATTAGACGTGCGCAATTCGTCCATATCTACATCGATTCCGAATGTCTTTTTGATATTGCTGTGCAACCAATAAATGTTTCTAGAATATTTTTTTATGTGCAGAACCAATTCTGGAAAATTGTTGAAAACATCAACGCATTGTTGATATCGCGCATAAAACATAATATCCCCGACCGTTAAATTTTTCATTTTTGATTTGCCATTTTTTCTGTTGTTTTCTGTTTGGCTTCGCAAACTTTTTGCATAAATTCTTCAAAAGATTTTGTTCCCGCCAATTTGTATCCGACAACATTCGCGCCAAATTCACGTTTTATAAGGCTTTCCAAGAAATTTGCCGGTAATACACGAACGACTTTTTGCCATACTTGTTCATCCAATGTGGCGTTTGGGGACGGTTGGTGCGCCTTCATTTTTCCCTGTTTTATCATGGATTCTTCGGCGGCATTCGCAATGTTGTAAATTCGCATTTCATAGTTTATCTTTATGTCAAAAAAATTTTTCAGTTCTTGGATTGCGCGTTCAAGTTTGCGCATGCCGGTCCCCATAATATCAGATGATAATTCGTACCGCATATCATCCAAAGATTCGGTGGCGTTTACATTACGCCCCAACGCGTGCCGAAATTCATTCATGATTGCCGAAAAAATCAATCTGCGATTCCATTCAACACTTTCGGCCCGGAACAGTCCATGACCACGTTTGGCATTGGACTTTATTTTGCCAGAATCACAAATAAAACCATATATATTTTCAAACAGTTTTTTGACGCTAAGGTTCGATATGTCGTACACGATGGGCATTCCGAACACTTCATTGATTTTTTCTTTAATCATATTGGTGTCTGTGTCAAATGTTATAATATCACGTATTTTTGCATCCCAATCTATTGAATCGGAAAATGTAGAATTTAACAAAATGTCAACCAGCGCGTGTTTGACTTCTGCCTTGGTAAATTTTGCGTTATTTGTGTTATTCATATTGTTTCCCTTGTTGTCTTGAAACAATAATACACAAAATATTTAAATTGTCAACTTTTTATTCGTCGACAGCCATTATGAAAATTCCGCGTTTGTTTGCGGTCTTTATCACCAAATCTTTATCGACGACAAAGCATGTTTTGGTGTTCACAACAATCCCGTTCAATTTTGCATCCGCCACCGCGTTCACCGTATCGACACCAATTGCGGGTATATCGATAGTCAAATCTTGGCCCGGTTTGGTCATTTTTGCAAAAACGCCGCTGTTTTTCTTGCGTCCACGACGCATTTCAACAACGCGTTCCAACATACGGGCCGTGCCTTCGGCGGCTTCGACCGCGATGACCTGTTTATCGACAACGACCGATGCGCCGATGTCCGCGGCGCCGATAGTGTGGGAAACATCCACCGCGCGGTCAATGTTTTTTTTGTCCGCCGTGGTTGGCTTTGTTTTGGTCAATACGCCCGGTTTTTCAAATGTCAATTCTGGGGCCAAATCTTGCGCCGCCACAACATCGAATCCCGCATTTGTCATAATTTTATTTAATGCCACCGCCATAGAATCATACCCCCGTTGATTTTTAAGTATTTTGAACAATGCAAAAAAGGTCCATAAATCAGGACGCAAATCTGTTAGGTTTGGATGTCCAATCGCGCCAACGAATATTACTTTTTTAATGCCGCGTTTTCGTGCCGCCCGCACCGCCGCGCCCGCGCCGCCGATGCGAATAACCATATCGGGATTTAATTTTGAATCATAAAAATTTTTAAGACCAATAACAAAAACATCCCAACCGCGTTTGCGTAATGCATCGCGTACCAAAAACGGCAATCTTAATGCGCCGGCAACAATCGCAATTTTTTTATCGGACTTTTTCATCATGATTATATGGTAAGCATAAATCGCACTGGAATCAAGTTTGATTTTATGATAGAATTATATGCAAGTAAATATATCAAGTGGAAACCCAAATGAAAAAAATATCTTGTTTTATGACACTTTGTATTGGTGTGGCGGTGTGTGCGGACGCAAACGCGGGGCGCGCAAATCGCTTTAAGACCGAGGTTTTAAACGGCTTGCCGGTGGTTCGGACGGTGCCAACATACGATGCGCCGACGAATGATGCGGGTATTATGACCGTTGATGCAACGGCGGCATCCTATGCGGGTGCCTATGGCGAATTAGGACAAGAGGTTTTATATGACGAATCGCCCGCAAACGCCGAAGATTATAAAATATTTATTCCGACCACAATGTATGTGCGCATGGGTGGGGGCCTGAATATCGCCGGTGCAACAAAGCGTGCGCGTGTGGACGGCGAACGGTATAAATCGAAAAATTCTTGGTCTGCGCTGATTGGTTTGGGTTGGAATATGTCTTCGTATGTGCGCACAGAAATCGCGTTTCAACAATCGACATTTGAATTCAAAGATTTGCCCGATATGTCGGCGGATTATCACACAATAAATGGAATGTTATATTTTGATTTTGCGCGTCGCTATGTCCAAACGGGTGATATTACATATCGTCGCACATTTGTTCCGTTTATGGGAATTGGTGCCGGAATTGGTGAATACGAATTTTCGGGTGACACCGGGGCTGGCGGCTTTGTTGTTGTTGCGCCGCGCCTTGAATTGGGTATGAATTTCATGTTGAATGATATGATTGGTTTGGATATCGCGTATCAATATCAAATGAATATCGGCCATGGTTTTGGTTGGCGCGCCACGCGCAGTGGGGTTGATAACATGGGTAATATCATGGCAACATTTCGTGTGAATTTCTGATAGGGGTGAATTATGAAAAAGTTTTTAATTTCTCTTGTATGTCTTTTGCCGATGCATTATGCGGGTGCGACGGTGTTATATCGTGTTCAGACGAATTCGGTGCCAACCGATTCGGCAACCGCGACACGGGACGGGTTCGCGTCGCGTCATCGGTTCTATGTGGGTGGTGCGTATGATTTTTCATTTTGGCAAAATGATTCGGGAATTGCGGGAAAGAATGCGTCTGGTTTTGATGCGGTTGCGGGTTTTCGCGTCTATGACACTTTCCGTATCGAGGCAGATTATATGAACACCCGTGCAAAGTGGGATGATTTGTCATTAAAAACGAACAGTGTGTTCGTAAATGCGATATTTGATGCGCGTATTGATAACCTGTATCGTTTTATTTACAACCAGAAATTGGTTCCGTATGTTGGCGCGGGTGTGGGTATGACCTGGGTCGATGGGGGCGATGTGAATACGGAAAACGAAACCGTCGCGTCACTTGCGGCGTTGGCGGGCATTGCCGTTGAATTGGGTGAACATTTTGCAATCGATTTTGGATACCGCTATGTATATATGTTTGAACCGCGACCGGAATCGTTGCCCGATTTGCGCCCGCGTGCGCACCAATTGCGTGCCGGCGTTCGTGTCAATTTTTAACACAAAAGGCGCGTAATGAAAACGTGTCCATTCTTTGGAATTTGTGGCGGGTGTCGGTATGATTTTACCGCACCCGATTATCGTGATAAAAAACTGGATTTAATTCACAATTGGGAATTGTCGTTTGAACCGTTTTGGACGGAGGCGGGCGCGCGGCGTCGTGCGGACTTTGCGTTTGCCGATGGGCGATTCGGATTCTTTGTTGGCGGTCGCAAAGATATTGTGCAAATTACACACTGTCAAAACCTTGTGTCGGAAATAAACAGGGTGTTGCCGAAAATTGCGGCTTTGCCGTTTGATGGTGCGGGGTCTGCATTGGTGACGGCATGTGAAAATGGAATTGATTTAGCGGTCACATCAAATGTGCCATATTTTTCGCGTGAATTTAAAACCGCCGCCGCCGGGGCGGGGTGCATACGCGTCACATGGAACGGTGCGGTTGTGTGCCAAACGGATACGCCACGCGTTCGATTCGGGGGTGTGGTGGTGGATTACCCGGCGGGGGCGTTCCTGCAACCAACGGCGGACAGTGAACGCGCCATGCGCGCATTTGTCGTGAAAAACGCCGCGGGTGCAAAACATATTGCCGATTTGTTCTGTGGCATTGGAAATTTCACATACGCATTGGGTGCTGATGGATTTGATATTATGGGAATTGGGGTTAAACGCGATTTGTTCAAAAATCCACTGACCGCGAAAATGTTAAATAATTATGATTTGGTGGTAATGGACCCGCCACGCGCCGGCGCCGATGCCCAGTGCAGAGAACTTGCGCGTTCGAATGTTCGGCGTGTAATTTATGTTTCGTGTAATCCGAACACATTGCGCCGCGACACAGAAACATTAATGCGCGCGGGTTTTACGGTGCGTGACATTGCGGCATTTGACCAATTTGTCGGTTCCCCACATTGGGAACTGGCGGTCGTGTTTGAAAGATGATTTAATAAAAAAACACCCGCAATCGCGGGTGTTTTTTTACCGATTGCCCAAACAAACACACTTATTTTGATAACAGGATGCAGTGTGGCCATCTTGACAGTTGTTGAGCCAACTACATTCCGTACTTGTTGTACATCCACCAAATACGGTTTTATCACTTAAATTCCACAACAAACAATTTGCATCCGTTTGTGGTTCTCCGCTAATCCATTGCGTACACGTCTTGTATGACACCGTTGTCGGTTTCAAATTATTATCAACGTTCTTTAATGCCAATACCGAGACCAGCTCCGCATCATCGGCGTATCGCATCTCTTCGTCGCCATAATATACACCAACCTCTCCGCCAATATCGCCGTTGCTATCGTATGTGACAACATTGCCTTCCGTTCCGGTCGGTAAAGTGGGAACGTCAACCGTACCTAATTCCAAATTTCCCGACGAATTAACAATCAAAGTTTTGCCAACGTTCGCATTATTATCACCGACACCCTGAGCAATATTTACCTTTAACGCGTCCGCGTTATCGACGTATGTTTGACTGGTTATAACCGTATTTGCAAATGCGGCGGTTGTAATAATTGACGCAATTGCACCAAGTAAGAATGATTTTTTTATCATATTTTTCCCCTATATTCCTGTATTAAAAAGTGTACAATAAACCAAGGTTTTTTTACGCTTTGAATTTGAAAAAATTGAAAATCGCTAACACTTTGTTTTTACGCAAAAACAAAATTTTGATTTTTTGAAAAAAAGCGTTGACTTTAAACCTTGGTTTTTTTACGCCCGCGCGCCGCGGAAAACCGCCGGTTTTGTAATGCAAAAATAAACTTTTTATTGCCGCCGTTTTTTGCGGTCGCGTAAAAAAACAACAAAAAAACACCGCCGTTGCCGGCGGTATTTCCGAATGGCCTGAAAGGAAGGAAAGGAGAAAAAGAAATGGCCATTCTAAACTCTGTTTGGGGTCCAGAGTCCAGAGGAGAGAGAATGTAGGAGGGAGTCTGGAATCTCTGGGCCCCACGAACATTTAAGTGTTCGGTCATCGGGTTTTGCCCCTTTGACGAATCGAAATATAATACAATCAAAACGGTTTGTCAAGTGTTTTTGTCAAAAATTTTTTTATGTCAAAATAAACCCCATGTTTTCCTAGGAAATGGTGCTTGTTGTCGGGGGCGGGGCGTCGTAATAAAATTCCATACATAAACAAAGACAAAGGGGGGAATTTCACATGACACACGAAGATATTTGGCGCGCCATAGAAAACTTTGCAACGGCACACGGCATGTCGTGCAGCGGCCTGGCCCGGTGCAGCGGTTTGGACCCGACAACATTTAATCGCAGTAAACGTTGGACCAAGGAAGGCCAGCCACGTTGGCCATCAACCAACAGCATTTCTAAAATTTTGTCTTCCACCGGGGCATCTATCCAGGATTTTACAAAATTCGTGGACAGCACCCCCAAAAACCGAATCGGCTGATGGCGGACAAAATGGGCCTCTCGACAGCCTTGACCGGTGTGCATCTGTGCACCGGTCCCCTTTTTTATTGGACAATGTGTTATTGGTTGTTTATTCTTGTTATATGTTGAATGGAATACGAATTTTTACATCTGATGCGACATGGCGCAATATTTTGACGGACTTTGGGGCCGTGGTTGTTGACGACAAATTGGTCGCGGATGTCGATTTAGACGCAATCGCGTTGCGGTTGCCGGTCGCGCCAATGGAATTAAAGTCCGCAATAATCGCCGCATTGGACGATTCGGATGTTTTGAAATCTGTGTTTGGGCGCATCCCGGAACTGTCCCCGGTTCAACGCCAGATTGTTGTGCGGTTGAAAAAAAACGGCGGCATGAGTGCCGACGAATTAAAAATGGCGTTGGGTTATGCGCGCGATGCAACGACACACACGGTTGATACGGCTGTATATGGCCTGCGGAAACTGTTCGGACATGAATTTATAAAAAACGAAAACGGAATATTCAAAATTGGCGGGATATAAAGTTTTATCTTTTGACAAGATTTCAAGCACCCAGACCTATGCGCATGATATGATTGCGGCCGGGCGCGCAACCGATCACACAATAATATGTGCCGCCGCCCAGTATGCCGGCCGTGGACGATACCGCCGTAAATGGGTATCGCACCATGGGAATCTGTATGCAAGTTTTATTTTTGGATGTATCGAACGCGATTCGCGCCTTGCCTATGCGGTGGCGGTTGCAATTGTTGATACATTGGCGTCGTATAAAATTACCGCCCAAATTAAATGGCCAAACGATATTTTAATTGATGGCAAAAAGGTTTCGGGTGTCTTGATTGAATATGCGGGACGATTCGTTATTGTTGGAATTGGTATAAACGTGCATTCAAATCCAACCGTTGCCGAATATCAAACGACTAAACTGGATAAATATGCGGATGTTGAATTATCTGATTTGTTATCGCGGTTGTCTAAAAATCTTGATAAATGGATGAATTCAGAATTCGATTCGGTGCGTCGCGCATGGATGAATTATGCCGCGGGATTAAATGCACTGGTAAAATATCGTGGTGAAATGGTTGAATTGGTTGGAATAAACGATAATGGCGCGTTGGTTGTCCGGCGGGCATCTGAATATTTTTTGGTTCATGGCGATGAAATTTTGATGTGTTGAACACGGCGAATTTCCGGTGTTTTTTATAAATGTCTTGACTTTAAACGCGATTTGTGGTACAATACAAAACATCAAAAGAGGAATATTATTCACACGTCGCGTGTGAATTTTTTTATGCCGCACATCTGTGTGGCATTTTTCTTTACCCAAAAGGAAAACATAATGCAGTTAGAAATCATATCGATGTCATGCGCGAATATGGCATTGGCCGAATCTGTCGCACGGGTTGTGTTTGCAGAAACAGATGGACGCTCTTTGCGTGTGGTCGAAGCATTGACATCTATGATTTCTAATCGTGCAAAGAAAAATAATCAAAGTGTTCGCGATGTAATATCTGATGCAACAATTTTCGAATCGATAAACGACGATTCGAATCGACATGATTTATTGAATGTCGATTCGGTGCGCCGTGAATTTCAAATGTGCCTGCGTGTTGCAATGCGCATGTTGCACGGTAATTTGCCGGATGCATGTTTCGGTGCAACGATATTTCATCGCGACGAATCGTTGCCTGGGTGGGCAATCGCGCGTGGATACATCGCCGACATAGATGGAATTTTATTCTATGCATAAATACGGGATTTTAATATGAGTAAATTTATCAGTGGTGGTTTTTTCGCGAATCGTAAAACGCAAATTATGACCGGTGTCGGAATTATATCTGCAATTGCGGCATATTTGGTTGGCGATTCGGATATATATGCCACAGTCCAGGCGTTGATTGCGGTTGCGGGCGTGTATATGTTGCACAAATCAAACCAAAACAAAGGAAAATAATATGGAAAATATCCCAGAAAAATTTCGTAATGATGATGGAACATTAAACAGTGATGCGTTAATAAAATCATATACAGAATTAGAAAAGAAAATTGGAACAATGATTTCTGTGCCCGATGAAAATTCTGATGAAACGGCTATAAACCGCTTTCGCCGTGCGATTGGCGTTCCGGAAACACCAACGGAATATCCGCATAATGATTTGTTTGATAATGAAAACATTCGACAAGAATTTCATAAAATAGGTCTAACAAAAAAACAAGTTGAAAAAATTTATGACATCGCAAATGAATTTTTATCACCCGTTATTTCAGAAATTTTATCTGTGGAACAAGAATCAAATGCAATGTCTGAATTAAGAAAATTTTTTGGCGATGATGAAAAAATGCGTGAAGCATTTATCGCAATAAAATCTTTTGGTGAAAGATTTTTACCCGCCGATGCGTTTAATGAGCTGTGCGCTACACCCGCCGGAATCCAAGGCGTTTACAAGATGATGCAATCTATGGAACCGACAATAAAAACCGATTCATCGGACATGCAAAATTTAACAGATTCTGATTTGCGACGCATGATGCGTGATCCGAAATATTGGCGCGATCATGATGCGGAATATGTTCGTAAAATTGAAAATGGATTTAAAAAATTATATTCATGATGAATTTTTTTTGTAAAAAATAACTTTTCTTCTTTACTAATTTTTTTGTTTAATATAGAATGTAATCAAGAACAAAAGAATTTGTTCTATGCAAAAAAAAATAAAAAGGAGAGAAGAATGGCATTCACATTCTTGAAAACTGCGGCGAAAAAACCTGCTGCGAAAAAACCGGCTGCAAAACCTGCGGCAAAAAAACCGGCCGTGAAAAAACCGGCTGCAAAGAAACCTGCGGCAAAGAAAGTTGCTGCGAAACCGGCTGCGAAAAAAGTCGCGGTGAAAAAAGTTGCTGCAAAAAAACCGGCCGCGAAAAAAGTCGCGGTGAAAAAAGTTGCTGCAAAAAAACCGGCTGCGAAAAAAGTTGCGGTGAAGAAAGTTGCTGCAAAAAAACCGGTTGCAAAAAAACCGTGTGCAAAATGTGCCAAGAAAAAATAATGGCTTTGCATTAAGTTTATAAATGCCCGCATGTCGGGCATTTTTCTTTTGTAAAAATTTCAGTCAGATTTTTATGTCTGACTGAATTTTTTGTGGATAATCCACATTGTGGACCCGATTGAATTTATTTTTGGCGTCGTTCGACATAACCACAAATAAATTTTGGTTGGCGATTTTTATTTCGCCGTGGATTTAATTTTTAATAAAAAAAGGAATATAAATGTCTGTTTCCATAGATCAAGTTTTTGTGAAACAATTTGAAGCGGATGTTCACCTTGCGTATCAACAAATGGGGACAAAATTGCGTTCCACGATTCGCAGCAAATCCGGCGTGGTTGGTGCATCTACAACATTTCAAAAAATCGGTAAAGGCACCGCCAGTACGAAATCGCGTCACGGAATTGTGCCGGTTATGAATCTGAATCATACACCGGTGGAATGCGCATTACAAGATTACTATGCCGGCGATTGGGTTGATGCATTGGATGAATTAAAGACCAATGTTGATGAACGTCGTGTGGTTGCATCGGCGGGCGCGTATGCGTTGGGACGCAAAACCGATGAATTGATTATTGCCGCGATGAATCAAACAACCCAGAATGTTGGTGATTATTCAACCGGCCTTACCAAGACATTGATTTTGTCGGCGTTGGAAAAATTAAACGAAAATGATGTGCCGGATGACGGTCGTCGTTTCGCGGTTGTTGGTGTGCACCAATGGAATGAATTGTTGGGCATAGATGAATTTTCTTCGGCGGATTATGTTGGTTCAGATTTGCCGTATTTGACCGGTTCCGAAGTCAAAAGATGGCTTGGTATCACATGGGTTTTGCATAATGCTTTGCCGGTGTCCAATACAAATCGCGATTGCTTTATATATCACGCGTCCAGTGTTGGTCACGCATGCGGACAAGAGGTCAAAACCGATATCACATGGCATGGCGAACGTGCCGCGCATTTCATCAGCAACAGCATGTCCCAGGGGGCCGTTCTGATTGATAACGATGGTATCGTCCGTGTGAAATGTGGTGAATAAAACAAATAATCCAAGGGGTAAAAAATGGCTTTTCAAAATAAAAATTTATCTGTAATCGCGTATGCCAATGGCTTTACATTGTGGCACTATGCCGCGAATGAAACATTGGCGACAATTACGGCAAGTGGTTATTTCAATACGGTTAAAACATTGATGAACAGCGGTGACATCGTTATCGTCAATGGTTCCGACAAAACATCAATCAAAAAAATTACGGTTGGTGATTCGGCGGTCACAACGGGCGCGTTGGATTAAAACCTGGTTTGTTTGTTTGAACAAAGGGGAAATTTAATTTTCCCCTTTTTATTTTATGGGGGAAATAATGCTAACAAAAATAGATTTATGTTCAATGGCGTTGTTAAAATTGGGCGAAAATCCGATTCAATCTTTGTCCGATGATACAACCGCTGCGAAACTTGGGCGGACATTGATTGACTTTGTCATAGATACACTTTTGGCGATGCATCCGTGGCGTTTTGCATGTCACAATTACACTGTTGTCAAAGACGAAAACGGCGATTTAAACATTCCATCTGATGTATTGCGCATAATAAAAACCAATGCGCGCGTCATAGAAAACAAAATCGTATCGGATTCTGAAACTGTTATTGTCACGGCGATTCGTCGCGTATCACCAGATGTGTTCCCAAGTTATTTTGCGTCACTTGTTGCGACAAAATTGGCGATGGAATTTTGCATACCGCTTACATCCGACCAGACCGTATTTCGAACATTGGCCGCGTTATATGAATCTGAATTACAAACCGCAAAATTCATAGACAGCACAACATCGATAAATCCTGCAATAGAAAACTTTTCATTGCTTGATACGCGATTTTAATTTCAAGAGGTTTCAAATATGGTAAACTTTATTAAAACACAGACATCGTTTGCCAATGGTGAAGTTTCACCAAATTTTTATGCAAATTCTGATATTCACGGACTTTCGCGCATGGAAAATATGGATGTTATTCCGGGCGGTGGCCTGCGTCGTCGTTCGGGGTTGAAACAAATAACCCGATTATCATCAAATGCGCGTTTGGTGCCATTTTCTGTGTCAGAAAACGAAAATTATATTTTGGCGATAATGGGCGGACTGGTTCGCGTGTTTTCAGGCGATTCTTTCGTTCAAGATATTTTTGCGCCATGGTCATACGATGATACCAATCTGTTACAGTATGCACAGCGTTTTGGCACCATGATATTTGTGCACCCGGATTACAAACCAAAAATTTTATATCGTGATAATGGTATATTTAAATTCATAGATTTTGGGTTTACATCTTCGGATGGCGATAATAATATTGATATGCCATTTATGCGATTTGATGATTCAGAAAACATCAACATAACCGTTGTTTCATCAAATAATGTGACACACTTTAAAACCGATACTGATTTTTGGACGCCGGAAAATGTGGGCGGACACCTGTCATTGCTTGGGAAAACATGGTTGGTGACATCGTATGTCGATGCGCGTGACATAACCGCAACATGCAATAATGGTTTTACGTTGCCAAATGCACCGGTTTCCGATTGGGCCGAAGCCGTATTTAGTCCCCGTCGTGGTTGGCCGACCAGTATCACATTTCATCAAGACAGGCTTGTGTTTGGTGGTGCCAAATCTTGGCCGGGCGGCGTGTGGATGTCGTGTGTTGGCAATCATAAAAGTTTTAACATCGGTACCGGATTGGATGACCAGGCAATATATATAACCCTTGTATCGGGGCGACGCCAACATATCTGCACGATGGTCAGTGCGGATAACCTGCAAATATTTACATCGGATGGCGAATGGGCGATTTCCAATAAACCACTTACCCCGGAATCGGTCGATATTAAAATGCATACAAATATCGGTTGTGTTTCTGACCGGTATATGCCACCACAAGAAATGGATGGCGTCACCGCATTTATATCCAAGAATCGGCGCGATATACGTGAAATGGTCTTGGACGATTTTGGTGAAAATTATCACGCAAATAATTTGTGCGCTTTGTCGGAACACATTATGAAAAATCCAATAGATATCGCATATAACAACACAGATAAAAAATTATTTGTTGTAATGGCGGATGGTGAAATGGCGGTATTAAACCGCGACACTGCGCACGGAATTTCCGCATGGGGGCATTATACGACACATGGATGTTTTCGTGCGGTTGGGGTGGCCGGCGATAAAACATATGTTGTGACGGAACGCGAATCCAATTTTTTCTTGGAAATGTTTTCTGGTTCAGAATTTAATGATTCGGGCGAATACGCATACGAATCGCGCGTATGTGGTTTGCCAATTATGACATCGGGGCACAATGCAAAATACGTGCGCATTACCAAGATTATTGCGCGTGTACATGATACCAAAACCATGTTTATAAATAACCTGCGCATGGAATTTCCAAATGAAGTCTATGAAGCGGATGCAGACGGATTTTCGGGCGATATAGAAATGAACCCGTTGGGAACATTGCGCGATATGGTCGATTGTCCGTGGGAAATATCATCAGATGATGAATTGCCAATGACAATTCTGTCTGTGACATTATACGGGCGTTATCAAATATAAAATCACAAAAGGAATACAAAATGGGACAAGTAATTTCAGATGTAAAAGATATTTTGAACTATCAAGACAGCAAGCAAAACGTCAAAGAAACAAAAAAAGAAATACTGCGCCAAATGGCATCAGATGAAGTTAGTAAACAAAACCTTGTAAACAAAGTATTGGCAACACAACGCGCAAAATATGGCGCATCAGGAATGCGTTCGCGCGGCCAAACCCAAGGCGCAGTATTGGCGCGATTAAAAGACGAAGCCGAAAAACCATATACAGATAAAAAAATGGCAAATATGGAAAAGTTAAAAAATGCCCGCGCGCAAAAAAAGAACCTTTTGTTGGCGGCATTGGAACACTTTAATAAATTGGTCGGATAAAAATGAGTGCATATAACCAATTCCTTGATTCATGGAATGGTGTATTGGGAATGTCTACGCCACCACATCATCATCGCATGACGGATTTTTTAAGCGATGTGTTAAATAATAACCACCGCGGTTTGTTGATGGCGTTTCGACATTCGGGAAAATCAACCATTGTTGGAATATTCGCGACATGTGTATTATTCCTTAGGCCACAAACGCGTATTTTAATTCTGTCGGCACAAACGCACCAGGCCACGCGTATGGTTATGCACATACGGAATATATTGGAAAATCATCCATGGTGCCAAGATATGATTCCAAAAAATAAACGCGAATGGGCGGAAAACAAAATCACAATAAATCGTCCGATTGGCATACGCGAACCGTCGGTTATATGCCAGGGCGTACACGGCAACATAACCGGTATGCGTGCAGATTTAATAATCTGTGATGATGTCGAAGTTCCCAATACATGCAACACAGCACACAAACGCATGGGCCTGCGCGAACGGTTGCGGGAACTGGATTTTGTTTTGTCGCCCAATGGTTCAATGATTTATATTGGGACGCCGCATACACTTGACACAATATACCGAACGGTTTAATCGTTTGTGTTTTGGTTGGGCAAAGAACTGGTAAATTTATGCAGCCGATTTAATAATTTTTTCCCTTCGTCCCCAAACATCGGCAGGTATGTTTCATATTCTGGCATATCAACCTGAAGTTGGGCGCGCGTTCGGTCATTTATTGGTTTTTCAATGATTTCATTTGCAGTGTCCCATAAATGGTATGCATGCCATGTCCGCACAATTGTATCGAATTTTTTCAATGTATCGGGACGTGCGCCAAGAACATTTTTTATTGCGGAAATCCATTCAGAACCAAATTTACGAATAACAGGTTGTTGCATAAATTCTTCAAGTCCTTCTTGGTCTTGTTCAAAATTATCAATTGCAGAAATTAAATCATTCAAATCTTTTTCGGGCATATCCGATGATAAATTTGCACCATCCATCATTCCGCCATATGGCAATAATTCGCGCGCAATAGAATCCTGCGGGGTTTTCCCGTCGCGCAGATTTTTAATATGTTGAACCAACATTTTACCAGTGGGCAATTCGGGTAATTCGGTTAAAACCTCGTCCGTGGCTTCGTCCAACAATACGCGATTGACCGCGCCCCATCCACCATTGATTACATGTGCCTGGCGATAAAGGTTTAATAATTTCTGTGCGATAGAACTTGCTTTGGCTTTCATCTCGTTTATCCCCCCGATTTATTACATTTATTCTGTGATAATCATTATAACCCGATGCATTGTTGGCGCAGTAATTTTTTCTTCGGGGGATACCATTTGACCGTATACCTTGCCTTTGGAATCCTTGCGAACAATGGCGATGTGTGCATCCACGCTTTTATCTTCGCCCAAAGATTTAAAATCGTCTGTGTCAATAAAGACCGCCAAATCACCAACCGACGGCGCGGATTTAATATCGGCAAAGACATAGGATTTTTCCGGTATAAATCCACCAAGCCGTTTAGAATTCGGAACAACGGCATACACGCCACGGCGACCTTCTAAACTTGCCGGTGCGGCAATCATATTTGTATCAGATTTTTTGAAAGTAATTGCCTTGCCCGACGGCGTTCCAAACACAGGGACCAATTTTTTGCGTGCATTATCATATAATTTTGCACCATACAGGTGGCCATGCATATCGCCCATGTCGGCATTTGAATCGCCCGGTACCAAGACCGCTTTGACACGCTCTTTGACCTTGTTCATTTGTTTGTTTAATTCGCCCGATTTATACAGGTCGGCGATTTTATCAAACATGCCGTCCACAGAATGCGCAAACGACCGCGCAAGAGGTTCAATTTCGTTTTGGTATACTTCGCGTTGACCGACCTCTATTTTATGATACACAGATAATGTCATTCCGGCATCTTTTGCGGCCTGGGCGATGGTTTTACCGGCCTGTTGTCGTATTTTGCGCAGACCACTTCCGAAAATTTTCAGACCACTGTTTTCATTATCATTCATACGGCGTTTGATTTCGTCTTGCCATTTTGTTGCAACTTCGTCGGTATCTTTGATAAATATATCAGACAGTTTGCATCCCAATATATTGCAAATGTTCAACAATTGTTTTTGATTCAGTCTGCGCACACCCTTTTCAATTTTTGAAACCGCAGACAACGACAGGTTTGAACGACGCGCCAATTCGGTCATTTTCATTCCCGCGGCAAGGCGGATATTACGAATATTGTTTGGAAAAATGATTTCTTCTTGGGCCATATGCAACTCCTTGGGTAAATCTTGACAAAATCATAGTCAATTTTAGAAAACTTGGCAAGTAAAATTTTTATCGGCCACCACCCACTAACCACTAACACTACCCACTAACCACTATTATATATCTAAATCGTCCGGGATTTCGGATAAATCTATTGGTTGTGCGTCATCAATTGGTGCGACCGGCGCGGGTGCCCCAGAATCATCGGCAAATTGCACGCCACCACGATTTGCCATGTCGTTCAGATTATCAAACAAACTGAATTCCGGCAAGAACGCAACATTGATAGTATCGGTTTTACCATGACGGTTTTTCCCGATGATAATATCGGCCTTGCCCTTGGCTTTCTCCATACGGTTTTGCCAAGAATCGATTGATTTTTCGTTCGGCGTATTTGAAAGCCTGTATGATGGGTCACGATTTGCCAAATAATATTCTTCGCGGTATGTGAACATAACAATGTCGGCATCTTGTTCAATTGACCCAGATTCACGCAAATCGGACAATTGCGGTCTTTTATCATCACGCATTTCAACACTGCGCGATAATTGGGACAGGGCGATAACCGGCACATTAAATTCTTTGGCCAACATTTTAAGGGCGCGCGTAATTTCAGACAATTCTTGAACACGATTGTCTTTGTTTTTTCCGCCCGGCGATGTTAGCAATTGAAGATAGTCAATCACAATAAGTGCGATACCATTATATTTCCGCGCAAGGCGTCGCACACGCGTGCGAATCATTGGAACCGACATACCCGGTGTGTCATCTATGAACAACGGAACGCGACTTATTGCGTCGGAAAATTGAGTCATTTTAAGGAAGTCTTCATCGGTCAGTGAACCTTCGCGCATCGCACTTGACGGAATACGCGATTGCGAAGACAACACGCGCGCCGCCAATTCAGACGCGCCCATTTCAAGACTAAAAAACGCGACCGCACCGGTGTATTGTGGGTTTGCGCGACCCGAAAATATCGCGTTCGCCGCATTAAAGGCGATATTCATGGCAAGTGTTGTTTTACCCATACCCGGGCGTCCCGCAATAATCAACAGGTTTGATTTATGCAGACCGCTTATCGCACTGTCCAAATCGGTAAGGCCCGTGGTAAGGCCCGATAATTTTCCGTCGGCCTTGTATGCGATTTCCGCCTCTATCAACGCATTTTTTAATGCGGTTGCAATCGGTGTGACTTCGCGCCCCGATTCGCCGGTTGTCGCCATGTTAAACAGTTGTTGTTCTGCGACCTCTATCTGATTACTAACGGGGTTATCTAAATCTTCAACAAATGCAGAATCGGTGATAGATTGCCCAATTTGTATCAATTCGCGTCGCATCGCGTTTTCATGAACGATTCGTCCATATTGTTCAATATTCGCGACGGTTGCGCCCGCGCCCGCCAATTGGGTAAGGTATTCGACCCCGCCGACCGATTCCAGTGTTCCCTGTTGGTCAAGGTATGTTTTAACCGTGATAATATCGAACGGGATCCCGGCGGCGAATTGTCGCATCGCCAATTTATAGATTTCTTGATGCGCGGGGTGTGAAAAATCTTCGGGACGCAGAAATTCAGAGATTTTTTCCAACGCGCGATTATTGACCAACACCGCGGCCAACACGGCCTGTTCGGCCTCTATATTCGTTGGTAAAGTTTTGGGAGTAAAGTCCATGTCAAATATACTATATGAAAAAAATGTTTTTTCAACGCCTTTTTTATCGGGATATGCGGAATTAAGAATTCCGATTGTCGATTCAGACGGAAATCCGGCATGGCCGGAACTTTTTCCGCCCGATAAAATCGACCAAATTCGTCAAACGGTGGGTGAACGACATTTTTCGGCACAAATGATGCTGGATTATGTGCCGGCGGATAAAATTCGCCTGGATCCCGGGGGAATGCATATTTACGAAGACGAATTTGATGCGCGCGTTGCCCGCATTGGTGAAAATGTGGTGACGGGGGCCGCAATTTATTGGGACCCGTCGGGTGGCCGCGCCGGTGGCGACCACAGTGTATGTACGATTGTTTATCGTGATGATAAAAACCGACGTGTGTTTTTGCATGACATGATATACATCGTTGTGCCGGATGCGGTTGATTACCCATTGGCATATCAATGCGAACGCGTTGTTGAATTTATTCGCCGGCATAAAATGCATAACATCTATATTGAAACAAACGGAATCGGCGCGGCATTGCCCGAAATTATGCGCGATATCATTGCCCGCAACGGTGGTGGAATAACCGTCCACGGCATTACAAATTCGCGTTGCAAACAAGACCGCATATTGGACGCATTGGAACCCGTTCTTACGACGGGTCGAATGTATGCGCATCGCCGTATTACCCAGACCCCATTTGTATCTGAAATGTTGGCGTGGTCACCTGTGGGGGGGACCGAACACGACGACGGATTGGATGCGGTCGCGGGCGCGATTATGTGTGGTGCAATACCCGTGCGGCCCGTGGGTGCATTGCCGATACGATACACCGCAAACACAGACTTTAAAATCTAATACAACAAAAAACAAAAGGACAAAATATGAAATACGATTTAAAGCAAATGTACACACGTGCAATAAACATGCGCGAACCATGGATTCGTCGTTGGACGGACGCGCGTCGCTTTGTCATGCCAACCACAGATGAAGAATTGGCAACACTGTATGATGCAACCGCGTCCGATGCGGCGGACGGCCTTGCGGCATGTATGTATTCACTGCTTACCCCGCCGGAATCTTTGTGGTTAAACCTTGTGCCGGAAAGTATGGATTCGCCCGATGCAGAATTTGCGACATCTGTATTACGCGCAAATCTTAACGATTCGAATTTTTATACAACGGTGCACCAATGTTATATGGATTTGGTGACATTGGGAACGGCGTGCCTGTTTATGGCCGAATCGCCAATCGGCGGGGCCAGTGCATTTACATTTACGGCGATTCCCGTCACAGATATTGCGATTTTGCCGAATGTGATATTTCACACAACAACCATAACCGCCGGGGAAATTGCACGCCGGTATCCAGAATGGACACCGCCGCGCGGCATTGCCGAAAAAATGAAACAAGATTCTGAATATCAAATGCGCCTTGTGCAATCTTTGGTTGATACGGAATTTACGGCCTGGATTGATACAGATGGCGATTTTGAAAACAACATTGTATCAACCGGCACATTTGAAACGAATCCATATTTAATTTTCCGTTGGTCGGTGGCAAGTGGCGAATTATACGGTCGCGGGCCAATTCTGCGCGCGTTGCCCGATATTAAAACCGTGAACAAAGTCGTAGAATTGGTGTTAAAGAACGCCACAATCGCGGTAAGTGGTATATGGCAGGCAGACGATGACGGCGTCATAAACCTTGGCAATATCAACCTTACCCCGGGGGCGATTATTCCCAAAGCCGTGGGCAGTTCGGGCCTTACCCCACTTGCATCTGGGGCGAATTTCGACGTGTCGCAAATCGTCTTAAAAGACCTGCGCGAACGCATACGGCACACATTACTTGCCGACAGAATAGGGCTGTTGTCGGATAAAGAAATGACGGCAACGGAAATTTTGGCGCGCAACGCGGATATGTTGCGAATTTTGGGTGCAACATACGGACGGTTGTTGCATGAATTTATACGCCCATTGTGCGACCGCGGATTACAGATTTTATCGCGTCGCGGTGTGATTGAAAAAATATCGCTGCACGGGGATGCCGAATTAAAATACATTGCGCCGATTGCACAAATGGTCGCCGAAAATAACACTTTGATTTAAATCGTGGGGGACGAATCATGGAACGAACAGAACATGCCTTTGCGCGGGCGTTTTCGGGTGACGCGGGTCGCGTCGTGCTGGGGCACCTGCGGAAAATGACAATAGAACGCACATTGGGGCCGAATGCGTCGGATTCAGAACTGCGATGGGCCGAAGCCCAACGTGCATTGGTTCATCAAATCGAAACATTGGTATTACGGGGGCGCGAAAATGCAAAAACCTAGTGGATTATCAAACATCATTGATACATTGCGTGGCGGTTGGTTTTTAATCGCGTTTATTGGTGGTGTAATTTATTGGGTTGCGCGTGCAGATAATTCTTTGGTGGAAATAGACCGATTGGGGGCGCGCATGACAACACTTGAAAACCGCACAACGATATTGGAAACCGGCATAGGCCAATTGCAATTAAAAATAGATGGAATCAAAGAAGATGTCACGCTGATTAAAACGGCGGTGATAAAGTAAACAAAAACCCCGCACCAAAACGGTGCGGGGGATGATTTTTTTTGTTTAGCAACCACCAGTTGCGTTGCCAATCCATTTAGAAATAGAAATGTCTTTGTGTAACAAGAAATCATATTCGCAATTGCCCGATTTATATGAACCGGTGCATGCAGCCAATGTCAAAACGGCAAACAATGCCAAGATAACTTTTTTCATTTGTTCTCCTTTTGTGCTTTTTAACGCAATTATGATTATATTCATATTCCACTGTTTTGCAAGTTGTTTGTTAAAATGCGTTTCTTTTTCACCGGTGATTAAATTTTCCAAATATTCCAACCCGGCGGATTTCCGCGGCGCGCGGGCGTAAAAAAACCAAGGTTTAAAGTCAACACTTTTTTTCAAAAAATCAAAATTTTGTTTTTGCGTAAAAACAATGTGTTAGCAATTTTCAATTTTTTCAAATTCAAAGCGTAAAAAAACCTTGGTTTATTGTACACTTTTTTACATAGGAAAAGAGAGGAAATCTATGAGCAAAAAATCAATTTTATTTGGCACAATCGCGTCGGTTTTAGCATTAAACGCGTTTGCAGATCCAGTCACGATTACAACCCAGGATTATGTGGATACAAATTTCCAAACCAAAATCCCGGCACAGCAGGCTAACTGGCCCAAGGAAATTATAACTGCCACAAATACCCCGGGAGTTGTTGGAACGGCCGGCATATATGATACCGATTACAGGTTTTATGACGCGAGTGTGCAATACGACCCAAATATAGCGAATTATTTGCCCACAATGACAGCTTTGCACACGGCTTTTGAAGATCTCGTAGATCCGGCTGTCACGAACTCAGCTTTTGCAGACGCGGCAAAACAAATTCCGGTGTTTAGTGGGGGTAGCGATAAATTTAAAAAAGTGATAACCACCAATACACTGGATTATCAGGGTACATGGGATACGGGTAACGTGATTCCAACACTAACCGCCGTAAGTAGTGGTATGGCAACCAAACAAGATAAAATGACCTGTGCGCAATATATTGAAAACGCCGAACAAACCAGTGCAAATTGTTTGCTGTGGAATGTTCCAGATTAAAAAAACGGCACGATGTGCCGTTCTAACCAATCAAAACGCCTGTTTTATCCATTCTATGTGGTGGCCGTGGACGATGATTACATCAAAACGCGCGTCGCCCATCCATCGTTTCTTTAATAAATATGTTTCCGCCGCCGCGCGCAACCGACGGATTTGCGTCCATGTTATCGCGTCCAGTGCGGCGGTTATCGTTTTGCGCTTTTTAACCTCTATGAACACTATCAAATTTCCGCGTTTTGCAATTATGTCTATTTCGGCGCGGCCCGTATGTCGCCCAGTGGTGTATCGCCGTTGAACAATTCGAAAACCGTGCAACATTAAAAACGCACACGCCAAAATTTCAGAAAAAATTCCGGTTTTATATGAATCCATATCTAATTAAAACGCATAAGATTTCGCCGCAAAATTTTCGGTCGCACTGTTTATATTTGCGGTTGCGTCTTCGGCATTGCGGCCACAGTCCACCAATTCTAATTCCCCATAATACGCGGTCATCAATGGGTCGTATGCGTTATCCGAACTTGCCCATTTATCATTGCCAGAATTTGGTGTGCCGTATTTATCCAAAACATTTTGCCACCAAGACCAAATCTTTTTTTCGCGTTGATTGGCAAATTTTTCGCCATCGCCCGGCATTTCATCAACATCGTTTTTATATACAATTTTCCATGCGACATTATCGGTGGCGTTGCTTGTAAAATAAACATCTATTGTTTCGCCGGTCGCATCCCGTACAAGGTGTAATTCCGACGCGTACATCACCCCGCGACTGCGCGCCAAAGATTTTATACACGCGTCCAATTTTGCCGGGGCATAAATACCGCTTTGCCGGCATTCGTAATCAAGGTTATATTTCCAATCGGGATGCACAGAATAAACAACACTGTTTTTCGGCCGATTCACATACAGACCCGTTTCGCGCGCGATAAATTGCGCCTCGTCAAAATTCATGCCAAGCATAATTCCCGCGATATCAAAATCCTGGACCCCGATTGGGTTTGCGCCGGCATTTATTGAAACATTTGTCATACGGCACGCATCGTCGGTGTTTGTATCTTCGATATCGTATTCGCCCATGTCGGGGTATTCGGCGGCCACATCAAATTCATTATAGTCAAATTCATCTGCACGCGCGCCAAGTGTTCCCGACACAAAATAAAGGCACACAAAAAATAAACCCAATAAATATCTTATCATTTTTTTACTGTTTCCTGTCAAATTGTATATCGGTCACGCGAAACACAAACACGGCCGCCGGGTCATATCCGGCAAACAACCATTTTTGCACATCTTCGATGTTGCTTTTCAATTGCCCAACAATGTCGTCGTTTTGCAATTTGATATACATTGTTCCGCGTGTGATTTCTGGGACTTCATTCATATTATTTGATTTATACCACGTTTTTAATTCATAATCAACATGCCAATAATCACTGCCGTTCGGTTTAAAGATTTCATTAAACACGCGAACGCGACGCATCACACCCGCACCCGCCAATTCACGTAATTCCGGCACAACACTTTTTTCCCAATACTTTGAAACATTTGAATCCGCCATAATGCCGATATTATTTGTGCGCCCCCGTGTCCGCAATGCGACATTTTCAACGTCCGGCACAACATAGAAATATTCAATAACAAATTTTTGAATCAACCAATCGCGCATCTTGCGTTGACCAATATCCGCCATGGTTCGCGGGGTGCCAACCTGGTTCACGGCGTTCATACCGGTCCGAAAGAAATATGGTTCAACCGTGACACGATTGCCGGCATCATACATCGCGCCAACGATATATATCATCGCAAATACCATCAATATGGTCGCAAATCCGATAATATATCCAAACAATTTTTTCATTTTATTCCCTGTATGAATTAAACCCGGCAATATAGTATCCCAATGTTTGTGGATGACCGCTGTCGCGGGCAACCTTGGCATATACTATAACCGAAAAATTACCCCGCGCGGTCGAACGAATGGTTGCGTGTGCCATCCATGTTCCGCCAAGTTCGGATACCGTGCCAACCGGTTCGATTTGAATTCTGTTTGAGTCAACATACCACGTTTCGCCATTTGATTCATATTCGTGATACATCGGCAAAACATCTTCGGAAAACATTTTATATATTGATTCCCCGGCCATACAGTATATAT
Organism: uncultured Pseudomonadota bacterium; assembly: GCA_902801125.1. GTDB lineage: Bacteria > Pseudomonadota > Alphaproteobacteria > Rs-D84 > Rs-D84 > Enterousia. The sequence continues at coordinate 7,843 of CADCGT010000007.1, read as the reverse complement.
CACCCCCATCCGATTGCGCAAATGTAATTGGCACGCGGCGATTACATACCGTATCGCGATTTTGGCGGTCCCAATTCAGTGAATTTTTTTCGGCACTGGCCGAAATGGTAAACCATTTTTCCGTAAAGATACCAACCAATGCGCGCTGAACAGATTCATAGTATGGCATACTGCGTTCAAGCGACGTGCGCCCAACCAATTCCCATGCGCCATTTGGCCCATCTACATATATCATAAACGGATTTATTGTCCGGTTTTTTATCAACCAAGGCATCGCGACACAGCACGCAATTATAACCAAAAACGCGATTATTGACCATATGCCAAACGTGCGGGAAATCGCAATATGCTTTCCCGCCGGCATGGCAGATGTATCAAAATCATCTGGGTAATCCAACGGCCCCTCCCTTGGTCGCGCCTGGCACGCCCTAGGCGCGATATACCATAATGCACGCGCACGGACTTAATTTCAATTCGTTTGTATCATAACCGACACCAACCGGTTCACGGTCATAAATCTGGCCACAGGCGGCCAATGCCAAGCCAACGAATAAACCAATAATAATTTTTTTCATATCCTTTCCCCCATGTTTGTTTTGATTATAAAAAAATTCTGCGCCCCCGGTCAAGTGTAAATAGCACAATTAAAACTGGGTTTCAAATGACAACAAGAAACGGCGTTCGCGGTCATGCTCGCCCATTTTTAACGGCCAACCCCAACTGAAATTCATTGGCCCCATTGGCGTGTTCCAATAAATACCGACACCGACGGATGTGCGAATACCGCTGTCTATGAAATTCGGCCGCCCAAGGTATGTATCTTCCCGTGCCGGCGGTTTGCCCAAAATACCATAGTCCATAAATACGAAACCTTTAATCTGGTATTCGTCCGGGATAAAGATTGGGAAATTTAATTGCGTTGAACCATTGACCTTCCACATGCCGCCAAGTGAATAAGACTGGTACGCCCAATTACGACTCCCCACGCCGGCGATATCAAACCCACGCAACGATTCCCCGCCAAGGAAATAACGATAAACACGCGGAACATAATCTTCGCCAATTGTTTGAATATAACCGAAATCCAACGAAGTCCGTAATTGCCAACGATCTTCCAAAAACTTAACCATCGCGGTTGCATCGGCACTGTATCGCATAAATGTTTCGGTTCCACCAAACCCGGTATATGCCACCCCAATGTTTCCAACCAAACCAGTATGAGTATTTTGTTCAAAATTTGTGTCAAGGTTATAATATTTCAGATATGTCCCCAATGTGTATAACTGTGCCTTTTGCCAACCGCCAACCTGGAGGTCATAGTTTTGATCGAATGATGCAGACAATCGTAATGTCTGGGACCAATGGTCGGTCAATTGCCAACCCAGGCGCCCCGCAATAGTAAGTGAATCACGATCATATCCAAAACCACCCAAATGTTTATAGTTATACATTGTATACGACACATCAAACCCGGCGGACAATGCGCGCCCAAACAGGAACGGTTCTGTGAAACTGAACAATGCCTGTTTTTGATACTGTGCGATTGACCCGCGCAGTTGCACCGTTTGACCACGGCCCATAAAATTACTTTCCGTGATACCGGCATCCAACATAAATCCATTTATATTTGACCAACCGAATCCACCGGATAATTCGCCGGTTGGTTGTTCTTCAACCTTGATATCAAGGTTCATCATATTTGCATCGGCGATACGACTTGGCACCATTTGTACATCTTTGAAATACCGCGTGCGCATTAAACGTTGCCGGCCCTGTTCAATTGTCTGCAACGAAAACGGGTCACCCGCACGCATCGGAATCAATTGATTTATAACCGAATCAAATGTTCGCACATTGCCCAAAATATTGACAGAATTCAGATAAATACGATTTGTTTTTTGAATTTTGAAGTTCAAATCTATGGTGCGTGCATCATCATTTTTTGTCGGCACCGGTTCAACATTTATAAACGCGTATCCATGTTCGGCAACCGCCCCACGCAGCGCAGAAATCGTTTCTTCCACTTTATCGACATTATATGTGTCGCCCCCAGAAACCTTTAACACATCGTACAGTTCATCATTTGGCACATCGTCAAATGGATTATCAATTTTTACCTTTCCAATTTTGTATTTTGGCCCTTCGTCAACATCAAACACCACCGAATAGTATTCACGGTCCGGGGTAAATGTTCCACGCGCACTTTTCACCGCAAAATCTACATACCCATTGCGCAGGTAAAATTGCCGCAACATTTGTTGGTCATACATAATACGGTCTTCGTCGTACACATCAAATTGCGTCATAAAACGCCACCAAGCGTGTTCGCGTGATAATATTTCACCGCGCAGTGTACGCCCACTGAATTTTTCATTTCCGGTAAAATCAATATCGCGAATGTATGTTGGGTGACCTTCGGTTATTTCGTACACGACGTTCACCCGATTATCATCCAATGATATTTTTTTCGGTTCGATTTTCGTGCCAAAGAATCCCTTGCGTTGATATATGGTAAGCATTCGGCCAACATCCGCCCCGATAACCGTTTGATCAAAAGGCGAACGTTCTTTTAATTTAATTTCTTTTTTCAAATCGTCGGTGGAAACTTCGTCATTACCTTCGACCGTGACCATATTGACAATTGGTGCCTCGGTAATTTTTATTTTCATGACACCACCGTCCATACGCACCGACACAGTGGAAAAATAACCGCTTTCCTGTAATTGTTTGGCGATTTTATTTGTGCGAACATCGGTCACATTTTCGCCAACCCGCACATCCGCCAATATTCGCACAGATTCCGCATCCATGCGATTATTGCCCGACACATCGATGCGCGAAACGGTCGCCGCAAATGCGCCAGACGCAACAAAAGTTAAACCAAATAAAAACAGTCCTTTATTCATCATAATCCAAACACCCGTGCCAAATCATTCCACATTGTTAATGCAAACACAAATGCCAAAAATACCCAACCGCATATAATAACAATTTCCATACCGCGCCCACCAAGTTTTCTGCGGGTTATGGCCTCTATAATTAAAATCAGCAAATATCCGCCGTCCAACACCGGCAACGGCAAAAGGTTTATCACACCCAAATTCACCGACAACAGGGCAATAATCGACAACAACGCAAAGAACCCGGTTGCCAATGCCTTGCCGGAAACCTGGGCTATGGTGATAAACGAACCCAATTGTTTTGTTGAACGGTCACCGGTCACAATTTGTTTTAACACAACCAACAAAGTTTTTGATTGATAATATGTTTCGCGCGCGCCGGCATAGATTGCCCCAAAGAACCCTTTCTTGCGAAATTCGGTTTTACTGCCGTCTGCGACAAGGCCCCAGCGCGGCGCCGGCGTCAATTCGACATTTACCAATTCGTCGCCACGTGCAATCACGACACGCGCCGGATGATTTGCCGCCAATTCTTTGGCAATGACCAATTCGCCCCAGTTTGTTATTTTTTTATTATCTATTTTTACAATAACATCACCCGATTTGACACCGGCCTTGAACGCCACAGATTCTTGTATAACCTGGGCTACGACGGGCAATTGCACATTGCGCGGTTTGAACATAAATATCGACGAATATATTCCCCACGCCAACATAAAGTTCATAAATACACCCGCGCCGATAATAATAAATTGCTTCCACGCCGGGGCGGCCAGGTAATGTCCAACCTTTTTTGCCTTTGGCAAATCGTTATATTTTTTGCGGTTGAACATATCTTCTTGACCATATATGGACACATACCCCCCAAGCGGCAGACAGGCAATTTTCCACACCGTTCCGCGTTTATCAGTCCACTTTACAATCGCCGGTCCGAAACCAATAGAAAATGCATCGACACGAACGCCCGCCCAACGCGCCGCCAAAAAATGACCCAATTCGTGTATAAACACCACAACACCCAAAACAATCAACAGTGCAATAATGGTCGTTATCGTATGCATAATATCCATCCTTTCCTTTTGTCCTATGCCAACATTGCCAGTATTATGGGTAATACGTAAATCCAACCGTCAAATCGGTCGATAATTCCGCCATGTCCCCCTAATACATGACTGAAATCTTTGATTTTTAATCTGCGTTTTACAAAACTTGCGGTTAAATCACCGTATTGCGACAGCAACGCAATCCCAATTCCAATCCACACCATTTGCGAAACAAATGTCCCCATTGCCCAGTGTCCATATGCGATTGCCGCGATCGTTCCGCCGATTATGCCTGCAATTTGGCCGGCCCATGTTTTGTGTTCAGAAATGCGTTCCCACATTTTGTCGCCACCGATTTGTCGCCCAAAAAACCACGCGGAAATATCACTTGCGCACACGATGACCAAAATCATAAGAATCATCATTGGCCGATGCCCAAGGGTCAACATGGTATAAAAATCCAACCCCAACAATGCCAAGAATCCCAAAAACAGCGCAATGTTTTTTGTGTTAAACATAACATCACGCGGCGCACGCCAAAGGCACACAACAAATTCCAACATCATCGCAAATGCAACCCCAACGCAAAGCCAATATACACCCGGCACGCCACCGCGTTCCAACAAAATTGCGATTCCTACAACGGCCAACATTCCGCATGCAATTAAAATTCTGTTCATTGTTTCTGACATTTTATTTCCCCGTTTTTTTGCGTCCGGCATAGTTCGCCTTTTTCCCGCCACCAAACCGGCGATTGCGGCCCGCATATTCGTCCAAAACAAATTGCCAAAGCCGTTCTGACTTTACCAAATCTGGCCAATGTTCCGGCACAAACAACAATTCTGCATACGCCAATTTCCACAACAGAAAGTTAGAAATTCTAAATTCATTGCTTGTCCGTACCATTAAATCAATAGGTAATAAATCCCCGGTATCAAGAAATGTTTCAAATGTTTCGGCGGTGACCTGTTCGCCCGCACGAACGGCGGCATTGACCGCATCAATAATTTCGGCCTGGCCACCATAGTTTAATGCAAACACAACCGTGCCGGCCGTGTTTTCCGCGGATTCTGATTCCAATTTGTCGCACATATCGGCCAACCGTTTCGGCAAACGTTCGCGCGAACCAATCACGCGATAGCGCAAATTTTTTTCTATCGCGTGTTTAAGGTTTTTCTTTAATTCCGAATAAAATAAATCCATCAAGAAATCGACTTCTTCCTTGGACCGATTCCAATTTTCGGTTGAAAATATAAAGAATGTAATTGTTGTCACACCGCGTGCAATAAACCAATCAACCAAATTTTCAAAATTTGCAATTCCCGCGCGATGCCCCATCAATGGCGGCAAACCACGCGCTTCGGCCCAGCGGCGATTTCCATCGCAAATAAATGCGATATGTTTTGGAATTTTCGTTGGTGCAACCGAATCAGATTTTTTCTTGAACAGATTAAACATTTTCACATCCAATATTTATCGTTAAACCACGCGCGCATCTACACAGACATGATGTCCGCTTCTTTCTGTTTGGCGATTGAATCCACTTCGGCCACGCGTGCATCAAACACCTTTTGCAAATCGGTTTCAAATTTGCGTTGGTCATCTTCGGAAATTTCTTTATCGGTGACGGCGCGTTTGATTTTTCCCATTGCGTCTTGACGAATGTTGCGCATAGAAATCTTGGCTTCTTCGGCGTATTTGCCGGCAACCTTGGTCAATTCTTTGCGACGTTCTTCGGTAAGCGGCGGCATATTCAGGCGTATAACGGCGCCGGCACTCATTGGGTTCAACCCCAGCCCAGAATCACGAATCGCCTTTTCAACGGCACCGACATTTGACATATCCCACACGGTAACGGTCAATGTCTGGTTATCCGGGGTTGAAACGGTTGCCAATTGATTCAACGGCATATCAGAACCATATGTGTTGACCCGCACCCCATCAAGCAAGTGTGTTGACGCGCGTCCGGTGCGCAAACCGGCATATTCATTGCGCAAAACATCAATAGTTTGTGCGGTTTTTTGTTCGACTTCGGCCTTTAAAGATTGATAATCCATGTATAAAACTCCTTATGCTTTACCCAAAGGTTAGCAAATATATTTGACATTTGGCAAGAAGAAATATAAAATAGGTTTCCGATATGGGGTTGTAGCTCAGTTGGTAGAGCACTTGCATGGCATGCAAGGGGTCGTCGGTTCGAGTCCGATCAGCTCCACCAAAAATTCAAACGCCCGTTTGGGCGTTTTAATTTTTGCCGCGATCGGACGGATTTTTACAAACGAAGTGCAGTAAAAATAAATTGCAAATGCAATTTGTTGTCACCCCGGCGCAGGCGGGCCAAATATGTAATGTAATACAATTTGACATCTGTCCCATTTATTTTATACTGGTCGTATGTTATACATTGTGCGACATGGACAAACTGATTGGAACGGCCTGGATAAAATTCAAGGCGTGGCGGACGTGCCATTAAACGATATCGGCCGGGCCCAGGCAAACATTGCGGCGGATCGCTTGGCGCGATTTAATTTCGAATATATTGTTTCGTCCAATTTATCGCGTGCGACGGAAACCGCAAATATAATTGGAAATAAATTGAATCTGCGCGTGGAATACGATGCGCGCCTGCGTGAATACGATTTCGGGAAATTGACCGGTATGATACGTCGTATGTTGGACCCGCATGAGATAGAGGCGTTTTTTACAACCCCAACTTATTTTGGCGCAGAATCATTTGAAGATGCGTTTGCGCGTTCCGCTGAATTTTTGAAATCTGTCGATTACGATAAAAATATCTTGGTTGTGACGCATGGTGGGGTTATAAACTTTATGCTGTGCTATTTGGAATCGGGGGATAATTTTAAATCTTATATGTTCTTGGACAAATGCCTGAACACACACATAGATAATTCGGCCGTGTTGCGAATACGGGATTTGAAATCGGATATGACAATTCTTAAAAACACGCGTTTCTATAAATTGCCAAAATCCAGATAGGCAAAATTTTAATTCCCAACCGGCAAATACACGACCGGTCCACCGATAAATTTGCCGGAGCCGTGGTTTGTAAAGAAAGTATTTGTGACCATATCATACATCCCCAGCACCCCGTCGGAATTCCGCCGTGCAGGGATAAAGTTGCGGACCAATTCAGTGCCATCGGTGATTTGCAATTTATAAATTCGTGATTTTGATGGCAGCGCTCCATTATTTAATCTAAACAAATACATGGTTCTGTCGGATGAAAAATTTTCTTCTGGCATTACCGCGCTTTTGATTCCAACAAATTCGGCAATATGGGAATTATTATAATTTACCTTGGCTGTATAAGTTTCCGTTGAAAATTTATCTTTTGCAATCGAGAGAACCCCGTGGTCGGCAGTGGGTCCATAAGATATAAGCATGTTACCGGTACTGGTTATTCCAAGATAGTAATGCGGTGTGTAAGAACCAAGTATATAGGATAAACTTTTTATTTCCGTAAAAGAATAGGTCACCATAAAACCAACATTGTTTGTCAGTTTTATTCCAGTACCAATATATTGCGAACCGTCTGATTCAATATATTCAATTTGTGTGTATTCGTGTGGTATTATTTGCTGTGGCGATGGACCGAACACATCCATCAACAGACATTCGCCACTCTCGTTATATTCAATACATTGAAATTCCGAATCGATTGCGTTTTGGACGCCCGCATTCATTGTTGCCGCGTCCACCAGGTTTTGCGTTTGTGTTGCATACGCGCCATTTGCATCATATATTCCCTTGGTGCCGTATTCGCCCGCCGTGCCGGTGTTTGTTAAAACCTGTGTCGTGCCATCATTCGCCGGAATAATGTCTTGTTTTTCGCCCAGTTTTGAATCTACATAGGATTTACTTGTCGGAATATTTTCGCCG
>CADCGT010000006.1 GCA_902801125.1 uncultured Pseudomonadota bacterium | reverse complement strand
ACAAACACACCAAACAAAATGAATAAAATTTTTTTCATATTTTCTCCAATCTTTCCCTATGCACAAAGCGTAAAAAAACCAAGGTTTTTTTACGCTTTGGTTTTGAAAAAATTGAAAATTGCCAACCCTTTGTTTTTACGAAAAAACAAAATTTTGATTTTTTGGAAAAAAGTGTTGACTTTAAACCTTGGTTTTTTTACGCCCGTGCGCCGTAGGAATCCGCCGGTTTTATTAAATCAAATAAATCACATAAGCCGCGTACGCCACCAAAAACATCGCGCCACCAATCCGCGAAAGCCTTGATTTGCGCGCGGTGAATACCATAAGTGCGATAATCGCAATCATCGCGATTGCGGTGTCAAATATAAATTCTGGTGCGAACGGCATTGGGTGAATTGCCGCCGCCGTCCCCAACACAAACAGTATATTGAATATATTTGAACCAACGATATTGCCCACCGCCATATCATATTCGCGCTTTAACGCGGCGGCGATACAGACGGCCAATTCGGGCAAACTGGTCCCAAGGGCAACAAGGGTTAGGCCAATCACACGGTCGGATACGCCGGCGCGCGTGGCAATATCCATCGCGGAATCCACGGTTAAATTACTGCCTATAATAATGGCGGTGATACCGACGATGGTCATTATTATTGTCATTGGCAAAGAAAAAGTTTTTATGTCGGGTGCAACTTCGTTTGACCGTCGCGCCATAATTACCGTGTATGTAATAAATCCGGCAAACAGAACTAAAAATACAATCGCGGCGATTCTTGATATCGCGCCCGCCCATATTCCGAACGCGCCCAGCAACAAAGTCACCACGCCGACAAAAGGCAATTCGTATTTCTTGGTGTTTTTATGTATGGGCAACGCGCCGATTATCGCGGTCACACCCAATATAAGGAATATGTTGGTAATATTACTGCCGATGACATTGCCGATGGAAACCCCGTCTGAACCCTTGATTGCGGCGGCGATACTGATTGCGGCCTCGGGTGCACTGGTGCCGATGGCGACAAGTGTCGTTCCAATTATAATCGCCGGAATATTAAATCGGCGTGCGACCGATGCGGCGGCATCAACAAACGCGTCCGCCCCGCGAACCAATAATACAAATCCGACAACCAACAATATCAAAGATTCTATCATGGCAATAATCTTATCATAAAAAGGCTTTTGTTTAAACCGTTTTTATGATAAAATATACAAAAAATAAAAATGCCACAGGGGGGATTAAATTATGCCAGAAATAAACATTCGTAATAACAACCGTCCAATGACCGATGATAATTTGATTGCGTTGGCCAAGAATATCGCGCGTGCATATCGTGAAATTGGGATGCTTACCGAACGGGAGTATCGTCGTGCAATGGATGCCGAAAACATCAATGCGGTCCAGGAAGTAATTGCGGATGTCCCGGAAATGGACGAAGCAAGGCGTTTACGGTTCTGTAAAAGTTTCGTTGGAAACGATATCGAAAACTTTAATGGCGCAACCCCGGATATATTGGCTTATGCGTATATTGCGACGCGCAATGATAACAGTGAAATGTTCCGCGCGTTGGCGGCAAAAATCGATGAAAAATCGGCGGATTTTGCGCGTGAAGGTGTATTGAATAAAAATGATGAAAAAAGTATTTCGGTCATCGCAGATTTATATTCTGGTTTCAAATTGTCATTGGAATCACGTATCGCGGATTTAGACGCGACGCGCGATGCCGACAAAATCGCCCAGATGAAATCAAATATTGCGCAACTTGATGCGACAATAAATGCCTGGGATGGTATGAATGGGTTAAATAAACTGCGGCCCGAAGATGCCGAAAAACTGAATGCCCGTTGGAACGAATTGAACGGCGTGTTGGGTAAAATCGGATTAAGCGCAGAGGCCAAAGAAGAAGTTGCCAATGTTAAATTTCTTGACGCCGAAAATAACGAACTTAATCAATTTTTGGACGACGGCGGTCTTGACCCCGAAGGGCGCGCGGCGGCGTTGCTTGAATTGACGCGTGGAAATATTGCGCGCGAACAGGTGGCCCGTGTTGACGAAGACATCAATGCCGAAGAATTAGATTTGAAATTAAATTCAGAATTTATAGCACAACTTCGTGTGGCGGCGCGCGACGGTGTTATATCAGATGCGGATTATAACGACATTTTGGATGAAAACGCGAATGCGACCGCGGGTTGGGTTGCGCGTGCAAAATCCAAACTGGGGTCGGCGGCCGATAAAGTGCGCGGATTCTTTGGTCGCGTATTCCGTAAAAACGAAGATGTTGACCGTTTAAGCAATGTGCGCATGGCGTCCGAGGCGGTTTCTGTGCGTCAAAGACGTATCGAATTGTCAAAACGCATACTTACCGGTATGCTTAGTGGCCTTGTGGCCGGTGCGCTTATTACCACGATTGTGACCGCGGCGGCTGCAACGGCGGGTATATCACGTGCGGCGGCTGCGGCAATGATTGGTGTCACAACCGCAATTGGTATCGGCGTGGTCCAGGTTGTTCGTTGGCATCGTCGACAAACGGCGGCGGGTGCACCAACCGATTTGCGCGCATTCTTGGCGGACCGGCGTTTGTTGACATCGCTTGGCGTGTCGGCGGTCGCGGTGGCGGCAATGTTGTTCGGTGCGGGTGGTATGACGGCGACGGCGACGGCCCTTGGGTATGGCGCATTGGGCGCGGGCGGTGTCAAAAACGGGGTCGAGGCATTTATCGATGCGCGTAAATCGCGTCGCGCGGATGGTCGTCGGATGTCCATACTGGAAGCCGCCGGTTGGGGTATCGGAAATACGCTTGCGGTGTTGGGTGGTGGTATGTTGGGTCGCTATCTTGCGAACATGGGTATAAACGCATATAACAACGCGCACCCAAACAACCCAACGTTCCAAAATGCCGAAACCCGCACGGTTGAACATACCACAGAGCACGAAACAATTGAACGCCACTGGGATGCGGATGCCATAAGACATCACGAAGAAATGATGATAAAAAATCATTGGGAAACCCCGGCGAGTTTTGCAGAAAAAATTGACGGATTGATGGATGCGGGTTTGAATCGTAACGAAGCGGTCCGGTATTTGTTGGCGTGGCATGACACAACAAGTCATAATCTTGGTCAGGGTTATTTCAATGGTATTGGTATGGGCCCCGATGAAGTCGCGGCATTACGCAGTTCAATTAATGGTAATACAATCAATATCACACCTGAATCACTTGATGCGTTTAATAAATTTAATCCGCATATTTCCGAAACAAATACTGTTGGTTCTATACCGAACGGGCCAATTCGCACAGATTTACCGGCAAATGCCGCACTTGGGCCGGATGGTAAGTTTGTCCCGGGCAAGGATTTCTATTCAACATATACAGAACATAATGGTGCGCCATATCAAGATGTCAAGGTTGTATCAACCGAAACAACATATGAAAATGTCACGGACTATACCCGTGCGCAAGGGGATGGTATGGCGGCGTTTGGAAACTATAATCCGCGTGACCGCAAAACCACCCCGCGCAGTCGTATTGGCACCTGGTGGGATCGGGTAAATAATGACCGCATTGTTCCGGTTGACCGTGGACACGACGATGAACCAAAACCGATTGTCGAACCGGTTGTTCCGGTGGATGAACCGCGTGAAGCAATCGAACCAGTTGTTCCGGTGGATGAGCCGCGTGAAACAATCGAGCCAGTTGTTCCGGTGGACGAACCGCGTGAAACAATCGAACCGGTTGTTCCGGCGGGGGATACCAAGGACCCTATCAATTTTGACGATATTTTTACCGCGCCGATTGTGGAAGATTCGGAACAAAAACCACAACCCGAAAATCCGTTTGACTTTATACCGGTCAATCCGATTGTAAAAGAAGAAAATCGCCATAATCCGGACGATGACATATTTACGTCACCGATTATTGAACCGGAACCGGTCGTCGAACCCGAACCGGTGGTTGCCGACAACGGAATATTGGCGATTACCCGGCCCCAGGCGAAATCCTGGCATGATTTGCACGCGCGCCTTGAAAAGACACAGGCAAAATTGGAAAAATCGCCACACGGGGCCAAGGCGGCAAAACTGCGCGCCGAACGTTCAAAGTTGCAATACCTTATCAACAATTTGCGCAACAAACTTGGGCACTATGACGACGATACAATAGAACGCGCCGCGCGCGAGGCACTTTTGCGTGAAGATTTGAATCGCAAGGCGGCATTGGTCGCGGCCGGCCCGGGTGCAAATGCAAGCAAATGGGACGAACTTGATTGGCGCGGTGAAATCGCAAAAATCGACCATGAAATCGACAAGAAAATTGAAAAATGGGGCGCAGAAATTGAACACAATGCCGCGGCGGATAAAAACGAATATGTTTATCCGACGCCGGTGCCGGGTGTCCAGCGTCAAAAGAAAGACGCGCGCGGTGATGTAAAATTGCCGTCTGAAAATGAATTCTTGCCGGTGCAACCACGCGATGAATTTGTAGAATTTGTCCCGGTTGTGGAACCCGAAAATTTGGCACATAAGACAACGCGTGCCGAACGCCGGGCCGCCCGCCGTGAACAACGCCAAGAACGCAAAGAGCAAAAACGCGCCCAATATCGTGCGGGCCTGGCCGCGTTGCCACAAAAAATTGAAAAGTTCGGCCTGTTTGAAACGCTTAAACGTGCGTTCGGCAAACAGGAACGCAATGATTGGCCGGGACGTGAATATTTTGTTCCGGAATCTTTGGAACGTTTGATTGAAAACAATGATTTGACCACAGAGCCGATTACATATATTGGTGATGCGCCGGTGCGTTTGGTGGATTTGGGTGGAAATAATCCGCTTACCCAGAATCGCGATGTTCCATTGGTTATAGTTGATGTTAAAAATGGTGATGACAATATCAAAATACCATTCTATTTGGAAACGGGCCTGAAGGGTAATTCAAGGCGCCCGACCGGCCGTTGGTATCCGGTGTCAAGATTGAGTGCCTATGGTGAAACATATTCTGATTCTGAATTTGACAGCGAAGAATTAGAGCAAATCGCGGCGGCATTGGATGAAAAGATTGGCGATATCCGTAATTATATCGACCAAGAATTGACCGCGCGTCGCAAATTGGCGGGTGCCGTTGGATTCGTTGGTGGCGCGGACGCAATTCAGCACGTTGATCCCGAACCGGTTATGAGGACGGTTAGCAATTCATTGATTGCGCATAACAACCGGCAACCGTATAGCTATAATGCCGCGGCAAATGGGTATCCGGCATACACATCGGCTTATGGTGCTTGGTTGCTTGGGCATTTGTCTAACATCAAAGAATCAGCGAAACGACGTCGCCGCGGGCTTTTGGGCTTGTTCAATCATGGTGACGAAAGGGCGTAAATATGAATGTGGGATTTTTCCCACATTCTTTTTATAATAAAATGTGTTTTTTATTATTAAAATTTGTGATATAATGTCGGTATGAGAAAAAGAATTTTTGGTCTTTTATGTGCATCTGTTGCATTGAATGTCGCGCCGGCGTTGGCGAATTGGCAATATTCCGGCGAATATACATACGACACATCTTACTATGATAATGGCGGTCGCGCGGCGGTGTCATTGCGTGGTGGGGCGACATACGCGTATTCAAAAATGTCAAATGACACATCAATTGTGTTTTCATATTGCGTGAACCCAACAACCGGCGAAGTGACGGAATATACCGGCACCGATTGTGCGGCCGGGTTTGAATATGCAACGGGCGGACTTGGTGGCCTGTCGATTCCAAAAATGTCGGAAATCGGGTTTGCCGCCGGCGCAAGTGTCGGGTGGATTTTGCCAAATCATTCACAATGGCGTTTGGAACTTGGCTGGGACCGTTTTGCCGAGGTTGATTATAACAAAACCCCACTGTTTTCCGGCGATATGAAATTAAGCAATGGTTCAACCATTCCGAATTTTGATATTGGTGGCGCACAATCGGCAATGTCCACCGATTTGGTAAGTTTTATGGCGTTTTACGATTTCTTTGACGGGTATGTAAAGCCGACACATACAATGATTCCGTATGTTGGAATTGGGTTTGGTTATGCCGATACGAAAACAACATTTACTTTGTTTGATAATTCGGGCGACCTGTCCAGTTTCCAGATATTACAAGAATTTGGCGAATCGGACGGAACGGTGGTAAATTTCTATAAATCTACAACAAACACGACAAACATCGCGGGTGTTGCGGCATTGGGTTTTTCATACGGTATTGCGGATAATCTGTTCTTGGATTTTGGGGCGCGCGTTTCATATATCCCGCGTGTTAAATACCGTTTGACGAATGTGGATGATACGCGCCACCTTGATTGGGTAAGTGCAAAGCATCTTATTTATACCAATGTTATGTTGGGCGTGCGTTTGGAATTCTAATCTGATTATTTTACGCCATATTTTCCGCGATGTATTGGACGGTATGACAATGCCTCGGCTAAATCGGGCATTTCTATATCCCTGGCCCCGCGCAGGTCTGCAATCGTGCGCGCGATGCGTTTAATACGGTTGTATCCGCGTGCCGACATCCCCATCTTTTCCGCCGCGGTATTAAGGAAGTTCGTCATTTCATCGGAAAGCGCGGCATATTTTTCCAAATCGGCCCCATCAAGGCGCGCGTTCACATAACCCTGGCGCGATATTTGTGCGTTGCGTGCGCGTACAACGCGTTCGCGAATTGTTGCGCTGGATTCCGATGGTGTGGAAGCGGCCGTTTTCATTTCCCATGGGTTGACCGCGTCAACATCTACATGTAAATCGATTCGGTCCAATAATGGGCCGGAAATTTTATTTTGGTATGCCTCGGCACATCTGGGGGCGCGGGAACAGGCCAGGGCGGCATTCCCCAAATGCCCACACGGACACGGATTCATCGCCGCAATCAATTGAAATTGTGCCGGATATGTTGCGTTGCGTCGTGCGCGGGAAATCATAATTTTACCCGATTCCATTGGTTGACGCAGTATTTCCAATGTTGCGCGATTAAATTCTGGCAATTCGTCAAGGAACAAAACACCATTATGCGCCAAAGAAATCTCGCCTGGTTTGGCGTCCGACCCACCGCCGGCCAACGCGACCGGACTTGCGGTATGATGAACACTGCGGAATGGGCGATGCGACATCAATGTCTTGCCATCAAGACCACCCGCAATAGAATAAATAATAGATGTTTCCAGCATTTCATCCGCACCCATTTCCGGCATAATTGTTGGCAACCGCGACGCCAACATTGTTTTACCCGACCCCGGCGGTCCGACCATCAACATTGCGTGCCCGCCCGCCGCGGCGATTTCCAGTGCGCGTTTTGCGGCCGCCTGGCCATGGACATCGGCCATATCTGTGTTCGCGTTGTGTGTTGTTGGGGCCACCGGCATATCAGGCAAGACCAATGGGCATTTGCCATTAAAATGATTTATCAATTCCAATACATGATTCGGTGCCAAAATATTTTCATGTCCGGCAAGGCGCGCCTCGGGTCCTTGGGCGCCGGGGCAAATGATTCCCATTTTGTTTTTGTTTGCCCAAACACTTGCCGCCAAAATTCCATTGGTTTTAACGATGGTTCCGTTTAATCCAACTTCGCCAATAATGACATATTGTGATAATTTATCTTGGGGTAAAACATCAAACGCGCACAAAATTCCGCACAGAATTGGCAAATCGAAATGTGCGCCACTTTTTTCCACGTCCGCCGGCGACAGGTTCACCGTCAATCGCCGGTTTGGTAATTGCAACCCCAACGCCGCCAACACATTCACAATGCGTTCCGCAGATTCTTTGACCGCCCGATCTGCAAGGCCGATTATCTTGAACTCTTGTTTGCCAAGACCCGCCGACATTTGCACCTGGACATCAATTTTTGTTGCGTCCATACCATTGAAAATAATAGAATTTAAAGAAATCATGATTTTCACATTATAAACTTGCCATAATCGATTTCAAGTTATAAAATGCGAAACATAAATTTTACCAAAGGAAAGGAAAAAATATGCTAAATAAACCCAAAAATCGCGCACGTGAATGGTTTGATACACTGTTTTACGGTATTTTGATAGCTGTCGTTTTCCGAAGTTTGTTTCTTGAACCATTTAATATTCCATCGGGGTCTATGATACCGTCGTTGCATATCGGCGACCATATTTTTGTGCAAAAATGGGCGTATGGATATTCGCGTTATTCTTTCCCGTTTGGTTCGTGGAAACTGTGGAACGGACGCGTATTCAAGAAAATGCCAAATGTGGGTGATGTTATCGTGTTTCGTAATCCGAAAAATGAATCGGTTGATTTTGTAAAACGCCTTGTTGGAATGCCGGGCGACCGGATTCAGGTCAAAGGCGGCCGCCTTGTCATCAATGGCCACACGTTGGAACGCAAAGACCCGCGTCCATATGTGGTTGCGGTTTTGCCACGTTCGTTGCGTCGCACGGGGTATTATTATGAAAATATGGCGGTGCGTGGCAATAAAATCTTGGTTGATGGTGCGCCGGCGGATTTCAATTACACCATTGAATACAAAGACGATGCACTGTGCCACGCGCACAGCGGTGTTTGTGGTGTCTTTCCCGCCACCGAATATACCGAGGTTTTACCCAACGGCGTCGAACACAGTATCATAGAATTTTCGGACAGTGAATATATGGACAACACGATTGAATATACGGTCCCCGAAAACCATTTGTTCTTTATGGGTGACAATCGCGATAACAGTAATGACAGCCGTGCCGATGTCGGCTTTGTGCCGGTGGATAATGTCCTTGGGCGCGTATGGTTCGTATGGTATTCGCACAATTATGCGTCGCCAATGATTGCATTTTGGAATTGGGATGTTAAAATGCGGTGGAATCGTTTCGGCAAAGGCATACATTAAAGATAAAAAAGGACACAACAATGAAATTAAAATACAGATTCAAAGATGAATCACTGTTGGACCTTGCTATGACGCAGAGTGGGGTGAATACATCGCACAATAACGAAAAACTTGAATTTGTTGGTGACCGCGTTTTGGGTCTGTCGGTGGCGACATTGCTGTACCAGATGTTTCCGACCGAAACCGAGGGCGAATTGGCGCGTCGTTTTGCGGTATTGGTTTCGACGGACACATTGGCGGCGGTTGCAATTCGCATGGAATTAGACAAATCGTTGCGGCACGGGCATTTTACGGGCGGGCGTAAACGGCACCTGATTGCGAACGCGATGGAGGCGGTCCTTGGTGCGATGTATTTCGACAGTGGTTTTGAAGAAACGCGTAAGTTTATTGCCGAAATATGGCGTCCACTTGCCGCGGCCGAGGCCGAAGCCCCCAAAGATTCCAAAACAAAACTGCAAGAATATGTTCAAAAACATGACAACGGCGCGTTGCCGGTATATACTTTCCTTGATGTGACGGGCCCGGCGCACAGCCCGATTTTCACTGCGGATGTGACGGCGATGGGGCAAACCGCAACCGGTTCCGGGACATCAAAAAAGGCGGCAAGTATCGCGGCGGCGGCGGCACTGTTCAAAAAACTTGCAAATTCACAAATTGATAATTAAAATTAAACAGAATAAATCAAAGGAATTAAAAAATGTTTTCGATTTTATTGGTATTGTTGATTATTGTCGCGGTGTTTATGACTGGTATTATATTATTACAGAAATCCGAAGGCAGCGGCATGTCCGGTTCGTCTGCGGCGTCGATGTTTGGCGGTGCGTTGACCGGTGCGGCGGCGGGAAATTTTCTGACCAAACTAACAGCATGGTTGGCGATAGTGTTTTTTGTTTTATGTGCGGCGTTGGCGATTGTTTCGGCAAAATCGGGCATTGGTGATGCGCAAAGTGGCCTGCGTCAAGAATTGGCGGCGGACGAATTGGCAAATGAATCAACGCCGGCACCGGAATCTGCACCAGCAACACCTGTGCAATCGACCCCGTCGGAACCGGCACCCGCCACGGATGATAAAAACAAATAAAAATTCATTGAAAAAAAAACCGACCAAACGGTCGGTTTTTTATTTTGCGCGTTTGCCAAAAATCCGTGCAAACAGCCCGGTTTTGGCCGGCATTTTTATCCAATTGCCTTTATCGTCGCGATAATAGTGATTATTGCGATATCCATAGCATTGATGTTTTATTGTGCTGTTAAGTATTATAAAACTTTCGTCCCATTGATTATCAAATGTCATTTCTTGATCGTTCACCTTCACATATATTTTACTGTGGTCATATACAATTTTGAAAGTGCCTTTGTCCGATTTACCCATAATTGTTTCAAGTTTATTTGTTTCAACCGGTTGAATATCAACATCAAAGTTGCGTCCGCGCATAACGGCACGAACGGTTCCGATAATAACTTTTCCCATTTTTTCTTGTGCATTCATTGTGTTACCCCTTGTGTTAACGCATGGTATTATACCATAAAAATTCAATAAAAGCAAACAGATCGTTTTGAATTTCTATAGCCTTGGCGAAGGGTGGCGCACCCAAACATTGCCTTGATAAACAATAAATAAAATATTTCCGCGTTAATCATTAATGCTGAAAAAATATATATAGCCACAAACACATTTGTCGCTATTTGGATTTGAATCAGTGTTTTTTTGTATATCAACCAACACATCATATTGTATTCCGTCTAATAGAATATTGCCTTTTGTTTTTTGATTATTTGTTCGCACAAGTTTTATCTTGTGCTCGTGTGAAATTATTCCACCTTTATTTAGATAGCCAACATAAAAATTATTTTGCCTATCAGTTTGTTTCCATAAAACAATATTGATATTACATTCAAGATACTTGAAATGGTTTATTGTCATATTCCCGCATATATCCGGACTAGTTTGACTTTTTCGTTGTTGGTTGACACACAATTCAATTTTCCCATCCATAATAAAATTTGGTATCAATTTTTTTAATGAATTGATTTGATTTTTTAATTTATATTCATTTTGCATAAATTCAGAAATTTTTTTGTTTAAAATATGTTCGGTTGCTTGATATTGCTGTATAGTATGTTCGTGTTGTTGACGTATCAGTCTGTCATTATAAAGTTCTGTTATCGATTCTTCTTTGTTTTTAACTGTTTTTTCGTTCTCGATAATTTTTTTTATTTTTTGCTTTAAGACAGCACGAACTTTGTTAATTACATTGGTATCGATATCAGACAGAGCTGATTCTACATCATCTAAAAAATCGATCCATTCATCGTCAATATCATCCCTGTCTTTTGTTATGCATTTAGCGCAAATAGTTGTATCTGGCATCGCGCGTAAACGGGCGATGCCTATCGGACGACCACACATAGAACAATATTTGCTTTCCATTTTTTAAACCTCTTTTCAACAGTAAAACCGCTATAAATAAGCGGTTGGAGGTTAAAGACTATGATTCATAGAAAGATAGCGGGTTTATTTATATATATCACCGCCCTCCAACCGTAACAGTTGGAGGTATTTTTTGTCCCCGCGGACACTATGAATCTCAGGGTCTTTAAGCCCCGACGTAGCAATGGCTAACGTCATGCATAATTATACATTATTATATTTACAAAAGCAAGTTGCGGTTAAATATGCCCCCAGAAGGATTCGCTCGCGCGGCACATAAATATGTGCCGGCTGCGCGCAAACCGTGACGATTTGATTGCACTGCGTTTATCAAATCTACTTGTTTTCCCTCGGCATAAGTGCCTTCGGGGCATTCGTTGGCACTCAAACTGCGCTATTGCTTGTTTTCGCTTACTCATTGTCGAACCCTTCGTTGCTTCGCAACTTGTCGGGTTCGCATGCCCGGGGGCGACGATAAAAATAAAACACGGTGTTGAACCGTGTTTTATTTTTATCCTGGCGCACCCAGAAGGATTCGAACCCTCAGTCTTCTGATCCGTAGTCAGACGCTTTATCCAGTTGAGCTATGGGTGCAACGCACATTATTCTATACCAAAATATTCCGAATGCAAGAAAAAATTTACCGGCCGCGGTAAATTTGATTAAAATGCATCCGGCATACGGATTTATAATTTGAATCACCCAATGCAAATTGTTCCCCCGCGCGAATCACGCGGCCGTTTGCATCGAACCGCAAATGGTGTGTCGCCATATGCAAACATCCCGGCATTTGACAGTTAGATTTCAACAGGTGTAATTTTGCGCCAACCTCTACCAATCGTTTTGATGCCGGGAACATTTGTTCGTTGCTGTCCACCATTAAACCATAGCACATAACAATTTTACCCTTGGCATCGGCAATATATACCAATCGGTCTATGTCTGCGGGCGTGAAGAATTGAACTTCGTCCACCAATAATACCCGGGTTTCCGGTTTTATTGTGTATTCATCCAGCCCCCTTAACGCCAACGCATCCACCGACAGACCAATTCGCGATGTTATCTTGGTTGCACCGAACCGCGTGTCCATTGCGGGTTTTATAACCTCGGTCGCGATGCCGTTTTGCTTATAGTTATATGCGTTTATAATCAGTGCCGCCGATTTTGAACTGCTCATCACGCCATAATGAAAATGCAGGTTTGCCATATCTTTCCCCTTTCCTTGTTCAACCTAAATCACCATAGATTCCAATCGTTCTATGCGTTTTTGAACCGGTGGGTGTGTCGCCAATATTTCACCCAAAAACGCCCGCCGTCCCAACGGGTTTGCAATACAGACCGACGCCATCGCGCTTTGCGACGACAAAGATTTAACCGCCGAATTCCTCGATATTTTTCGCAATGCATTTGCCAATGCGATTGGGTTTCTTGTGATGCGCGCGCCGGTTGCATCCGCCGCGTATTCACGCCGACGTG
The DNA here is from genome assembly GCA_902801125.1 of uncultured Pseudomonadota bacterium. Taxonomy (GTDB): domain Bacteria; phylum Pseudomonadota; class Alphaproteobacteria; order Rs-D84; family Rs-D84; genus Enterousia. Next base: position 56,674 of record CADCGT010000006.1, on the reverse strand, counting down.
AAATCGCCATGCGCAATACCGGTGTTATAACAAGATTAAACACCGTGAATGCCAACCACACCATCATCATAACCGACGCAGAATTATTCTTGTCGTCGTTGCGCGGTGTGGAATATGTCATGCCACGCAATAACGCGTCCGCAATAAATACCGTGACGCCAATGCCGGTAATAATAAACATATCAAGCCGTATATCGCGATTCCCAATATGTGACATTTCATGCGCAATTACGCCCTCTAATTCCAATCGGTCCAATTTCTGGATAATTCCGCGGGTCAGTGCAACCGTTGCATCGCGTGGACTGCGCCCCGTTGCAAACGCGTTCAGGCCGGAATCGTTTATTACATATACGCGTGGCGTCGGCAACCCGGCCGCCAACGCAACATTTTCAACCGATTTAAAGATATATTTGTAATCTGGGTCGGTGTCGTTTATTTGTTTCGCGCCCGCCATAGACAACATCATAGAATCACCAAACGCCCACGATATCAACGTCCATATTATACACACCGCAAAGGTTGGCACCGCCACGCGAACCGCGGTGTTTATCGCGTCGCCCATCGGCATCACAATCCATGTGAATAAAAACACCAACGCGATAAAAATCACCGGAAACAGTATAACCAGCATCGCCGTCTTGATGTTATTTGATTTTATATGGTCATAAACAGTTTTGATTTTTTTCATGTTTCAAATAGTATTAAAAAAAATACTTTCAATCAACAGATTTATTTTTATATGAAAATGTGGTAAAATTACAACATGCGATTAAAGGTAATGGCACTTTGTTCGGTGGGGATTTTCTGTGCGGTGGCGGCACGCGCCGGTTTTTTGCAACCAACCGCGTTTCCGCGCACGGTGGACGATTTGTCTTTTGTTGACAGGCTTTTATTAAAAAGTGACGGATACGAACAATTCGAAAGCGAATATGACGATAATGGAAACTGTATTTCCGGGTGCGCATATGCGATGCCAAAATGGGAAGATGAACTGGCCACGGCCGAACGGCGCAACCGTATTGCGCGCCAAGAATTGATATCTGAATACGGATACACCGAAAATGCCGATGGCACACTTACACCGCCACCGGTCACAACGCCGAATTTGCCGTATGTGGAATTTCCGGACCACGGGCAACCGTACACATCACCGTATAATCCGCCCACGGCGAATGATTCAAATTGTGCAAATCGAAATTCATCTTTTGCCAATCGTGACATTCCGTATGGCAATCCTTTGGGGTATATGGCGTGCATATCTTCCAAATATGGCCCACGCAATCTGTTTGGACGCAAATTTCACTATGGTATGGATTTTCATGCGGTAATAAATACACCGGTCTATGCGCCGGCAAACGGCACGGTTAAAACGGTCTTTAATATGAATAAAACTTGTGGAAATGGTTTGATTATCGAACACGGTGGTGGGTACGCCACCAAGTATTGTCATTTTAATTCTGTGGCGGTGTCGCGTGGTGACCGGGTGTCGGCGGGGTGCATGATTGGATACACCGGAAATACGGGGCAAAGCACCGGTCCGCACCTGCATTACGCCGTATTACGGGGCGGCGAACATATTGACCCAATTGATTTTATTGAACCCGGTCACCGCATGTGTCGGTAATTTTTCGGAAACGGACGGCAAAACTGCCGTTGTTTAATGGGTGGCACGATATAATATGTGGCGCCAGTATACTTTCGCGCGCCCATTCTTGAAATTTGATTTTAAGTATTCCACTTGCGCCCGTGATAATGGTGGCGTCGTGCGCGCCCGATGTTGCCAATTCCATAATTTCACCCCATGCCTGTTCAATGGTGTGCATGTGCAAATCAAGTGTCGCGTGCGATGGAATATGCACGGGTTTTGGAATGCGTTGCGATAATTTTAATTCACCGCGAACCCGCCGACGCGTTGCATTATCGTCGGGCGCAAATGGTGCACCAATCATATCGGCAATATCTTGGTCGGTAAGGCGTCGCATATTTTTATTTTTCCAATTTCTTGGCCCAATTACTGTCCGGGAAATTCAGTTTTAACATTTCTGCATATCCGTCCGCCTGGGGTTTAAGGCCGATTGCAGTATACGCTTCGGTCAATCGGTACATTGCTTCGGCCGGCATAACGGTTTCCGGTGCGTCGGTAATAACGGATTGAAATTTGGTAATCGCCGATGCCCAGTTTTCTTTCTTCATATCTGTGCGTGCAGAATACATAACTTTGCCCGCGATATAATTTTTCAAGATGTGGATTTTATTTTTCGCATTTTCGGCGTATGGCGACCGCGGGAATCGGTCAACCAATTGTTGGAATTGTTGCAGGGCATATACCGACATTCCGGGTTCACGGCGAACATCGCTAACCTGGCGATAATAGCACATTCCGCGCAGGTACATTACATATGGAACATCTTTGTGACCGGGGTGAAAACGCATAAACCGGTCGGTGGTAAGCAACGCGCCCGCAAAATCATCATCCAGATATTGCGAATATGCCGCCATAACCAACGCGTCCGCGGCCCACGGGGACGCCGGATATTGATTTTCGGCGGTCAAGAATTTTTCCGCGGCATCGTCATAGTCGTGGTCTTCAAATTCGGAATACGCCGCCGCATAAAGGTCGGCCAGTGGTTCTTGGGGAACAATTTTTTGGGCGTCACCGGCGCATCCGGCAACCAGTAATCCAATAAAAGCTGCAAAAAATATTTTTTTCATTTTGTTTATTCCTATCTTGATTTTGTTTAGTTATGTTGAGTATAATCCAAACTATGAAACTTGGCAAACATATTTTCGGGGTCGGCATGATGACCGGAATAAGTCGCGTATTCGGATTCATTCGCGATATGCTTATTGCGCGCGTTTTGGGCGCGGGGCGTCTTTCCGACATATTTTTGGCGGCATTCAAATTGCCAAATTTATTTCGTGACCTGCTTGGCGAAGGCGCGTTGTCTGCGATATTTATTCCTATGTATGCGGATTCCAAACACGACGAATCGTTTGCGAAAAATGTTTTTTCTTGGTTGGCGGTTGTGTTGTTGGGCATAACCATAGTGTTTGAAATATTTATGCCGATTGTGGTCTGGATTTTGGCGCCGGGATTTGCCGATGTCCCGGGCAAGATGGAATTGACGGTTGTTATATCGCGTATAATGTTTTTCTATGTAATATTTATATGCAGTGCGGCGTTTTTATCGGCGGTTTTGAACGCGTTTTCACGGTTTATGTTGGCGGCGTTTATGCCGGTGTTGTTAAATATAATGCTTATTGGTGCGTTGTTGGTGTCAATGCAAATCGGTGCATCGGATACCGTTTTATATATAATGGCGGGAACGGTTGTGGCGTCTGGCGTGATTCAGTGTTTGGTTCTGTGGGCGCGTTTGCGGCATAAACATTTTGGTTTGTATTTAATTATGCCACGCATGACGCCGGGAATTAAAACGATGCTTAAACGTTTCGGGGTAAGTATTATTGGCAACGGATTTTACCAGATAACAATTATACTTGGCACATTGGTGGCAAGTTTTGAAAGCGGTGCGGTATCATGGCTGTATTATTCAGACCGTATTGTGCAATTGCCTTTTGCGATGATTGGCCTTGCGGTTGGAACGGTGTTAATGTCAACGATTTCTAATGCGTTGGCGGACAAAAATATGCGCAGCGTTTATATTCAACAGAATTCGTCTATGCGACAATCTATGATGCTTATTATGCCGTGTGTGGCGGGTTTGTTTGTGTTGGCGGAACCAATAATTCGGTATTTGTTTGAATATGGTGCATGGACGGCCGAATCTACACATGCGGTCGCCATTGCAATTATGATCCAGGTTTTCGTCTTGCCCGCCATGTTGATAAGCCAGATTTTCAGTAAAACACTCTATGCGTCCCAGGATGTCAAGACCCCGGTTAAAACCAGTATTACATCACTTGCGGTCGCGTCGGTTATATATGTCGCGCTGTTCCCGATATTTGGATATTTGGCGATACCAATCGGTGTGGTGGCAAGTGGTTATGTTAAAAATTACCTTTTGGGGCGGGCGTGTCGTCGTCGTGGTTTGACCCGTGTTGATGCGCGAACCATTCGTGCGATGGTAATGTTTGGGGTGTTATCCGGGGTGTTGGGCATAGGCCTGTGGTTTGTGCCGATAACTGGGATTGTGTCATTGGGATTGGCGATTGCGGGGTATGGAATACTGTATTTGCCGACTGCATACCTGATAAATAAAAAAATATAATAAAATAAAGTTGAAACTCGCCTTTTAATGTGATAAAATACTTTACATAAAGAATGTAAGGAGTCCCATATGAAAAAAATGGTATCATTGGCGGTGTTGACCGCTTTGCTTGCGGCATGTGCCGATACAACGAAACCGACCGGGTCTGAATACGGTTCGGATGGTTTTGGCGAAGAAACACTTGCCACGGAAACATTTAACGACACGTATTTGATGGCGGCGGCACCGCGCTATTATATCGGTAATGCATACAAGGTTGAAGATGTGCAATACATTCCAACCGAAGATTATGCGTATAATCAAACCGGTATGGCGGGCATAATTCCAACCGAATTAAACGGTACGAAAACAAGTAACGGTGAAACATACGATATGAACCAAATGGTCGCAACAAGCAAGACTTTGCCGTTGCCGACGATTGCCAAGGTGACCAACCTTGAAAACGGGCAATCGGTGGTTGTTCGTGTAAATAATCGTGGGCCATTTGTGAATACGCGTATTATGGATTTGTCGCCGACGGCGGCGGGCAAGATTGGATTGACCAATCAATCCAAGATCCAGGTTCAGGTTATGCCAGAACAATCTATTGCGGTCAAGAATGCAACAATTGGTGCGGGCGCGCAAACACAAACCGCGGTGGAAGAAACAACCACGGTTGAACAACCGGCCCCGGCGCCAACCCCGGTTGCAACATCCACCGGTGATTACAGTGTCCAGGTTGCAGCGTTCTATGCCGAAGACAGTGCCAACGCATTGGTGCAAAAAATGCGTCCGTATGGCGATGCAACCGTCGTCAAAGAAGGCGATATGTTCAAGGTTCGTATTGTGAATTTGGATGCACCGGCGGCGCGTCGTGTTATCGACACATTGCGCAGCAACGAAGGTATGGCACCGGGTCTTTTGAAGAACGGTCGTTGGGTAAATGCAGACAGCATTTAACCGCAAAACAAATTAAATTGCTTGTGTTTTCCTCTGAACCCGCCGAATGGCGGGTTTTTGTTATCGTGAATTATCGTTGATTTTTTGCATTCTTGTAATGTTCTGCATCATATCTTGGGCGGTGCCCAATGATTTGTATTTTACACCGGCTTCTTCAAACATTTGAAACGATATATCAAGTGAATCGCGCCATCCCGGAATTTGTCTGTCCAGGTCGGGGTCCAAATAGATTATTTCACGAATACCGCTTTGAATTATGGAACCGGCGCAACGAGTGCAGGGTGCCATCGTTGCATACAAAATACCGCCGTCCAACCTGGTCCCATTGCGTCCCGCATTTAAAAGGGCGTTTTCTTCTGCGTGAACAACAAAATCATATTTTGTTGGGCGTGTCCATCTGGACGGAACATTGTCTTGTATGCCACGTGGAAAACCATTGTATCCCATGGATAATATTGTTTTATTTGGACCAACAATTACGCAACCGACCTTGGTGCTGTTATCCTTGGACCATGTCGCGATAAGTTGCGCCATTTGCATAAATCTGTAATTCCATTTGTCAGAAAATGTAAAGCCTTGTTGTTTTGCCATGTGTTAGCCTTTTGGTTGGCGTTGCACTCTCTCTTATACCTATACTAGAATATCATGTGGAAAATTCAAGTTTTTTGTTCACTTTTGAAATTTGTGTGTTATTCTTTTCTTTATGACAAAGACATATTCTGGATTTATCGCAATTATTGGCCCGACAAACGCCGGGAAAAGCACCCTTATGAACCAAATCATGGGGCGCAAGGTTTCAATCGTTTCGCACAAGGTTCAAACCACGCGAACAAACCTGCGTGCCGTGAAAATGGTGGGCGCGCGGCAATTGATATTTGTTGACACGCCGGGGGTGTTTCGGCCGAACCGTCGCCTTGATCGCGCAATGGTTGGCGCGGCGATGGATGCGTTATCGGATGCGGACGCGGTGTTGTTGATTATTGACGCAACGCATGGCATAACCGACACGGTGCGCGGTTTAATTGAAAAAATTCGCGACCACAAGAACATTTTTGTTGCGTTAAATAAAACCGATGCGATAAAGAAGTCTGAATTATTGCCGATTGCGGCGGAATTAAATACTTTGGCACCATGGGGCGCAATATTTATGATTTCTGCGATGAAAAACGACGGAATTGCGGAAATGTTAGACGCGTTGGCGACCGTGATGCCGGAATCCCCATATTTGTTTGATGCGGTGGACAGTGTCGATGTGCCGGATAACCTGTATCTGGCGGAATTGACACGGGAAAAGATTTATCGATATATACACCAAGAATTGCCGTATCACATAAATGTTGTGACCGAACGCGTTGATGTTGATGAAGACGGCGTTTTGGACATATATCAAAAAATTATGGTGGCAAGTGAAGGTCACAAAAAGATTGTTGTCGGTCGTGGTGGCGCGCAATTAAAGAAAATTGGCACCGCCGCACGGCACGATATCCAGGACCAATGGGGCGTGAATGCGCGTTTGCACCTGTTTGTGCGGGTGGAAGAAAATTGGGAAAACATGGCGGAAAATTACACCGACCAAGGATTGGAATTTAAAAAATAAAAAAACAAAAGGACACAAAAATGAAAAAAAATGTAAAAAACTTAACTTTTTTATCGCTTTTGGCGTTAATGGGTTGCGCAAACAATAAAAATGTTGTCACCAATGCGACAATGGAACGCGCGGTCTTGCGCGATATAAAAACCGGTCGCACACGTATCTATGATGCGTCAAAAAGTGATGCGATGAAATCTGTTTTAATCTGGCTGGTTCCGGGTGATACGGTCACATTAAATTCCAAGGATTATGCACGCACCACGATGTTTACGCCGGAAAATTCGCACCTTTCGTGTGATTATGTTGAATTGCAACGCCGTAAAACTGAATTTGAAAACGCAAAATTAAAATATGAAGTCCAAGCAAAATTTTCAAAACAGAAATAATATCAAAAGGGTCAGAAAATGAAAAATCTAAAAATTCGTCCGGGCTATAAAACACTTGCTTTGTTTTTTGGCATGTTGTTTGTTTCATGCCGGCATGAAAATGTTATTTTGGAAAAGGGTTCGACCGGTATGCGTGTCAAAGACATAAAAACTGGTGTTGAAAGAATTTATACCACAGGCATGTCAAATGACTTGCATGCGGTACGGATACGGAACAATATTATGCCTTATTTCATGGTTGGTGATACCGTGCGTTTTGCTTCGCCTGCGTATGATAAACATGCGGTTTTAACCCCAACGAATGCCGATTTGTATTTCGACCGGAAAACCCTAACCAAACGTTATGAAGACACGTTATGGGCAAAACAATTTGAATACGAATGGCAAAAGCTTTGCCGTGAACGGGATGAAAAAAGCAAATAAATGGTAAAAAATGAATTTGCAAGACAAGATTCAATTTTAGAACAGGCACGGGGGCAAACAAAATGAAAAATCTAAAAATTCGTCCGGGTTATAAAACACTTGCAACGATTTTGTTGTTTGGATTGGCGGGTTGTAAAAAATATGAACATAAAAATGTAATTACCGGAATAGGGGCGATTGAAAATCAAAAAATTCTTTTGTTAGATGATGTCGAAACGGGTATCGAAAGAATTTACAATGTTCCTAAAACTTGTGATTTTTATGACTGGTTACAATTGGGTGATACTGTGATAATTTATGTTGGTCCTGATGTGTATCCTGGACTAGAGAAATATTATCAAAAAGATCGTATTTTGGACGAAAGCTTTGCTCGTCTTCGCTACAATACTGACAGTATTTATGCAAGGAAACAACACAAAGAGTTTAGCGATATGAAACAAAAAATGTTCGAAGAAAATCAAAGATAAATGCTGCATACATCGGATTTTGATTTTGAATTACCACCGGAACTGATCGCGTCGCATCCATTGGAACGGCGCGATGCTTCGCGTATGTTGGTGGTTGATGGTAATAAAATTCAAGATAAACATATTCGTGATTTTTTGGATTACCTGCGCCCCGGCGATGTCGTTGTGTTTAATAATTCGCGGGTTATTCCGGCGCGCTTTGATGCGGACGGGCATGAAATCACACTGCACACCGCGGTGGATGATAAAAATTGGTGGGGCCTGTGCAGAAAGTTTACCAAGATTCACATCGGCGACATATTGACAATGGTGGACGGCACGCAAATAACGGTTGTCGATAAAGACAATGAAAGCGGACTGCTGTTGCGGTTTAATTGTGACAATGTTTTTGATGTGCTGGGGCGGGTTGGTAAAATGCCGTTGCCACCATATATGAAGCGCGATGCCGAAGTGGCGGACAGCGCGCGTTATCAAACGGTCTATGCCGACCCGTTGGGGTCAATGGCTGCGCCGACGGCGGGGTTGCATTTTACGCCTGAATTGATGGCGGAAATTGAAAATCACGGTGCAAAAATAGTAAAAATTACATTGCATGTGGGGGCGGGAACATGGATGCCGGTTAAAACCGAAAATTTAAACGAACATAAAATGCACAGTGAATGGTGCTGCATTACCCCAGAACAGGCGGAAATAATAAACAACGCAACCCGCATAATTGCGGTTGGAACAACATCATTGCGCACCCTTGAAAGTGCCGCGCGAAATGCAACGCCCAGTGCGCGGGTTGCACCAATTTGCCAAACCACCGATATTTTTATCACACCGGGATATAAATTCCGTGCGGTGGATGTGTTGCTGACCAATTTTCATTTGCCAAAATCGACACTGTTTATGTTGGTGTCTGCGTTTAGCGGCCTGGACGAGATGAAGACCGCGTACCGGCATGCCATCGCCGAAAAATACAGATTTTTCAGTTATGGTGATTGCTGTTTGTTGTTTAGAAAGGAGAATCCAGATGAAATTTGAACCAACATTACATAAACTTTCTAATGGTGTGACGGTAATACTGGACCCGATGGATGTCGCAACGGACGAAGTATGCATTTGTTTTCGCACCGGTGCCGGCGATGAAGAACCACATGAATACGGTATTACACATTTTTGTGAACATATGTTTTGCAAGGGTACACCGCGTTTTCCAACCGTGCGTGCCGGCAAAGATTATATTGCCGATAATGGCGGTTCGTTCAATGCATCGACAAGTTTAGATTATTTAAAATTTGTTGGACGGATTGTGTCTGAAAATCTTTGGGTGCTGTTGGATTTTTGGGCGGACAGAATACAAAATTCTTTGTTTGATACAAATATGATTGAAAACGAACGCGGTGTTATATTGGATGAATTGCGGCGCTCTTTGTCTAAAAACGGCGTAAAACAAACAATGTTCGTAGAAAAAAAATTATATGACATAGAAGTTCCAAATGGCGAAATGACACTTGGCAATCCGGAAAATATTAAATCTTTTACGCGCGAACAAATGTTGGAATTTGCATCGCGGCGTATGTCGTCCAAAAATTGTTTGATATGTGTTTCTGGCAAAATAGAAGACAAAAATGAATTGCTAAAAAAATTGGAAGACCGTTTTAATTTCTTGCCAACCCATAATGTAGAAAAAAAACGCCGTTGGCAATACCGTGCGTGCACCGCGCACAACTTAATGCCCGAAATAAAAAATGATGTTATTGAAATTCTATTTCCGTGCCTGTGGCCGGCGACATTGGAAAATAAATATCAAGATACATGTGTTAGTAAATTTGAACAAAAACTGCGTGAAACAATGTATGATGTTCTGCGCAGTGATAATGGTTTGGTGTATGGTTGTGGTTTTTCAAATCGTGGCGATATTTTTTCGCCCATATGTGGCCCGTATACCGAAACGGCCCCGGAAAATGTTGCGCGTGTTGTCGCACTGATTGCCAAGGCCGCACATGATGTTTATGTGTCGGGTGTTACCGAAGATGATTTGCGCAAATACAAAAACCTTAGCAAATTAAGTCGCGCAAACTTTTTGGAAAATAATTATGAACGTTGCCGGCGAAACGTCCTGGATTGGGGGTATTTTAATATTGCACATGATTTCTATCGTGATTGTGAAATGGCGGATTCTGTCACGTGCGATGATGTTATGAAATATACGCGCGGAATATATGACGGTCCAATGTCAATTATAACCCACGGCCCAAAATTTGATGGCGATTTACAACAAATTTGGAAAGATAATTTCAAGTAAAGGGATACAAAAATGATAAATCCAAAAAATGTCACCAAGGCACAACTTATCGATTTGAAAAATCGTTTCCATGGGACGATATTTGGTATGGCACCGTATTGGGGAATATGGTTCGATGACACAGAGATAAAATATATTGAAACCAAAATGCAAACACATAAATTATACAGATTGGTGACCGGTAAAGCCGCAGGCATAGATTGTCGTGATATATCAATTATTCCACTGTTCAAATTTCAACGCGATTGGTTGTTGGGCTTTATGGATGACCCGGAATTGCCGATTGGCGTTCGGGCATTTATATATTATTTTGTTGGCCATGAACAGATGGTAAGGCAAAGTTGGAAATATGATAATATCAGCCTTGCAGATAGATTTTTAGCAGAAAGGTGGATGGAAAAATGTCGTTAAAATTTAATTTGATTGCAACCGATGGAAATGCGCGTCGCGGATGCGTTGAAACCGCGCACGGAACATTTCAAACGCCGGCCTTTATGGCGGTTGGCACGGCGGCAACGGTCAAGGCACTTACCATGGACCAGGTTCGCGCGACCGGAACCGAAGTTATTTTGGGCAACACATATCATTTAATGATGCGCCCGGGCGGTGATTTGGTGGAAAGAATGGGCGGGCTGCACAAATTCGGTGGTTGGCATGGCCCGATTTTGACCGACAGTGGCGGGTTCCAGGTTATGTCGCTGTCTAATCTGGTAAAGATGAAAGAAGAAGGCGTAGAATTTACATCGCACATTGACGGCGGAATAAAACATTTCCTGCGTCCCGAAGATTCTGTGCATATTCAACATCAACTTGATTCAAATATCACAATGGTTTTGGATGAATGTTTGCATTTGCCAACAACGCGCGACCGCGCGGAAAAAAATGTAGATATGGTGACGCGTTGGGCGGCGCGTTCGCGTGCGGCATTTATTGACCGACCGGGATACGGAATTTTTGGCATTGTCCAAGGTGCAGATTTCCACGACCTGCGCGAAAAGTCTGCGCGGGAATTGACCGCAATAGGTTTTGACGGGTATGCGATTGGCGGCCTGGCCGTGGGGGAACCGCAAAGTGTTATGTTTGATATGATTGGCGTGGTTGCGCCGATGCTGCCAACGGACAAACCGCGGTATTTAATGGGCGTTGGCACACCACTGGATATATTGGGTGCGGTGGAACGCGGGGTTGATATGTTCGATTGTGTTATGCCAACACGTGCGGGACGCACCGCGATGGCATTTACCCGTCACGGAACAATGAATATGCGTAATGCAAAATATCGTGATGACGCGTCGCCAATCGATGACGAATGTGGTTGTCCGGCGTGTAAACTTTCGCGCGCGTATTTGCATCACCTGATTAAATGTAATGAAATTTTGGGTGCGACATTGCTTACCCAGCATAACCTTTGGTTCTATCAAGACCTTATGCGCGGTATTCGCGAAAGTGTAGAGCAGGGCCGTTTTGCGGAATTCAAATCTGAATTTATAAAAAATTACACAGGGGAATAAAAATGGACACAATAGAATATAAAAATCAAGTTGTTGGTAAGTTACGGAAAGTTGTTAATAAAGACGGTTTCAAGGATGAATATATAGTAGAAATGATTCATAATGGCACTTCTGGTGATATAAGGGTTCAAAATCATAAATTAGAACGTGTTTTCGGTATAAGAACATTTTACAAAGAATTTGAAATTTGGTTTTCTGTGCCACCAATAGGGGTTAAAATAACACCAGACGATGGCGAATTACACACCGAAACTCAACAATTATATAATCTGTTAAACGGTATTCGTCTCGAACAACGGGCAAACGAAGAAGCTCGTCGTGCTAGAGAAGAGCAAGATAAACTACGTAAACAACAAATTGAAAATTTGGCTACCATAGATAAATTATTTGAACATGTAAAATAAAAAATTACACAGGCGAAAACTAACGGTTGATTTTATTTTTCAAATGTTGAAAAATCCTGTCATAAAAAACAGAAAGGATTCAACATGGCAAAAAAAGAAATCGAAGTAATTGACCGCGGTGGCGCAAAAACCGTTGCGAAAAAAACATCTGTGGTGACGCATGCGAAACGCGTGTTTATCATAGTATCTGTGATATGGTTGGCGTTCGTTGCGTGGTTTCCGCTTTATGTAAAATCACATTATGCGGGCCCAATCAAGAAATCAATCGTTGTGTCAATGTTCTTTGATTTGCAACGCAATATTGTGGAACAGTATGAAAAATTACTGGGCGGAATCAAAAATGCAATCAATTTGGAAAAACCGGTTGGCATCGCGATAGAGAAAGTAAAAATCGTTGAAAAACAGGTTGATAAAGTGACCGATACCACCGCCAAAGCCAAAGAACAAACCGCGCGGGCGTCCCAGGCAACATCCGGGGTCAAGGGCCTGACCGGGTTGGTAAACAAATTCGGTGTAAAAACCGATGGCGTCGATAAAGCGGTGGCCCAGGCGGATTCTGCAATCGGTAAAGCAAACGCCGCCGTTGACAAAGTGGACAATGTCGCCAAAATGGTAAATGAAAAATTGGACACTGTCGAAAAAGAATTGGTTAAATTGACCCAAATCGAAGTCGATAAAATGATTGATGAAGCCGTCAAAAAACAAATCGACAAAAACACCGGCGGACTGGGCACGACACTGTTGACGAACTATGGAATCAAACACGTATATCCGTGGCGTCCATCTTCGTGGCCGGTGGCGGTGAAAATCTATAACGATTTGGAAAAATCGAACCTTGGTGTAGTCCAGATTATAACAAACACCGTGAACAAATATTTTGGCTATGTCGCATGGGGGTTGGTAATTGCGGCCTGGGCTTTGGGATTGTATATCTGGTCAATGATTCACAAGAAATACAAGGCAATAATTGCACCGTTTATCGTATGCCCGCGTTGTGGACACGCATTTGCGGACAAACGCACGGCGATAAGTATGTTAAAAATGTTGCAGCCATGGAAATGGTTTTAACCAACAACGATAAAACGAACCGCCCATCCGGGCGGTTTTTAAATGATACATGCTTGAATTATAGCCCGATTTATGATAAAATTTCGGTGCAGAGAAAGGGAACTAAAATGGCAAAAATCAATGATTTCAAAGATGCATTAGAATTGATGCAAGATGGACGTGGATATTTTGTTAATTCTTCGGATTTTTCTGTGGCGGGCAATATGGATAAATGGTTGTGTGTGCATGCAACAAATTATATGCCGCGTCGCGACCGAAACGGTAATGTGTATATCCCAACCACGGGTATGGCAACAGGATATAAATACGCGCGTGCCACGGTCCATTTCACATTGAATCAAATTGTAAGTAGTCACATGGGTGGAAATTGGGATGCGTCCCCAATTGTGGTTTTGGCACCGTATAACGATATTGTTGCCAAAAACGGAAACCCGCGAATGGTTGCATCCGAAGATACATTTTTTATTCCAAACCCCGATACTGGTTTGATACTGCCGGAAACAACACATATTATAAGGCCCGATAATGGTCGATTATTTAATATTGGTGAACATGTATCTACATATAAAACAGATAAATTCACAGACCAAGAAATAGAAACAATTTTATCACTCGTTCCATTATCATCTCGTCAAGAATATGAAAAATATGCAAATGCCGAATTGACCGAATACGAAATGGAAAATTTGTTGCGCGACGAATACGTAAGGCGTGTATATAATGCCGCGCAAGACAAACGCATGTTTATTCGCGGATTGCTTGAAGAATCCCGGATGGTTATTTTAACAAATTTCCTGCGTGAGGCCGTTGTCCGTATGGCGATGGATAAAATGGGTTATCAATATGTTTATGCACACGAAAATGAATTTTCTAATACGGTTGCGAATAATGCGGTGGCCCATGGAATCAGTGCAACTGGTGATAACAAAGGACATTCCGGCACACTGGAACGCGAATTCGAGCAAATCGGATTGCGTTACCTTGATTTAATACATTTGTGTAATACGGGTGATATTGGTGAAATTTATGATGCGTGTGTTCATAAATACATTTCCCCGCAATTTATTATGGGCGATTCCATGGTTGATGTGTATCAATCATATGTGGACGATTTGGATAAATATATTAAAATGATACGAAACAACGTTTATTTGGCAAGGGAATTTAATAACAAATATCCAAATGACGTAAGTGGTACGCTGGAATCGCAATTACAAAAAGATTTGGATTTTGCCGATATGTTGGAACGTGGCGGCATTCGGGCATATAATCCATACTTGGACATAACATTGCGTCGTAATTCCGCGCGTTTAAATCAAGAATGTGCCAAGGCAATAGAAAAACTAAAACAAAATCCGGAATATTCGTTGTTGCGTAAAATGCTGACCGATTTGGTAAAAAATGGAAAAATGTGGTATAAAACACCGGGTGGTTGGGAACCAGAAATTGATTTGGATTGGTCTATTACGCCCGATTTGATGCGTCAAAATATGGGTCGAATTTAATGTTTGTCGGAAAAATATTTTTTGCTTGCAAAATGGATTTTGATGTGTAAGAATATGCGGGCAATCGCGAGCGTAGCTCAGTTGGCTAGAGCGCAACCTTGCCAAGGTTGAGGTCGAGGGTTCGAGCCCCTTTGCTCGCACCAAAATTTTAAAACCGTCCGAAAGGGCGGTTTTTGATTTTGTCGGCAAAGGGGCGAGTTGCGAGGCGAGGTGGCATATGCCACCGAAGTACTTTGCTCGCACCAAAATTTTAAAACCGTCCGAAAGGGCGGTTTTTGATTTTGTCGGCAAAGGGGCGAGAACCCGCAGGGTTGCGAGGCGAGGTGGCATATGCCACCGAAGTACTTTGCTCGCACCAAAATTTTAAAACCGTCCGTTAGGGCGGTTTTTAATTTTGTCGGCAAAGGGGCGAGAATCCGCAGGGTTGCGAGGCGAATTTTATTAATACTTTTTATGTTTTTTGTGATATAATGTTCGCAACAGGGAAAACACAAATGGTCGATATAAATACAGAAGAAATTTTCAAAAAATTAAAAAAGCAACATGGGGAAACTTTTGCCAAAATTATGCGTGGGGACGAAGATCACAATGGGGATTTATGTGCCATTCCAAATATTTTGCACATATTAGAATTTGCGGGTCGAAATCCAGATGAAGCAAGACAATTACGCAAGGTCATCCAAGAAATTTATTTGTCCAAAGAAAGATCTGTGTCCCGAACAACCAAAAATCCGCTACAATTATTAAGCGATGCCGGCTATGAGGCGTTCGTTGTTAAAACCGAACAACAAAAAAATTCTATTGAAAAGTATTATCGTCCAAATGAGAGATTGTGCACTTTTGGTGACCCAGAGCGGCACATAAACTATTATATGATACACGCCATCAAAAAAGAAGTGTTGGGCGATGATAAATTGTCACCAAAAAAATGGCATATTCAACCATCAGACAAACCTGAACGCCAGGATGAATATGGAACATCGGTTATATCGATTCAAATTGCCAGAAGTGGTGGATTTATATCAATAAAGAATCGCTATAATCACACGATTGCCAATCCAGATGCAACATTTGGTAACAACCCGGACAATATTATTCCGGGATTAAGCGATGCGCTTAAAAAATATTTTCATGTTGAATTTAATACGACCAACAGTCAATTGCCGGACAATTTCCGTATGGTAAATGACCAATTGGTGCGATTCAATTATGAAACAAACAATATCTATTTTGGGCCCGATTATTATTTCAGTGGCAGTACGATTACAAAACTTAAAGACGATGGCAGCCAGTTATTGTTTTACGATGGTTTTATTTTAAATATGGCGCATGATAACAGTCAAATAATATCTGTTGCGGGTGCTGACTCCGAAATGTGTTATGCTTTGAATAAATATATCCATGGTAAAAAGATAAAGGTAATCGGCGCCAAAGGGACAACAAAAACCATATTATTGGATGGTGAACGATTTATGGATGTTACCGATGGGGCGATAACATTTGTAAATATGTCGACATGGCGCAAGGTGCAATTTGATTCTATGCGGGGTGTAAAATTATCGGGTGAATTGGATTTCAGCGGTGTCAAACACCTTATTTTGAAAAAATTGGATTTGTGCAATGTCACAGGTATAAAGTTTAATCCAAACGCTGCGTCAATCATATTAAACAAAACCATAAAGTTATCGGGCAGTTTAGATTTCAGCAATGTTAAAACATTGGATTTGAGTGAGGCCGACTTAACCGATGTCACAGATATAAAATTTAATCCGAATGCCGATGCAATAACACTTGATGAAACGAAAATTAAACTGTTGGGCAATCCGGATTTTAGTGATGTAGATAGTTTAAATATAAGGGGGGTAGATCTAACCGGTGTATCCAGTATAAAATTTAATCCATATGGTTATATAGTAAACCTTACGAGAACAAGATTATCGGGCGGTTTAGATTTCAGCAATGTAAAATTATTGACTCTGTGTGGTGCCGATTTAACCGATGTCACAGATATAAAATTTAACCGACGATCTAATATGATAGATTTGTCTTATGCGAAATTATCCGGAGATTTGGATTTCAGCAATATGGATATGGATAATATAGATTTACAAAATGCGGATTTAACGAGGGTTAACAGCATAAAGTTTCCAAATACTGGATTTGTGGATTTATATGGTGTCGTGTTGGCGGGCAATTGGGATTTTAGCAATTGCGAACAGGTAAGATTATCAGGTGCCGATTTAACCCGGGTCACTAGTATCAAATTTCCGGATTCAGAAAATATAGATTTAGAATATGCCAAATTGGGGGGTAAGTGGGATTTCAGCAATGTCAAAAAATTTAATTTGATGCACGCTGATTTAACCCAGGTCACAGAAATAATATTCCCGGACAAAGAGTTTGTGAACCTGAAAGGGGCCGTGTTGGCGGGTGATTGGGATTTTAGTGATATAGGGGTGGTTCGCCTAAGTTATGCCGATTTGACCAGTGTTACCGGTATAAAGTTTAATCCCAATGCGATGTTTATGGGTGATATTGATGATGCGGATTATCCATGTTTTGTGTCTTTAACGGGGGCCGATTTAAGAAATGCAAATTTGAACCCAATTTTCAATTTAAAGGATGGATATGTAAATTTGTCCTGGGCCAAACTATCGGGTGATTTAGATTTCAGCGATGTTGCCGAATTGAAACTGCATAATGCCGATTTTACCAATGTAAAAAGTATAAAATTAAGTTGGCCAATTTATAAACAAATCAAAGGACAAAAATGCAAAATACATGGTATAGATGTCGCCATAGCTGATTTGCCAAGGCACAGAATTAAAATAATAAAACAAAATCCTTTTATTGTCGCCAAAAAGAAATTACAAGAAAATTTATTCAGTAAAATAACACGTAAATTAGAGCAAAAAAAATTGGTCAAAAGTATTGGCCGGGATGGGCGAAAACCACAATAAAAAAACACCCGAAAGGGCGGTTTTTGATTTTGTCGGCAAAGGGGCGAGTTGCGAGGCGAGGTGGCATGTGCCACCGAAGTAGTTTTTTATAATTTTTTTTATGCGAATTTCAAAAAAAATGCTTGCGTCAATCTTTGCGATTTTAGTAAGCTTCTACATAACAAGGGAGGTAAAATTATCATCCGTTTTTTTCGGGGAAAGGGAAATTTTTGCTGAAATTCTGCGGGTGACAAGAAATTATAAGAAAATATGAAAGGTATTTTTAGGGCTCTTTTGATACCAATAATAACTCTGTTTATCGGTATAGCTTACGCTGATACGACGTGTACCGGCGCGACCTATTATGATGCCTCCAGCGATAGCTGTATTGAATGCCCCTCTGGATACACGGCCAATCCAAACGACATCAAAACCAGTGCGGTTGATTGTAAAAGAAGTTGTGCCGCCGGAACATTCATTGCGACTCCCGCAGCCCTTGGTTCAACCGAATATACCCGATTGGAGTACATTGAAAACCCATACGGCAAACTGATTGATACCGAGTTCTCGCATAACGCGAGTGCGACCACAATTCGTGGTGTATTGCGTGTCGGCGTGTCAAGTGATTTACCCAACAGTTCAAACATCAATTTTATCGGAAACCAGGCAACTGGTGGGTATTCAGTTGGTTGGAACGCATATTTCAAATTGTGGACCCAGTCATCAGGCAGCCGATTAGAAGGTCCGGTATATCCGATGACGGCGGGAACTGTCCATCAAATTGAGTATGTGTTAACAAATGGCACACGTGAATTAATATACGACGATGGGCGAAGCAAATCCGACACTTTTAAGGGAGGTAAAATAGCAGAGTCAGCCACCACAATTCACCTTTTTGATGCTGGTAACAAACAAGCGGCACGTTCGTTCAAGGGGCGTATTTATGACTTGCAAGTGTACGAGGATGGTGTGTTGGTCCATAATTTTGTCGCCGCCCGCCGCAACAGCGATAATGTGATAGGGGTGTATGATATGAAGCAAAATGCGTTCAAGACCGGTAATGGCGCATTTGAAGCAGGTCCCGTGGCGGGTGGGTGTTCGGATGTCGGCGTGGGATACTATTCCAATGCTTCGCTTACTAACTACGGTTCTACCAGTACCCGCATTATGTGTACAAATGCTCCGATACACACACACTATACCGCGTCCGCCACATCTAATTCGTGCCCGTATGAGTGCGATGATAATTATGTTATGGAAAATGGTGTATGCGAATTTCAGGATAAATTTACCGTAACTACAACATCCGATACGACGGAACTGCGGTTTGACATATCTGCGATTGGCACGTTCTATGTTGATTGTGGCACCGATGGTGTGTTGACCCAGACCACGTATAGTGGTGACAATAATGCGGCTGGAACGGTCATCACACGCACCAATACTACGAAACAGACCTATTCATGTGCTTGGCCGACCGCAGGTGTGCACACGGTAAAGTTTGCCGGGACAACAACATCGTATAATACCACTGCCACTACACCCGCAATAAGTTTTGCACCTACGGCCAGTAAAATTGCATCAATGACCGGTTCGTTATCTGCAATATTCCCGCAAAAGAGTGCATCAAATGGGCAATACCCGCGTTTTTATCAGACATTCAAAGGGGCAACCAACCTGACCAGTATACCGGCGGGCTTGTTCACTGGGATAACCGGCAACGTAAACGCATCGAACATGTTTTATCAGACATTTTATGGGTGTAATGCGCTAAATAAGATTCCGACGGGATTGTTTTCGGGCGTGACAACCGGTGCAACCGAAATGTTCCGCGAGACATTTAGTAATTGTAAATCATTAACAGCAATTCCAGATGATTTGTTCAGCAACATTGCCAACGCGGCATCTGGTCTGTTTCGGGCGACATTCAAGAATGCAACGAATTTGTCTGGTTATATTCCGCCAACAACTTTTGCGGGGCTGATTGCGAACAATTCACCGACAGATACTGATATGTGGACCGAAACGTTTTATGGCACAAAGGTTGCCACATCCTGTCCGACGGGATTGGATGATTATAACACTGGCTATGAAACCGAATGGAGTAGTCGTGTATCATGTTATGTTGCATGCCCCGATGATCCACCGGCAAACAGTAAATGGTCCGTTATTGATGACGCGTGCGTATGGCTGTGCGATGAGGGGTATTACAGTGCGGACAATACATCGTGCACCGCGGTTGAAACCGGATATTATTCCGGTAACGGCGACAACACGCAAACGGCGTGCACCAATAAGCCGGCAAACAGCCATTATACAGGTTCTGCGATAATTGATAATTGTCCATGGCAATGTGACACGGGCTATGGCAGTGATAATGGCGCATGTCGTGCATGCACCGCAAATGAATTTTTGGCCGACGGTATTTGCGAGACCGCAAAATTTGCCATCACAACCACAAACAACACAAGTGAATTTAAATTTTTTATGTGGGAACCAACTGGAACGTTCTATGTAGATTGGGGTGATGGCACCGTTGATACAATTACGCGTGCCAGTTCAACCGGAAACACGTATTCCCACACATATGCAACAACCGGTTCATATACAATTAAATTTGGTGGTGTTGCCACGGGATATGATGGAAATTGGTCGCATACCGCAATAAGTTTTTACGGGCAAACCGGCGGAACCCAGGATAAAATCGCATCTGTTTCAGGGTCTTTGGCCGCGTTGTTCCCAACCCCAAATAATAGTGCTTTGCCGTTTTTCCGTGAAACATTCAAGGGGGCGACAAACCTGACCACGATACCCAGTACATTGTTTGATGGCATAACCAGGACCCAGGGGCACATGTTTTATCATACATTTGACGGTTCGGGACTGACCACGATTCCATCTGATTTATTTGATGATGTCGATTCTTTGGGTATTGGTATGTTTGAATATACATTTGCTAACTGTGCTTCGCTGACCGTGATTCCCGGTGGGTTGTTTGATGATATGAGCGCCAGTGGCGCGGTTGACAATATGTTTGAGGGAACATTCACCGGTTGCGCATCTTTGACCACAATTCCCAGTGGATTGTTTGATGATATTATCGCCAGTTCATCAAGTTGGAGCAGGCTTTCTGGTACCAGTACTGGCGGTGTGTTTAGGGATACATTTAGTGACTGTACGTCGCTAGCCTCTGTCCCAGCGGAACTGTTTAGCGGAATGAATATTAATGGCATACCCAATATGTTCGCCAACACATTTAAAAATTGTTCGTCATTGGCATCAATACCATCCGATTTATTTGATGATATCACGACATCTGGAATGGTGCCCAATATGTTTGAATACACATTTGAGGGATGCACATCATTGACCACAATACCGTCGGATTTGTTCGCGGATGTTATTAGTGGCGCGGCCAGTGGAACCGATAAAACTGGCTGGTTCAAGGATACATTTAACGGATGTACAGGGTTAACCGCGATGCCGGCCGAATTGTTTAGTGGTATAACCACAACTGCAGAGAATTTGTTCTATGGCACATTTAATGGTTGTACGAATATGGCAGGTTATATACCGCCGACCACATTTGCGGGATTGATTGCGAACGATAGCACGAAAAACACAAATATGTGGGGCAATACGTTTGTTGGAACAAATTTGGTGACAATGTGCCCAGCTGGAACAACGCAGTATATTACAAACTACGAAGGTTCAACAAATGGGACAACTTGGAATGGCAAGGTTTCATGCGAACCATGTGCCGCAGGGACATATAAAGCATCATCGGGTAATATGGCGTGCACTATGTGCGAGATTGGGACCTATACCGCGGATACCGGTGCAACGGCTTGCACGGCATGTACCAACACTAAACCGGCAAACAGTTCATATAGTGGTTCTGCAGCGGCAAACAATTGTCCGTGGTCATGCGATGCGGGGTATTACAGCGCGAATAATACGTCATGCACCATGGTCGGTGTGGATTTTTATTCTGCTGCCGGGGATAATACGCGCACAGAATGCCCCCCCGGATTAACAACTGTTGGATATGGGCATGGTGCGGATGAAGAATCTGATTGTGGTCGCAAATTGCATTTTGGAGATTATGTAGTGTATACTAAAACCGTCAAGCCAACGACCCCGGCAATCAATTTAAAGTTGGCTGAAAATGATGTGCATTATGTCGGGCTTAGTCCCACTGACCACACTTTGTCAAAATTGCACCTTATGTACAATGGTCAACAATACACGGCATATGACGACGGTTTGATAAATGGGGAACGTGACCCAATAACTGGGAATAAAACGGAACAATAAAATCCTTGAAATTCGGCAAATTATCTGAATATAATGCCGAGAAAGGGGTTTTTATGACACAGATATTATCAGAAGTTAATTTAGATTACAGCGATATTTTAATTCGACCAAAAATGGGTATAAACCTGAATTCGCGTCGCGATGTGAACCTGGTGCGAACTTTTAAATTCAAACATGGGCAATCGCGCACCGGGCTTGGTGTGTTTAATGCCAATATGGCAACGGTTGGGAACTTTGCCGTGGCCAAGAAATTATTGGCGCGCGGTATGTTTGCAACACTTCATAAACATTACAGGGTTGATGAAATTGGTGCTTTCTTGGAATCTTGTCGTGGTGAAAATATTCCGTTGGAAAATTTGTTCATCACAATCGGGTTAAAAAATGCGGATTTGGAAATTCAAAAATTACACGAATTAGAATCAAAATATAAATGGACAAATTCGCGCAATATCTGTATTGATGCGCCAAACTTTTATATTCCAAACGCATTGGATGTGTTGACGCGTGTGCGCCAAGAATTTCCCGACAGTGTGATTATGGCCGGAAATATCGCAAGTGGCGATGTGTGCCTTAAATTATTGGACTATGCAGATATTATTAAATGTGGCATAGGCAGTGGTTCCGCCTGTTTGACGCGCAAACAGACGGGGTGTGGAACGCCGATGGTGTCACTTGTTTTGGAATGTGCCGATATTGCACATTCGGTAAATGGGCATATTTGTGCGGATGGTGGAATTGTTGATGTCGGTGATATATGCAAGGCGTTTTGCCTGAACGCAGATTTTGTTATGGCGGGCGGAATTTTTGCCGGCACAGACGAAGCCGCAGGCGACATAATTGAAAAATATTTTGAAACAAATGAAATTTCAAATGGCGCGCGCGTCATCCAAACCAAACGCTTCAAGGCGTATTATGGAATGTCGTCTGAATACGCGAACAATAAATTTGCGGGTGGCATGGCGGACTATAAAACATCCGAAGGGCGCGAATTGTTGATACCTTATACCGGTGCGTTGGATAAAATTTTACAAGACATTGCCGGCGGTATCGCATCGTGTTGTACGTATATTGGTGCGACCAAGGTTAAACATATGGCAAAATGCGCAACGATAATTCGCGTTCATAACCAATTGAATCGGGTATTTGAAAAATATTCCATATAATATATTCATTGCCCGAAATTTAGATTTGTGATATAATATTCTTTGTGAAAACCGGGGAATATTATGAATCAGACGAACAAGAAAAAACTTACAAGATCTGCATTGGGAATCGCAACATTGGGGTTGGTTGCGGGTGGTGTCGCAATAAACAAAAATAAACAGTCAAATTCACGTGATGCGCAAACATTGGAATACGACCAGATCACACCTGTACGACAAGATATTCAAAAGAATCTAACATTCGGTGAATATCGTGATATGCTTAAACCGATTACTCCGTATGTGATGTTAGAACTTATTTTGAACGAGGGTGTAAAATTAGACAAGTCTGGCAAATATTGCGTTCCGTACCAAGATTCTCGTGGTGTGTGGACAATCGCTTTTGGTGTTACTGCAACACGTGATGGTAAAAAAGTCACTAAAAACACTAAACCGATTCCGATTGAGCGTGCGTGGGATGAATCGATACACTTTTTAGAAAACCGTGAAACATATTTTTTGATGTATTGCTATGATGTCGGTTGTCCAGATTTGCGCATAGATAACGCGGCGCATGCATGTGCATTTGCGTCCGTGTTTTATAATGCGGGAACAAAACTTATGGAAGACCCCAAAGATAAAAATCATCGTGAAAGAAACGAAACTCTGCGCAAATTATACAAAAAACACGGAAATAATGTGACGGCGGAAATGGTTCGCGAATGTTTTGAAAAATATCCGGTTGTTTCGCCGCGTTCGTTTGGTGTGCGTGCCATTGGTGGTGAATCGGACAGACGAATTGCAGATATATTAGGATTATATACCGTTGGCGGGCGTGGCATGTGGTCGCGTCGTTGGATTGAGGGTCAAATTTTAATGGGAAATATAAATCCGCGCGAATTTCTTAATTTGCCTATCCAGGCCATATACGAATTTTTCCTTATGATGGGGGAAAAACGCGAAGTATTTTGGCTTGGCGCAGATAACGATATAAAAATAAATATGAAAACATTAAATTCGTTTAACGAATGGATTAAAAATCCGGTCACACGTGATGGAAAAACACCATTCAAATCACAAACTATTGGTGAATTGTTGGCACAAATAAATCCCAAAATTTTGGCGGAATTTAATAGTAATGAATACGCATTGGCGACATTATCGGATGGCAAAACAATAACATTCGCGGCCGCACGGCAAGATATGTATCAAAAACAATACGATACGGCGCTTGCAGAATTTAAGGGTGGCAAATATAAATCTGCAAAAAAGAGATTTGAAAAAATATTATCTGAACACCCGGATGACGCATTGGTTTGGAATGATTTGGCGGCAACGCATAATCAACTTGGTGAATATGATGATGCAATCGCGTGCGTGCATGAAATTACATGCAGAATTGGTGACAAATCGCAATATGCGGCCGCATACTATAATGCCGGCGTCTCGTACGAGGCCCAAGGTAATACGGAACGTGCATTAAAGAATTATAAACTTGCGATAACACATGGGAACAAATCAAAAGATGCGACGGCCGCGGTGGCGCGTACGGAACGCACGACAAAATCAAAGTCCAAGGCCCATGCCTATAATGCCGGCACCCAAAAATTAAAGGCGCGTATGTCAAAACGTCCGATGAATCGCACCGCGCGTAAAACATATGCATAGCATACCGAATGAAAAAAGCCCCGTGTTCTTATGGGGCTTTATAATTACTAGTGTGATTTTTGGTCACATGTTCGACGAAAAATTTTCAATTCATCCAAATAATTTTCCAATGCCGTGCGTTCGGATGATAACACATTTTGGATGTTCCCAGATGTGGTTGCATATTGCAACAACCATTTGCCAGATTCCGAATCCCATTTTATTGGATATACTTTTTTGACCATTTCTTTTTCTCTTTTCCTTGCCTTGTTATTTTGTGATTATTCCGTGTTCTATCAGTGCGGTGGCCAAATCGGGGTAATGTTCCACGTTGTCACACAAATGGTGATTGTACGGTGTATCCGGATTTGAAATCATCACAATATCAATATTGTTTGTAATACAGTCGTGCACAACATTTGGCGAATCATCAAAACACAAATCAATGTTGTATTTGCGCAGTGCCTCGATTTTAGGTTTATGATTTACAACCCGACTTTTATCACATACAATTCCCGCATTTTGTAATTGCTTAACATCCATATCTGACATAGCAATTGGACGTTCTGTAATAAAATAGATTTCTATATCGTCGCGGGCGACCATGCGATTTAATAATTCCGGAATCCGGGCATTCACAACCGGTATGTTACGCAGTTCCGGGGAATCGAATGCCCCCATTATTTCATCTGCAACATGTTTTGGTACACATTGATATGGGTCATATGTTTTAAGTATATTAAAATCGACATTATGCCGTTCACAAATACCGCGAATTACACGTGCGGTATCAAAAACTGTATTATCCAAATCGATTGCAATTCTGGTGTTCATATGTTTACTTTTTTAAATTATTGTTGGGATATTATAAATGCAGTAAAAAATCAAGACCAGACAATTTTTGCGATTTTTATAAATAAATCCTTTGACAACCGCAATAAAAGTGTCCATAATGGGGGCATGTGTTTAACCAAGGCACGGAACAAGTAAATGCGTCAATATGGCAAGAAATCTTTGTTATAACGGTGCGACCACAATAAAATTTGCGGGCGCACTTTTATGGTGCCCCGTTTTTTTAAACAACAAAAAGGAAAAGTTATGTCAGAAAATACAACCGCAATGTCCACAAACGAACTTACGGCCCGGCTGCAAAAGGCGGAAAATATCCGCGCGCGCGATGGTGTTGTATGGAAGGATAAATTTGACCGCACACATACGATTGCCGAATCCCGCGAATTGGCGGATGGGACGGCGGTAAAACTGTGCGGGCGCGTGACGGCGCTGCGTTGGTTGGGTAAATTGATGTTCGGTCGCATTTATGATATAAATGGCGAAATCCAGTTTTCTATGTCGCGCGAAGAATTGGGCGAAGAACAATATAAATTTATGAAGGCCAATGTTGATATGGGTGATTTTATCGGTATTACCGGTGAATTATATCATACGACGGCGGGCGAATTGACCGTGCGTGTCGCGGCGTATGAAATCTTGGCCAAGGCCTTGCGTCCGTTGCCGGAAAAATTCCACGGGTTGACAGACATGGAAACGCGGTATCGTCAGCGCTATTTGGATATTATTTCGAATCCAGAATCGCGTAACGCGTTGCTTGGGCGGTTCAAGATGACCCAGCACCTGCGTGATTTTATGAATGACCATGGATTCTTGGAAATTGAAACACCGATTATGCAAAACATCGCATCGGGTGCGGCGGCGCGTCCGTTCACGACCCATCACAACGCGTTGAATACAGATTTCCAATTGCGCATATCGCCAGAATTATTCTTAAAGATGGCTATCGGTGCCGGATTTGACCGCGTGTACGAAGTTGCGAAAGATTTCCGCAACGAAGGCATGGATGCGATGCACCTGCAAGAATTTACAATGATTGAATGGTATGCGGCATATTGGGATTACAAACGCAATATTGAATTCACATGGGCATTGGTCCAAGATTTAATTATGCGCGCCCGTGGCACATTGCAAATTGAATACCAGGGCACAAAATTGGACTTTTCAAAATATGAAATGATAGATTACACCGCGAAAATGAACGAATTTTTCGGTTGCAATATTTTGGACTTTGATGATGTTGATGTCTTGCGTCAAAAATTGGTTGACGAAGGCATGTTCCCAATGGATGAATTGGAAGATTTGAAATCTTTGGCGACCTTGGTTGACTATGTTTACAAACGGAAAATCCGCGATAAAATTGTTCAGCCAACAATCCTGTACAATTATCCAACATATATGGTACCATTGGCACGGCATAATGATGAAGACGATCGTCGTTTGGATATGTATCAATTATTGGTTGCCGGTGGCGAATTATGCAAGGGTTATTCCGAATTGGTCAACCCAATTCAACAGGCCCGCGCATTCGAAGACCAGGCGAAAAGTATTGCCGGTGGCGAAGAAGAAGCATTCAACCCCGACAATGATTTCGTCCTTGCGATGGAACATGGGTTCCCGCCGATTTCTGGGGTGGGGTTGGGGATTGACCGCTTGGCCAGTATCGTGTTCGACCAACCGACATTGCGCGACATCATTTTGTTCCCGATTATGAAGTAGTAAAATGCAAACAGATGTAAACCTTTTGACCGCAGACCACGACCGGCATAACCTTGAAATCATTGAAAATGCGCGGCGGGCCGGGCGCATAAATGATGAAACGGCGGATTATATGTCGCGCCTTTATGCCGATGGTATGCGGTCCTATCGCGAGGTTTTTCACGTCCTTGGTAAATGTTTCGGTGCGCCGAAAACGGCGGTGACCGAATACGACCCGATAACTGATTCTTCGGTTGATAAACCAATCAAGATTGCCGACATAAATCCGCTTTCGTCGTATTTGGTCAATCACCGTTTGGATGCGGACCCTATGCGGAACCAATTTTTTACATCTGGGGCGGGGCATAAAATTGATTTGTCGGTTTCTTCGATTGTGACGGTTATTGTCGCGGCCCAGAAAAATATTGACCGCGCCCTGGACAAGGTCACAGGAAAATATTACCGCTTCTTTATAGAAGACATTATATCGGCGGTATCGCGTGTTATATCGGATACAGATAAATCAATAGATGTTGATGCAATTATCGCACGCGTGCGCGAACATTTTGCGTCCCGTTATACGACGGATGCGGCGGTTGGCGTGTTGTCGGTGCTTGGGCAAAGTAATGACGCGTTGGTGGTTAGAATTGTTCGTGAATTGGATAAAATCAAGAAACCGTATAAATATCTGAATGATGTTTGGCGTGTTAAATGCCTGTTCGATTTGATACCCCAGGCGCGCACTTTTATCGAACGCCTTAATGTTATGATGCCGGAACGCGTATTGTCGGTGCGCGATAAATTTTATGACATCGGCAATCCGCGCAATTATCGCGATTCCAAGGTTATTGTGAATATCGGCACGCCGGATTGTATTATTCCAATGGAAATTATATGCCAGGTTCGAACATTCTTTGAATTTGAACGGAAAACGCATGATTATTATGCCGCGATTCGTGAAAACCCAAACATGAAAAATAAAAAACTTGAACAAGAATCGTCTGAATTTATGGAAAGGGGCATACGCGAATATAATTTGATGATATGCCGTTGCCTTGACGATTTGTTTGACCGGGTGGGGTGGAATATTTTATACAGTCGCGCCGGCGATGTTGCGTTGTTCGAAGGTTTCCCGCGTGAATGCAAACTGTATTATCCATCGCGTATATTGGATACGATAACGGCAAAGTTGGATGTCGCCGTCAAGAACGAGATTTTTCACATAACAAATTCTTCATCAAAATTGGATTTGACGCAACAAATGGCGATTTTCCGTTTTATGGCGCGTTTTGTGTTGGTTTCGGCCTTGCCGCGGGCGCACGATGGCGCGCCGTTGCCGGGTGATTCGTTGGCGGTGCAACTGTTTAACTTTGTAATGAATGCGGTATATCGGTATTATAATAATAAAAAGCGGTAATGGATAAATATCCTTTTGAATGTTTTACATTTTTTCTTGATTTTGTTTTTTCGTTGTGACAAGATTGGATTGGATTCAACCAACCACGATTGAATCGTAAACAAGGTTAGCAAAGGAATAAAAGATGCGCCAAGGTAAAGTAAAATGGTATAACGGCAAAAAATGTTTCGGTTTTATTGCGCCGGACACGCCAAATGCAGACGGCAATACAGACGATGTATTTGTTCATTCAAGTTCATTGAAAAATGCAGAATTGCGCTTTCTTAACGAAGGCGATATTGTGGAATTTGAAGAAGAAGTTCGCAACGGCAAATTATCTGTGACAACAATCAAATTGATTCAACGCGACGAAGAATCGGCAAAACGATTCCAGGAACGTCGTGCCGAACGCCGGCGCGCCCGCGAAGAACGCAAAAGCCACGAAGAACATAAAGAAAAACGTTCTGGATTTGCGTTTTGGAAAAAATAAGATTTTTGTTTTTGTATTAAACGGGCCGAATGGTCCGTTTTTGTTTGTAATTTTAAATTATTTGCATAAATTGTTGACAGGAATTTTTATATTATGATAAAATCATCATGTCGACGGGTATTCCGCCGATGGGGTGTCAGAACCCGATAGTATGCCGTCATTTATGACGAAAAATCTCCAACCCGGTGTGGTTGGAGGGATGTGAATAATATGGGTGCGTCCCATAAAATAAGCACACAATTTGCATACAATTGTTCTGAACCTCCAACCACTCGAATTTTTCGGTGGTTTTTGTTTTAAACCAAGGAAAGGGGGAATCTATGAGCAAAAAATTGTTTTTATTTGGCACAATCGCGTCTGTTATTGCGATAAATTCGGTCTTTGCGGACACAATCGTCACATCGAAAAGTTATGTTGATACCACACGTCAGGCAACAATTCCGGTCGCGGGTACAAACGAAGATGAACCCGGTGAAACCGTTGTCACATATACAGGCACAGCCGGACAAATTGGCGAACGCGGGATTTGTAATAATGAAAAAGATGATGATTGTGCTCCTAATGATTTGGTTACAGTGAGAGAATTAGATTTTGCAGTAATGAACAATATGCCCACCGGTGAGAGGGACACAGTTGTGATGTATAATGGTATTGGTGGCCAAATTGGTGGTTCACGCGGAATTTATGACGGGTCAACAACATATGATTCAAGTACCGACGCAGATAAATTGGTGACCGCATCGGTGGTGCAGAATGCGACCAACCTGCCGGAAAAAACCGTCACACACAGAATTTGTACCAGTTGGATTGATGGTCAGTCACATACCGATGCGAATTGTTTGTTGTGGAATTTGGTGGATGAAACCGTTTATGGTGCGCAGTGTAATACGGCCGATGATTGTGAGTATCCCAACCATTGTTCATGTGTAAATCATATGTGTGAGTGTCGCCTGCAATAACCCTATGTAGATTTTTGTTTGATTTTAATGTGATTTGATATAAAATATAATCACAAATAAAAAAACAAAAGGATGAAACATGTGGACGGCAATTGGTATTGTTGCAATTTTGGTTCTATATATTATCGCGGTTTATAATGGACTGGTGTCCCGCCGGAACCAGGCGCGCGAGGCATGGGCAACAATCGACACGCAATTAAAACGCCGGTATGATTTGATACCGAATCTGGTTGAAACCGTGCGTGGTGCGGCGGCGCATGAAAAAGACACTCTGTCGGCGGTTATTTCTGCGCGCAATGCGGCAATGACAACAAACCCGTTGGAATCTGCATCGGCGGAACGGGGACTGTCCGGCGCGTTGAATAAATTGTTTGCCCTTGGCGAAGCGTATCCGACCCTGCGTGCAAATGAAAATTTCCTTGAATTGCAACGCGAATTGACCGACACCGAAACCAAGATTCAATCGGCACGGCAATTTTATAATACGGTTGTTATGGCGCTGAACACCCAAATTGAACAATTCCCATCCAATATTGTGGCGCGTATGTTCGGCATCACCCGTGAAAAATTGTTCGAAATGGATGAATCCGAACGCGTTGCACCACGGGTCAATTTTAAATAGGTAATAATGTAAATCCAGGCAACCGCCCATCTGGGCGGTTATTTTTTATAAAATCGTCTTAAAAATCTTGACATTTTATATTTTTGTGCTACTTTATAATCAAAAGGACATAATAATATGGCAAATATGAAAAAAAATTTATTCGGTGTAATGTTGCTTGGTGGGCTTGCCTTGGGTGGGGCTGGCTGTAAAAATCAAGACGAAAATTCGAATCAAGAAGACGAAGTATCAACAGAGGTTGTCGTTGAAAAAACTTCAGAATTTGATAAAAAGTATAAAATCGACACTCGTGCGAACTTTGATTTGTTATATAACAAGGCCAAGCCGTTCATTTTTGCATCTATGATTTCAACCGAAAATTGGCGCCAAGATTTTCATAATGATAGACAGCGTTCTGACAAACCGGCAAATTCTGTCGGCGTTGGGTTGTATTGGCTTGGTGTCAATAAAAATGGTAAACTGGATTTTAATTTCAAGGGCAATTGGACAAAAACCAGTAAATATGTTCAATCGTACAAGGAATCACACAACGCCGCGAATCCGCGCAAGTTGACCCCAGATGAACTTTATGCGGGCAGTATTGGTTGGTTTGAAAATATGGAAAATGGTCGGCATTTAAACGAATTGTTTAATCATTTAAAGGGTGCCGAATTAACCATCAATCAATTTGCGGCAATCGCCAGTGTTTATTATAATGATGAAGCCATCGGCAGAAAACTTTGTGACGAGATTAAAGACAATTACGGCGATGCAAAAAAATGTGCCCGTAAGATTTTGAATACGCAAATCAAAATGAACGGAATCGAACCGCGCCGTGTCCACGAAGCACTTATTTATCTGAATTATGACAATTATTGCCTTGATTTATTTGAATTAGAAGTAGATGGCCACCTTGGCACATCTGTTGCGGCTGGCGCGCCTTATTATCATACTTTGGCCGCTTCAAAATGCTTAACCAACAAGAATTTATCGGCGGCAAAAAATGCTATCTGTACATACGTTGTCAAAAATGGGCATCCGATTAAATACTATGTATCAAAGTTAAGCACCGGTAATAAAAATGCTGTCTTGGCATTTTGTTCGTCAACCAAGACATCTATAGAAATGGAAAACCGTAACAATTTGTACGAATTGGCGCAATCCATATATGATTCCGGGGATTATAGTGGTGCCATGTATTTATATCAGCAAATCATAGCGCAAAATGGTAACAGTGCGGACCTGTATAATGATATGGCGATTACATTTTATCATTTGGGGCGTCATACGGAATGTATCGAATTGTGTCGTAAAGTGCTTGCAATGGGTGAACGTGAAAAATATATGTTCGCAACATATAATGCCGGGTTGGCGTATTGGGCACTTGGTGATTATGACAACGCAATCAAGAATTTCGAAAAATCAATCGAACATTCTGATAATTATTGCAATGGGTTTAATAAAAATATTTATGAATCTAAATTGCAACAATGCAAAGCCGACAAGGCCAGGGCGCAAAATAAATCTAAACGGGTTGCCATGGAAATCGGTGGTCGTGGAAATATAAACAGAATATATGAATTGATGCGCCAGGGTAAATCGCATGTCTTGCGTTCGGTTAAAGAAAAACAATATGCATAAAAATGCCCGCGATTGCGGGCATTTTTGAATTACAAACGATTTTTAATCGTCATTGCGTTCATGCATTTCATGACGCATTGCACGTTTTGCTTCGCGGAATTCGGTTTCGCTTATACAACCATTACCATCCAAATCCATGCGAACAACATTTTCACGCATCTTTGGACATTTGATTGATTCCGTGTCCAGGCATCCATTCACGAATACCGGGTGCATTTTGTGCATCTTTGGACCATGTTTGTGGCATGGGCAAACGCAAAAATATGCGACCAAGAATCCCAATATAAACATTCCGCCCAAATAGAAACATTTCTTTAATGGTGTGCATTTGCAACCACAATGACATTCGTGCAGTTCCGGTGCCGTCGCCGCAACCGGTTTAACGGCGCGCCGTGTTGCCGGGCGTGCAGCGGTTTTTTTTGTGTTTTTTGTTGGCATATTTCCTTCCTTTGTTTTCAACGGTTCAATTGTATAAAAATTAAATTTTAATGTCCAGAATTTTTTTGCTAAAAAAACGCCCCGTTTGGGGCGTTCGTATTATTTTTGAACAAAATGCACACTGTATTGCGGTTTTTTGTCCGCGCCAAGTGCCGCGCGCACCACCTTGTTCGCGGCGGTTTGCACCGCACGGCTTAGGTTATCTTGCGATTTTCTTTCGGCCTTGGACAGTGCATCAATCGCCTTGGTAATTTCTATCTGAATCTGGCGTTTCATAAATCCGGTTGTATCGGATTCAAAAATGCCTGCACTGGAAACCTCTGGGGTGCCTTTAAGGAAACCGCGTTTATCAACCGGCAATGTCACAAAGATTGCGCCATTAGATGCGATTTTCTTGCGGTTTTTATAAACCTGGTCGTTGGCACTGCGTTCGGTTTCACCCTCCATAACAACGAATCCTGTGTCAATTGTTTCACATACATAGGGTTCTGCGCCGTCGGCCAATGCGACCATTTCACCGTTGCGCACCAACATCATATGCTTTGCGCCACCGCGTTCCATCGCCATTTTCCCGTTCAGCATTTCATTGATATAATCCCCGTGCATTGGGATTGAAACCTGGGGGTGAACCATGTCATAGAACCGTTCAAATTCTGGGCGTCCGGCGTGACCACTGGCGTGGACATGGTCGGTGTCATAAATTGTATGCGTATGAATACCCATTTTCGCCAATTTGTTATAAAGGAATGAAACATCCTGTTCGCGGCCGGGAATAATAATAGAACTGAACACCACGGTATCCGTCGGCATAAGTTTCAATTCTTTAACTTGCCCCCGGCACAGGCGGGTCAGCATCGCGAACTTTTCGCCCTGGGACCCGGTAAGGAATATCGCCTGTTTTTCGGCGGGCAAATCTTTTATCTCGGAATGCAGGTACACATCATCCGCCTTTAAATAACCAAATTCAATTCCCATTTCACGGAATTCCGGCAATCCGACATACGGCACCGGGTTTGGATTACTGCGTTCTTTGATTGCGGCCACGCGCCCGGCGGCATGTGCGGCATCGGCAAACATTTTCATGCGTGCCAGGCTTCGCGAATAACCGGTAATGATAACACGTCCCGGCGCATCACGCATAATCTGGGTCAGTGTATCACGCACTTGAACCTCGGTCGTTTGAACCGTTTGACGCGCCGACGAAGTTGAATCGCACGCGCACGCCAACAATTTTGGGTCTGAACCAATTTCACGCAACCGCGCATAATCGGTTCCTGGTTCAATCGGGTTGTCATCGTTAAATGTCCAATCACCCGTGTGCAGAATTTTTCCCGCGCCGGTTTTGATGATAAGCATCTGGGCCTCGGGCACAGAATGGCTTACATGGAAAGTTTCAACCGTAAACGGTTTCAAATCAAGTGTTGCGCCCGCCGCGTCAAATTCCACAATGTCTTTCTTTGGGTCGAAATCCAGTTCGATTCCACGGAAAGTCTTGCGCAAAATTTCCGCCGGGAATCGTGTGCAGTAAATCGGTTTACGGAACTTTGGCCAAATGTATTTCAATGCGCCAATATGGTCTTCGTGTCCATGCGTTATGACGAACGCGACAACATCTTTCTTGCGCTTTTCAAGCCAGGTCGTATCACAGTATTGCACATCGCCCGCACCGATTTCTTCTTCCAAGAAACCCATCCCGCAATCAACGACCAAAAACTTACCTTTGTATTTATAAAGGTACATATTTTGCCCGACGTGTTCCAACCCGCCAAGGGCCATAAAATAAACCTTGTCATCATTTTTGTCTGATTCCGGGTCCGTGTGTTTTGCGGGGCGCGCCGATTTATCGGCGGCGACATGCACGGACAATTCTTCGTCCGCCGTGTCAATATCAATTTCGTCGACCGGTTCCGGTTCGACATGTTTGTGTAATTTAACCATTTATAATCCTTTTTTTGTATTTAACATTTCCGCAATCACGTGATTCCATTACGAATAAAGTTAAATAACTTTATTTGCAGTGAATCAGTGATTGCGGGACTTTCGCGGTGCATACCAACCGCACCACATCGCAAATGATACACGGTTTTTATCAAAAACACAAGGGAAAAACAGTGATTAGTAGATAGTGTTAGTGGCTAGTGATTTCTGGAATAAGTTCATAATCACAAACTAATTCCAAACCCCACTAACCACTATCCACTTACACTAACACCCGTCGCGGCCGCGGCACCAACGGTGCCGGGACGGACTAACAACTATCTCTGTTTGTCGTTCATTTTCGCAAAAGAATAGTTCATTTTAAGGTGATTCGCATCATAGGTTTTATTCATAATGCCCAACGTATCTTCCACGATAACGATTTCTTCGTTTGTTGGAATCATAAATACTTTCACGCGGGAATCCGGTGTGGAAATTTCACATTCGCCGGCATCAAGGCGCGCCAATGCCTTTTTGTTTTTCTCGGCATCCAATTTGATACCCAATTCTTCCAACCCCGAACAGAATTGCCCGCGCAGGTAATCATCGTTTTCGCCAACGCCCGCCGTAAAGACCAACGCATCAACATGCCCCAGTTCGGCCATAAATGCACCGATGTATTTCTTGACGGTGTGAACCTCCATTTCCAAGGCCAATTTACAGTCTGGATTGGATTCGCGGTTTTCTTCAACATCGCGACGGTCCGCAAAGCACTTTGTAATCCCAAGGTGCCCCGAATCTTTGTTTAAATGTTTTGTCATTTGTTCCGGGGTCAAATTCAATTGTTCCATGACATAAAGCAACGCGCCCGCATCAACATCGCCCGGCCGTGTTCCCATCATAAGCCCCGCGGTCGGCGTCATACCCAAAGTGGTATCAACCGCAACGCCGTTTTTAATTGCGACGCCCGACGCACCCGAACCAATGTGCATAGTAATCAAATTACATTCAGACGCCGGTTTGCCCAACATCACCGCCGCGCGCTTTGATACGTACAGGTGGCTTGTTCCGTGGAAACCATAGCGGCGCACGCCCAAATTGCGATACCACGCATCCGGCACCGCATATCGATACGCGTATTCTGGCATAGTCTGCATAAATGCGGTATCAAACACGGCAACCTGGGTCGCGTTTGGCAACATTTGACGCGCACTTTCGATACCCATAAGGGATGCCGGAATATGCAACGGCATCAAATTGCGCCACTTTTCAATTTCGCGCATAACATCGTTATTTATTTCCACCGAAGACGCGAATTTTGAACCGCCCATAACCACGCGATGACCAACACCACGAATTTCATTCATGTCAATAGAAGCCGCGCGCAGCATACCCATAACAACATTCAATGCCTCGTTATGGTCTTTCATAGATGTTTCTTTCTTTTGCTTGGTTCCATCGGGGTATTTCTGGGTGATAAAAGAATCCGGCGACCCGATTTTTTCGACATTCCCGCCGACAATTTGTTTTTTAGAATCCGCATCAAAGATTTGATATTTCAAACTGGACGAACCACAGTTCAAGGCCATAATATACATATTCTTTCCTTTTGGTTGAAATTAAAATGAATTATTACGGGGGCCAGTTTAGCACCCACCCCCATGAATTTCAATTAAATTATACACAAAAAATCCCCCGGTTGGGGGATTAAAGCTTATGCAGTTCTAAGGGCGCCGAATCTAGATCGCCAATCAGCCAAATATTGTTCAGAAATTTGTTCTGCTTTGCTTTTTCCTGATGCACCCCGTTCTAACATATTTTTGCGTTTAACGGCCATACTACCAAGTGTAAATGCATGGGTTTTTCCGACATTTTCCAACATATGCCAATATGCAACTAACTCTTGGTATGGATCGTCGCCGGCCGCACGAGTTGCTTGTCGATTACCAATATCAATTAATTCTTGATTTGCATTGTGCTGGTTTATTATAGACTCTTTATACAATTTGATGTCTGCCTCTAGATTATCGCGAGCGGGTCCTGCGGCCATTCCCCCCAAAGCAACCTCAGCAGCGGCCAAATCAGCCGCATTTGCAATTACCGTTCCAGATTTACCTATACCTGCGGCCAAATCTGCCAAATTTCTCGTAGCTTCATCGCGTTTATCCGTTGTAGTTTTTTGCAAATCCTCTTCGTTCCAATGTTTGTGTGCATCATTCAAAATCTTATTTTTTGATATATCATTTCCAATTTTTGCTCTTTGACGCGATATTAAATTGCGTACCCCGGTAGCCGCCAAACCAACCCCCAACACACCGGCGCGAACGGTTTTATCAATTGCATTTGTGACAAATTTAACACCTTCGTTTTTGTTCCACGACAAATCTTTATTAGAAAAAACATTGAATAATTCCTTATCTTCTCTCAATTTATCTAGGGTTCTGCTTGTTGATAGACCGTATTTTGCGACCGATAAAACTTCTAAAGCTGTTTTGGCTTCTTTGATTTTTCCATTCTCAACGGCTTCTGCCATTATGGCAGAAACAACTTCTCGCATTTGACCGCCATTACGCAATGCACCCTCTATCGCTTCTGGCATGCTTTTTTTCAATTTTTCCAATGTATCAGTGAACCACTTAAAGTAATCTGTCGCTGTCGCACTGGATTTTAACTTGTCCAAAATTTCAGATTTTTTTGATAATATTCCCTCAAGACCATCAGTTGGTTTAATCTTCACTTTATCAAACGCTTTCATAATATTTTGTGACCAAGGACTAAAAAACAAACGGGCGCCACGACTTGGGTTTGTAAAACGCCTAAAATGGTTTTCATACGTGTCATCCTTCCAATCTTGGATTCTTTGTACCCAAGTTTTTTCGTCAGGATATTTTTCTGGGACATAATCTTTTGAATCTTTATTTGCGTAATCTGTTTGTTTAATTGCTTCATTTAAAGGTTCTGTTATTATTGGATTGTTTGTTTGCGCAAAAAAATGTTCACGCACCTTTGATTTGGTCAAAAGCGTATCAAATATTTTTGTGTAATTATCCTTAAAACGTTGAACACATACTGGTTTTTGTGCCGGATTTATTTCAAACCAAGATTCAATATCCGGGTGTGTGTATATGTCATTCAACAACGGCGAGATTGCCGTTGCAGTAAATGTTCCATCGCCATTAGGATGCGGAGCATACCCTACACCGACGGGCCACCTTGATTTATCAGGTGCAATATAGCCATCTTGTGGTCCATAATCTCTTATGTATTCAACAACGGCTATAACCTTGTCTCTAAATTTTGTATTGGAGTTATATTCACTGGTTCTTAAGCCATTTATAAAATCTCCATAACTAATATCGGAAAATGTTTCTTTGAGGTGTCTCTTAAATATATCTTTAAATGTAGGGTTGGCGTCTAAAAAATCAGCTAAATTATTTGCTCCTGCCGATAAAACACCGTTAGCAAAAACAGTTGCTTCTTTTTGTATAAAAACTTTGCCATCTGCAAATTTACCAAACCATTCCGCGATAAAGTCCTTAGTTGCCTTTTTATATTCATTATCGAAACCAACAGTTGGTACTTTCTCAACGTCCATATTTTGGAACGCTTCCTGGTATGCGTCATACAATTCTTCCCATTCATCTGGCGTCAACTGATGTTCGTTGGTCCCGCCAGCTGGCACATTAACCAAGTCCGGTGTCATTGCGCCTACAAAATTATCATTCCAATGTTTCATATGCCCTTGGAAGTCACCATTTTTTGCATATTCGTCAAAACGGGCGCGCACCTCTGGCGACATCAAATCAAAATGTCTTTGTGCAAAGTAATCAAACAATTTGTTTTTTAAAGATATTGCCATCGCCCGACTCCTTGGGTTCCGGGGGTGCCTGCACCCCCCACACTGTTATTATAATACAAAATACCACTGATTTCAAGGACGCGGCGGATTTTATCCACAATGACAATTCGGGGCGGATATGATAAAATTCGGCCAATGAAAAACAAAATAAGGAATTTCTTGTTGCGGGTGTTGCCCTATATCGTTTCTATCGCCGGGGGCGTGGTGTTGTTTTCGGTATCGCTGGACAATGTGCGCGACCCCGCAATCGAAGGCCTGATAAGCAATATTTCTGCGTCATTGTTGGCGATACCGCTGGTATTTTTACTGTATGATTATACGACGACGCGCGTGTCGCGGCGACTGCGCGAAAGCCTTGTTGCGGGAATGAATGACAAGATAAACACGATTATGTTGCATGTTATACTGATTCTGCGGCGGATGATGAAATTGCGCGGGCGCCTAACACGGGGCGGAATAATTTCTATGCGAAATTGGACCGATTCACGCATCGCGCGGCAAATGCAGATTCGCGGGGAATATATCGAATTGCTGCGCCAATATTACGAAGAATTGGAAAACCTGGTGTTGGGGTTCGGCAAAGAAAATGCCATGTCCCCGGACCAGGTTCGAACACTGGCCGCGATGGCGCGCGAAATGTCGCGTATGGTCGCGATGCACAAACTTGGCGGGAATCGGCGGATTGTGGCACGGCACATAAAAAACATTATTATCGCAGTGAACGATTGGCTGGATTCCGGGGCAAATGTTGCAAAAAACTTTGACGATATACTTGCCGCCGCGACGACGCCCGCGGCCGCAACACCGGTGGCGGGCGCACAAAAATAAAAAATATGATAATTTTTGTGATTTTTGCTTGATTTTTTATAAAAATGTGTCATAATTTGCCCCGAACTGCTGGAAAAAGACAGAAAGTTCTGGGGCTATAGCTCAGTTGGTAGAGCAAATGACTTTTAATCATTGGGTCCAGGGTTCGAGTCCCTGTGGCCCCACCAAAAATCAAAACCGACCTTGTGTCGGTTTTTATTTTCACTAACCACTAACCACTAACACCTATCGCGGCCGCGGCACCAACGGTGCCGGGACGGATAATCACTTCTTGGATTTGATTTGAATATCGCGCAGTTTTTTATACTCACCGTCCAATGCCACCAATTCTGCGTCGGTTCCTTGCTCTATGATATGGCCGTTCTTGATAACACAGATTATATCTGCATCCAAAATTGTCGACAAACGGTGTGCAATCACGAACGTCGTGCGTCCCCGCATCAGGTCTTGCAATGCCATCTGAATCAATTTCTCGCTTTCGCTATCCAGGGCGGATGTCGCCTCGTCCAATAACAGTATGGGCGCATCTTTTA
Organism: uncultured Pseudomonadota bacterium; assembly: GCA_902801125.1. Classification (GTDB taxonomy): domain Bacteria; phylum Pseudomonadota; class Alphaproteobacteria; order Rs-D84; family Rs-D84; genus Enterousia. Next base: position 16,607 of record CADCGT010000006.1, on the reverse strand, counting down.
ATATTGCGCGCGCGATTGCGATACGTTGCTTTTGTCCACCCGACAGCAACGCCCCGCCTTCGCCAACGCGCGATTCATACCCGTTTGGAAATTCCATAATAAAATCATGCGCGTTTGCGGCCGTCGCGGCGGCAACAACCGCTTCGTGTGTTGCATTCGGCGCGCCATATTTTATGTTCGCCTCTATCGTATCATTGAACAAGAATACATCTTGGGAAACCTCTGCGATATTCCTGCGCAGTGAATCAATAGTGTATTTCCGTATGTCGCGTCCATTTATTGCGATAATTCCATTCTGGGGTTCGTAAAACCGTTCCAGCAAATTAAACATAGTGGTTTTACCGCCGCCACTTGGCCCGACCAAGGCGCAAACCCGGCCCGCCGGCACGCGCAGGTTGATACCGCGCAAAACCGGTTCTTCGGGAACATAGGCAAAATCAACATTCTTGAATTCCACCGACGGTTGCACCGCACGCAGTTCAATTGCATCGCGCGTATCGCGAATTGTTGGCTTTGTGTCCAAGAAATCAAACAAAATTTCCGCCGCAAGCAATCCATGCTGAACCGTATCACCAACGCCGGTTATCGCCTTGGCGGGTTTATACGCCGCGGTCATAGCCAACAAAAACGCCGTAAAATCACCGGTTGTGATTGCGCCACTTACAATAAAATGCCCACCCAAAATCATGGCCAGGCACAGCCCGATTGAAATCACCATTTCCATCAACGGGGAACGCAGACCGTTGGCCTGGGTGCTTTTATACGAATTGACGATTGAATCATTCAATACACGTTCGAACCGTTTAATTTCGGCCTTTTGATTAGAAAACGCCTGAATCGTCTTCATCCCGCGCAGAGTTTGGTTTATTTGCTGGGCCACATTGTTTGCAATGCCGAAAGATTGCCGCGACAGTTTCCGACGTTTACGCATAATCGCAACCATAGGTATCATAAGACCCGGCACCAAAAACACCAAAATTGCACACAATTGTGGCGCATAATAAATCATAAGGCCCAATGTGATAATCAATGTCGCAATCTGTTGCACGGTTGAAACAATGGTCCCCGTCACCAAATTCAAGACCGCGCCGGCCTGGACACTAAAATAATTCAAATATTTTCCGATTCCATTCCCATAGAATCCCGAAACATCCATATGCATCATGTGTGCATAAATCCGCTTTTGCAGGTTGGCCGATGCGGTAAGTCCCGCCTTGGCCATAAGCAGCGAACGCGCATATCCAAACGCGCCCTTTAATCCGAACGCCAATATAATCAGCAAACCGATTATATATGTGGAATCCATATTTTTTTCGATAAACGCCTGGTCTACAACGCGTTGAACAAGGGTTATAGTATAACCTTCGGCGCCGGCGGCACAGATGGTTGCGATAATACCCGCCGTCAACCATTTCCATTGGGGTTTTCCCACTTCGCGCCAGATGCGACCATAAAGCGACCATTTGATGCGCGCGTTTGACGCGTCACCGTGAATAAAGTTCTTAACTTTGTTTATAATTTTTTTCATAGCATGGTGATTATAGAAACTCGGCGTGGGCGTGTAAAGCATTTATTTTTTTATTGACTTTCGCATAAAAAACACATAAAATACGCGTCACAGAGTTCTGGGGTTGTAGCTCAGTTGATTAGAGCGCCTGATTTGCATTCAGGAGGTCGTGGGTTTGAGTCCCATCAGCTCCACCACAAATTTTCACCGAAGCATAGCGAGGAATGAAAATTTAGTGCCGCGGCGGGGTGCGCAACGCGCACGAAGATGGGCGGCGTTCAAGATAACAAATATCAACATCACCAAAAGGGGGTGAATAGTTTATGGTAAAGGTTCTGGTTCGTGATAACAACGTCGAACAGGCATTGCGCGTCGCAAAACGCAAGTCCCAAAAAGAAGGACTGTATCGTGAAATGAAAGAACGCCAGCGTTATGAAAAACCAACAACAAAACGCAAACGTTTAAAAGAAGAAGCCGTTCGCAACGAAAAGAAACGTCAATCAAAGCAAAGAATGGTTTTCGGATTCTAATTCAAAACGCCCAATCGGGCGTTTTTTTAGTGGTTAGTAAAATCTGGAATAATTTTGCAATTGATTCCAGAAACCACTAACACTAACCACTAATAGGTATTTGTTCGTATTGTATGCATGCCACGTGCGCGGTATAATGGTATCGTCAATTATGACAAAGCAACAATGGGAGAAAAAAATGAAAGGTTTAACAGATTATATTCTTGCACCACTAACATTTATTGGGGCGATAAATTGGGGATTGGTCGGTATATTCGGCTTTGACCTGGTTGCGTGGTTGTTTGGACCGGCAACGATGGTATCAAATATCGTCTATGCCATTATCGGCGTTGCCGCGGTTATATGGTTGATATTTATGTTTATTGCGCGTCCAGTGCGATAAAATCTATATGGACATTTTATATAAAAAATCCCGCCGACACCACCGACGGGATTTTTTTTGTGTTTTTTTGCTTGCGTTGTTTTTATTTATTTGGCAATATCAAAAGCGAATTCAATGGGAATTGAATTCGGGGCCTTAGCAGGCCAACACAAAAGGCGGCACGCGTGTCGTATCCACACGATGGGGACGCTTTATGCGTCTTTTATTGTATCCCTGGCGGAATTAATTTGACCGTCGGGGTGCCGACGGCTATACCACAGGTTTAACCAAAGGCCGTTGGGGTCATTTCTTTTGTGTGATTTGCTAACACCCCGACCGTCAGTTTTCATTGGCGGTTGTTTTGTTGCCTTTGGGGGGAAATTGAAGCAGATATATGCAATTTTTTGTATGTTTTGTATTGCGCCATTTGTGGCGCGTGGTGATACATGCCGTGCCGGGTATGTTGTGGCGGATATCGCAGTGGACAGTTTAATTACTTCATTTGCCGGCGGTTGCGGAACGAATTCCGGATATGTTCCAACGATTATTACAAATGAATTTGTATATCCCATATCGGACCACATAAATTGTGGTGCGGGCCAAAGGTATGAAAACGGTGCATGCGTGAATAATGTCCAAAATGATTGTGCATCGGGTTATCTGGATGGCGAAATAAATGATGCGTTTACTTTTATTCAATCGATTGCGGGTTCGTGTACCACCGGGTATCAGCCCGTCGCAACCCGGCAAGAAATTTCTTATTTAACAAATCGTGGTTTGGGGTCGGCAAAATGTGCGGTTGGATATTACCCAACGGCAAATGGTTGCGTGGCATATCCGGTTGATAATTGTCCGGACAATTATTATGCGGTCCTTCCAAATGCCGCCTATGTGCGGGCGGGTTCGGACGGCACGTGTGGAACAAATTATTCCGCATCCACCGATACAGATTTATGCCTGCGATATATGGCACCAAATATTCCCGATTTGTGTACACCGCAATTACCATGCACCGGTGGTGCCAATTCTTTGCGAACATCAACCGGGGTAAATTTGCCTGTATATGGGGAATCTGTGACAACACCATCTATAAATATCGGTTTTGTAAATGGTACGGTTTGTCATGTAAATATGTTGCCTGGCGCGGCAAATAATACGGTAAATATTAAATACAATAACGAAACATATCATGGGGTGGAATAGTATGTTACGGTTTGTTTCTTGGGCTTTGTTTGCATTATTACCTTTATCGTCTTTTGCGACGGGTATGTGCGTGCATACAAATTCGTATGTGGTTCAATTATCAACATCGCGTGATGGGGTATCGATTGAAACCGGTAATGCGGGTTCATGGATTGTCACGTTTGATTATCCCACGTCCAGTTTTAATACCAACACGGTCAAGGGCGCGTCCGCGTGTAACGAAATTGCGGGAACGGTGAATACGGCGGATGCCACGGTGTCGTCGGTGTCGGGCGAAATGACGGGTGCGCATTGTTGGTGTGCTATGCAAAAACCATTGGTGTCCGATTGGGTATATTCGGGCGCGTATGCATCCGCCGACGCGTGCGGCGCGGCGTGCGCAACCGCATGTGCAAACAATGTAAAAACATCGTCCACATTCCGCACGGCAATGTTTAACGCAATTTGGTAAAGGGTTAAATTATGAAAAAATTATTATTGTTATTGATTGTATTGCCACTGACCGCACATGCGGCAAATATGTGTGTAAAAAACGACACTTTGTTGGTTGTGTTGGACCCAAATATTGCGCCCACATCCACATCGTATGATAATGATGCGCGTACATGGTCGGCAACATTTTCATTTGGCACAATAAGTGGTATCGCCGGATGCGGTGCGTGGCAGTCACTTGGAACCAGCACCACTGATGTAGGGGTCAAATCAAAAAATCAGTCAGCGGTAAATATTAACGGTACTGGGACGAGCGGGGTAATGTGCGGGTGTAAAATGCTGTTGCCGGTCGAAACATATTGGATTAATGGACAGTATGTATCTGCCACTGGTGGTGCATCATGTGGTAAAATTTGCGCCCAACGTTGTGCATCGGCCCTCACAGGAACCGCAGTAACGGTTCGTGCCGGAATATTCGGTAATGTTATCCCATAATTTTTATTCCACCACGTCGTGAAAAATCTGTGCGGGAATTGTTCCGCCGGTAATTTTGGACGACATTGGTGTAAAATCATCGTTGCCGACCCACACGCCCAAAATGAATTTATCATTTGCGCCAACGAACCACGCATCGCGGTTTTCATTACTTGTTCCGGTTTTTCCACCAATGACGCCACGGGCGGCCGCGCGGTGTCCCGTTCCGCCGGGCGCGACAACATCCGCCAATAATTCCGTCATATATTCCACGGTGTCGGGCGACAGAATCTGAATAGTATCGGATGGGTTGCGTTCATACAAAACTTCGCCGCGCGAATTTACCACGCGCGTAATAGAATAGGGCCGAACCGATTTTCCATCATTCCATATCACGGCATATATCGTTGTCAAATCCATAAGGTTCATTTCCGATGCGCCCAAAACGGTTGAATATTCACGGCGCAGTTTATTTCCCACCCCCAAACGCGATGCCATTGCCAATACTGAATCAATTCCATATTGTTCGGTCAGTTTTAATGGCACCGAATTTACACTTTTTGCGAACGCGGTTGCCAACGATATATCGCCATAATATTTTTCATTATAGTTTTTGGGATTATAGTCCCCAATGGCAAATGGAGAATCGTTCACAAAACTGTCCGGGCGCATACCGTTTTCCAACGCAACCAGGTACACAACCGGCTTAAACGCACTGCCGGGTTGTCTGCGTGCGGTGGCGCGGTTGAATTGGCTGACCTGGTAATCGGGGCCGCCGACCATTGCGCGAATTGCGCCATCGCGTGCGATGGCAACCGCCGCACCCTGGTACGCACCCAAATGTTCGGGCATTGCATTTGTAATTTTGTTCTGTAATTTTGTGTCGATTGTTGTATGAACATATACATCGCTTTCCATAATTCCAATTTGCGATTTTAATTCTTCGGTCACGAAATCCGTCCAGTATCGATACAGGTTTGTGTCCGGCGCCCCGGTTGCCGGTGCCAATTCTGCCGCCGCCGCGCGCGCGGTGTTTATATCAATGAAACCCTGGCGCACCATTTCTTGTAAAACGGTGCGTGCGCGTTCAAAGTTTTTATTTGGGTGCCTAAATGGACTGTATGTGGTTGGTGCCTTTAACATCGCGGCAATCTGGGCCGATTGGGCCAATGACAATTCGGTTGCCGACCGTCCAAACAATGTGCGCGCCGCCGCGTCAATGCCACGCATGCCCCCGACCAAAGACACACGATTCATATATAAATCCAGAATTTGATTCTTGTCAAAACGGTTTTCCAACCAATACGATAAAATCAGTTCTTGCACCTTGCGCGATATTTTCTTTTCCCGCGAAAGGAAAATATTTTTTGCGGTCTGTTGAGTTATTGTTGACCCACCAACCGCAAAGCGTCCGCGAAACATATTTAATACGACCGCGCGAATCATCGCACGCGAATCAAACGGCCCGTGTTCAAAGAATCTTTTGTCTTCGATTGCAACAATCGCCTGCCATACATGGGGGGGTAATGTTTCAACCGACACCGGTGTTCCCATAATCTTGTTCGATGCGCGAATCTCGACCCCATTCTGGTCCAAGAACACAATCGCCGGCGCGCGTGTTTCATTCAATATTGCATCCAATGACGGCATACGAAAATATATTATTGCAACATAGGCCGCAATCCCAACCACGGCCACCAAAAACAGGTTAAACAACCAAACGAACAATCGCCATTTCCATGATACTGGTTTTTTATCTTCGTCCCGTTTTTTATCGCGCGTCATCCATTCCCCCCGCGTTTTGTATTACCCGTTCAAAATCTGATTCGTCCCAAACGGTTATTCCCAATTCGTTTGCGCGCGCCAATTTAGACCCCGCGTCCGCCCCGGCAATAACGATGTCTGTTTTGGATGACACCGAACCTTGAACCCGTGCGCCCAACCGTTCCAAAATTTCGCGTGCGTCATCACGACCATATTTGGCAAGTGTCCCGGTCAAGACGATTTTTTTACCACTTATTTCAGATTTAATTGTATTTTTCTCAACCGTATTTACGGTAATGTGTTTCAGTATGTTGTCAATTACCGCAGTGTTTCGTGCGTCACGGAAAAAAGAATAAATTTCACGCGCCATTATTTCACCAACGCCGTCAATTTTAATCAATTCATTCATCGTTGCCATACGCACCGCGTCCAGGTTTCCGAAATAATTCGCCAACAATTTTGCGGTCGTTTTACCAACATCGGGAATTCCGATTGCGGTTAAAAATCGTGCCAAATCAATATTGCGTGCGCCATCAATCGCGGCGCGCATGTTCGCAACCGATTTTTCACCGAACCCGTCGATTTTTTTAATCTCGTCCCCGTGTTTTTCAATCAGCGTAAAAATATCCGCCGGATTTTCAATCCACCCGCGCCCAACGAACATTTCCAATTGTTTTGTCCCGATTCCGTCAATATCAAACGCCGCGCGCGATACAAAGTGTTCCAATTCGCCGATTCTTTGTGCCGCACACCCCAAGGCATTTACACAACGATACGCCACCGCACCATCGGCCCGCACAACATCGCCACCACAGACGGGGCATTTTTTTGGAAATTCAAAAGGCGCGGCACCGGGCGCGCTTTCCGCCACATCAACAATTTGCGGAATAACATCACCGGCGCGTTGCACCGTGACACGGTCACCCACGCGCACACCCAATCGCGCGATTTCATCTGCGTTATGCAATGTCGCGCGCGACACCACCACACCACCGATATTTATTGGTTCCAATTCTGCAACCGGGGTAAGGACGCCTGTGCGTCCGACCTGAATCGTTATTCCGCGCAGTGTGGTCACCGCACGTGCGGCGGGGAATTTGTATGCGACCTCCCATCGGGGACTGTTGGCGCGTGCGCCCATCCGTTCCTGGGTATCGACATCGTTCACCTTGATAACAAGGCCGTCAATATCGAACGGAATATCGGCGCGGGTAAGAATAATGTCGTTATACATCGCCTGGATTTCATCCATAGATTTTGCGTGCCGCGCCCATTTGCGTGTGGTCTTGAAGCCCCACGATTCCAAACAATCGAAAAATTCGGATTGGGTTTTCCATGTGCGTTTTGACACCGCGCCGTATGTGTACCCAAACGCCGACAGCCGCCGCGACGCGGTGACACGCGGATTCAGTTGCCGCAATGACCCCGCCGCCGCGTTACGCGGATTTGCAAAAACTTTATCGCCCGTCTTTTCGGCGGCGGCATTAAGCGCGATAAAATCATCACGCATCATATAAACTTCGCCCCGAATTTCAATTTGTTCCGGATATTCGCCCGAAAGTTGTTGCGGTATATCGGCAATGGTTTTTATATTTTCGGTAATGTCTTCGCCGGCGGCCCCGCTACCCCGCGTCAGGGCGCGCACCAGGCGACCATTTTCGTACCGCGCGGCATAGGACAGACCATCAACCTTTAATTCAATAAATAAATCTTGGTTTGGCAATTTGTTGAACCAATCGGCGACTTCGTCTTGATTAAACACATCGGATATAGACAGCATCGGCACCGTATGCGGGTATGTTTTGAACTTTGCAGACGGTGCCGCCCCCACGTGGGTTGATGCGCCACGGACCGCCAATTCCGGATATTCCGATTCGATTTCCAACGCGCGCCGTTTTGCGGCATCGTATGTTGCGTCGTCAACAATGGGCGCGTCATTTTGGTGATACGCAATATCCCACGCGTTAAGTTTTTTGATTAAATCTGCGTGCTCGGCACGGATAAAAAGGTCTGGTATTTTACTCATACCCACATTATAAAAAATTGCCCGTGGTAATACAATTGAAAAAACACAAAAAATATGATAGAATAGGTGCGTATTCATAAAAGACCCAAAGGAACAAACTATGGCGATGATTTATTGTCGTGAATGTGGTGCGCGACACAGTGACCGCGCAAAATCGTGTCCAAAGTGCGGTTATGTTGAATTTGATGCATCTAAATCCATGGCAATTTATTTGGTGTTGCTGTGGTTTTTCGGAATATTCGGGGTTCATAAATTTTATGCCGGTAAAACGAATCAAGGTATCGCAATGTTATTGATGGGAACAATCGGTTGGTTGCTGATTGTGCCGGGTTTTGCGGTCTGTATATGGGTGTTGGTGGATTTGATTGTCGGTGTTTGCAACATAAAACACCCCGAAAAGATTTTTGCGGCCAATAAATAATTTATTTGAATAATTTATTCCATAAGGCCCATGCTCCTTAGGTATTTATAAAGTGTGACCTTGTGCACACGCATAATTCGTGCGATTTCGGTTTTTGTTACGCCTTGGGCCATCAACAGGGCGACGCGCTTTTGATTCCTGGTAAGTTTTAATACGCGCGATTGTGCGCCGATTGGCCGGCCAAGTTTTTTACCACCCGCCTTTAACCGCGCAAGGCTTTCGCGCACCCGTTCCCGCAACAGTGACCGCGACAATTCCGCCGACAGTCCGAACGCGAACGCCAAAACTTTTGATTGAATATCGGTCCCAAGCCTAAAATTTTCTTTAAGTGTCCATACCTGGCAATCGCGTTCAAGGCACATCTGTAAAATTCCCATTACTTCCAACAAACTGCGCCCAAGGCGGGATATTTCGGTTGTGATAAGTATATCGCCAGATTTCAATTCGTTTAACAGTGCGCCCAATTTGCGGTCTTTTAATCTTTTTCCGCTTGAAATTTTTTCTTCTATCCACATATCAACCGTCAAATTATTTTTTCGTGCGAATTTTTCTATTACAAAATGCTGGTTTTCTTCGTGTTGATGCGTGGTTGAAACGCGGCAATAACCATAAATCATGATAGTTTCCTTTTTATGCTGTAATTTATAAAAAAACAGGCACCGAAAAAAACGGCGCCCATACTTCAAACACAATGTAGTACCGGGGTTGACGGTTTTCAAGGGGTATAGAAAAAACCTAGGTTTATTGTCAACCACTTTTTTCAAAAAATGAAAAATTTTTTTTACAGTAAAAACAATGGGTAATAAAATTCGCAAATTTTGCCAAACCAGGCGTAAAAAAACCTAGGTTTTTTTACCATTTATTCATGTTCCAAAAGGAAAGGCCTTTTCGGGATTAACGTTAAACAAACAAAAGGGAAAAAATCATGATAAGACAATCCAAAACAACAATCAAAGAATTGTCGGCCCAGTATCGTGCGGTATTGCGCCACGCATTCTTGGCGGGTGTTATCGCATTAAGCACTTCTGTGGCCAATGCAAACACAGATGTCACATTTGCCGGCAATTATACAAACGCCAGTGGCGATATTGTAAATGTTGATGATGCCGTCGCAGGTGTAGGGTATCAATATGTAAATTCAAATGGCGATACCGTTAATGTGGCAAATCAGTCCACAGACCCGGATTTGACAGATTTTACATATACCAACGCCGAAGGCAATCAGGCGGATTTGACATCCGGGACGGATTTAACGGCGGGTGATTTTAGCGGCGCAAGCGTGGCGGACGGAACAAACGTTATATCAAATCAAACAATCGCCGCAGACGAACAAATTTCACGCGACAATTACCAATATGTTAATGGTGCGGGTGAAACCGTGACTTTGGGTGATATGGCACAATCATTTACTGAAACAGTTGCTTTGAATGCCACATATGCAAACACGGAATCTGTTGATGTCACAGACGGTTCTGCGGCCCCCACATTAACCGGTGATATGTATTCCTATACAGACCCAGATACCGGTGCAGTTTACCATGTAAATGCATCTGGTGATGGCGTTGTTGATGCGAATAATATTGTTGTCACCCCAGATGCCGGAACGGCACTTGAAACCGCGTGCAATGAAATGGTTGCGGCATTTGTGGCTGATTCTGCCGCAATTACGACGGCAAAAACAACCGTTGATGGTTATGCGGCGGCCGAAGTGACCGCATTTGATAATGCCAATACGGTTTATAATACGGACGCTGGTACAATTGATACCCTGACCACAAATTATGGAACTTATACGGATGCATTGACTTTGTTGACCGATGCCCAGGAAGCACAAGCGGCGGCGGTATCGGCATACGATGCCAACGACGGTGCCCGCAATGATGCATTGGCGGTATATGATGCACCAATTACAACAACCATTACGGATGGCGCGAACGATGCGATTGCCGCTTCAATCGCGGATGGTGATATCAAGAACGCGTTGGATGCAACGGAACAAGCCGCCCAAGAGTATGCGGACGGTTTGGCGTCTAATTATGACGAGGCTGGTTCGGCGGACACCGCGGAACAAAACGCGAACGCATATACAAATGAAAAAATCGATGCCGAAGTGGAAGCGCGCAATGAAGCGATTGCAACGGCCAAAGGCGAAGCAATAGACGAGGCGAACGGATACACCGATGGCAAAATCGATACCGAAAAGACGGCGCGTGAATCTGCGGACCAAGAATTGCAAGATGCAATTGAAGCCGAAGCAGGGCGCGCAACCGCGGCCGAAGATGCACTGCGCAATGAATTTGCGTCGGCAAATGCCGAAACATTGGCGCGCGCAAACGCATACACCGACAAAAAGGTTGATACACTTGAAAAGAATGTGTCCGGCGGTGTTGCGGCGGCAACCGCTTTGTCGGCTGTGTCTGTGTCAAATGTTAAACGTGGCGAAGTATCGGTCGGCGGTGGATATGGTTATTACAATGACCAATCTGCGGTCGCATTTGGGGCCACAATGGGGTTGTCTGACAATTGGTCGGTCAATGCCGGCGCCGGTGTTGCAACGGGTGACAAAACCCAATTTGCAATCCGTGCAGGAACAAATTATAAATTCAAATTGTTCTAATGACGCCCATGGATACAAAAATCCCCGTGTATTTCACGGGGATTTTAATTTATGAAAATGATAATAGTTTAATTGGTACGTGGCGTCACCAGATTGTACCTAAAAAAACACCGCCCAAGTTGGGCGGTGTTCGGACACAAATTAAACAGTTGTTTAATTCAAAGCGTCTTTCAAAGCCTTGCCAGGTTTAAATTTCGGCTGGGTCGATGCCGGAATCTTAATCGCAGCACCCGTTTGCGGGTTGCGGCCAGTGGTGGCTTTGCGTTTTGCGGTTGTGAATGTTCCAAAACCGACCAAACGAACGTCGCCTTTCTTTTTAAGAACTTTGGTGACGGTGTTGATAAATGCGTCCAGGCATGCCGCAGCGGTTGCTTTGGTCACATCTACTTCGTTTGCGATTGCTTCAATCAATTGTTGTTTGTTCATTTATTTCTCCTTTCATAAATTTATTTAAAGGTGTCCCAGCATCACATGGCAATGCCCTCAGAAACCATTTGTTTTGTTCAATTCGATTTCCAAATCGAACCATTTCCGTGGGCATTGCCTGTGTTGCCTAAACGAATCGTAGAGAATTCCGCCATTTAAGTCAAGATGTATTTGCAAGAATCGAAATTTTTTTTATTTTTGCTATTTTGAATGAACTAAATCACTGCGCACGGCCACCGCCCCCGGCGTGGTATTTTCGCACAAAACATAATCCCCGGTTTTCCCCGTCACATCAACCCGGCGATAACGATTCGGTGTGTTAAATATAATCAATAAAATTACACCCGCCCAGAATAATAACTTGGTAAATCCCCATGGTTTAGAAAACGCGTCTTTGTTAAACGAATCTTTCAACAGGTTTTGATACAACGCCCATCCCCACATAAACGCCAATATAATTGTCGCGAAAAAGAACCCCATTAAAACATACCGCGCAAAGAATGAAAAACCCGCCGCAATCGCGTCCCAAAACGGACTTGCCGCCGGACACACAAACAGTGCATTTCCGCGTATGTCGGCCGGCAAATTTATTGGTGGCGAACCATCCAAAGAAAAATCAAATGACGCCATCAATACTATGATGGTCAACATTATTATCGCAGACATCATTTGTTTTTTCATATTTTACCTTTCCGTTTATACGACTATTATATCATAAAAAACTAACCAATTGCAATTCTTGTCCGTTTTATTTACAATTTAATTATGTTTAGGCATAAACCACATATTGTTGTCGCAATTACGACCACCGATTTGGACGCGCTGCGCGTGTCGTTGCCGCCGCTGCGACGCGTTGCGCGCGGTGCGGTTGTGGTTATTTATAATAATAATCCGGGCGAAAAACTTACGCGGCGTATGGTGCGCGCGTTGCATCCGTGTGGAAAAATTTATATTATAAATCCAGAAAAAAATCTTGGCGAATTGGAATCGCACATTGACATGGTGGAATTTATTCGCGATAAAAAAATTCCATGTGATTGGATTATGTTTGTCGGCGCAACCGATATCCTGATTGATGCAACCGTGCCGGATGTTGGTGATAACACTTTTGCCATTGTGCAAAATGCGACGACGCTTTCCGATTCTGTGACCGATGTGTTCAAGGTTTCGCCCGCATGGACCAATGGCGCACCGATTGGAAAAACCGGCCCACATTTTGAAATAAATGGCACATTGATTCGTTCGGGTATCATATTTGAATTTATGGAATTTTTGCGAACCATTTTGCCGGATGTAAATGATTTGTTGACGAATGCGCGTTATCACGTTCCGGCGTCACCATTGATTTGGGCGGGAATAAATACTTTTGTTCGCACGCGCCATCCGGAAATGTCGCCTATATATATGAACAGGACAAATCTTGTTGTAATTAAATTGGGGCGCGATGATACGCGTGGACTAATTCTACAAAAGACGATTGCCAGCACAATAAAAAAATTTACAAAAATGACAGAAATTTCCAACACGCAAAATATGGTTGCGGAAAAATAATAAAGTTCTATAATTCGCACAAATTAAAAAGGAAAATCAACAATGACATATGATGAAATACGCAAAGTCTTTTTGAATTATTTTGAATCGCATGGGCATAAAATTGTGCCATCGGCATCACTTGTTCCGAATGACCCAACATTACTGTTCACGGTTGCCGGCATGGTTCCATGGAAGAATATATTTTTGGGTTTGGAAAATCCACCGGCACCGCGCGTGGCCGATGTTCAAAAATGTATTCGCGCGGGGGGCAAGCATAATGATTTAGAAGATGTTGGTTTCGATGGTCGCCATCATACATTCTTTGAAATGTTAGGGAATTGGTCTTTTGGGGACTATTTCAAGGAAGGCGCGATTGAAATGTCGTGGGATTTGTTGACACGCGTTATTGGAATTGACCCGGCGCGCCTTGTTGTGACGGCGCACGAATCGGATGACGAAGCCGCGGCAATTTGGCGCAAAGTCGCCGGCAAAGAGGCAATTCGTTTGGGCAAAGATAATTGGTGGTCGGCCGGGGACACCGGTCCGTGTGGCCCGTGCAGTGAAATTTTCTATGATTTTGGCAAAGATGTCCCGGGCGGAATGCCGGGTACGCCCGACGAAGACGGTGGTCGTTTCGTTGAAATATGGAACGATGTTTTTATGCAATATGACCGCGACGCGAATGGAAACCTGACGCCGTTGCCCAACAAGAATGTCGATACGGGTGCGGGGTTGGAACGTTGGGCCGCCATGCTCCAGGGAAAAATTGATAACTATGATACCGATTTGTTTGTGAACCTTAAACGCGCGGTGTCCGATGTGACGGGCGTTGCCGAAACCCCGGAAAACCGAACCAGTTTCAAGGTTATAACCGACCATTTGCGTTCGGTTGGGTTCGCAATTGCCGATGGCGTCATTCCATCAAACAGTGACCGCGGATATGTGATTCGTCGTATTTTGCGTCGCGCAATGCGTCATGGTCAAATACTTGGGCACAATGGTGCGTTGTTGTCACGCCTGTATCCGGCGTTGGTGGAACAAATGGGTGCGGCATACCCAGAATTAAAAACAAACGCGGCGCATGTTGTGGAAATTATTACCAACGAAGAAAATTCTTTTGCGGATATGTTGAACAACGGCATGAAATTGTTGGACAATGAATTACCAAAAATTCACGGCAATGTGTTACCGGGGGCGGTGGCATTCAAATTGTTTGACACATACGGGTTTCCGTTGGATTTGACGCAAATGATTCTGCGCGAAAAAAATATAGATGTCGATGTCCCCGGATTCGAGGCGGAAATGTCGGCGCAAAAGGAACGCAGTCGCGCAAACACGCGTGGCACAAAAATATTCTGGGAATCGCGGACCGATTTACCGGCAACGGTAGACGCGACAAAATATGCGCCCGATGAAAATCTGGAATCAACGGTTTTGGCGATTCTGCGCGATGGTGAATTTATAGATTCGGCCGACGCCGGTGACGAAGTTGAAATCGCGTTGGATAAAACAAATTTCTATGGCACCCAAGGCGGCCAGGTTGGCGACATGGGCACGATAAAAATTGGCGACGAAGTTGCCGTCACCGTGACCGAGGCCGCGCGTGCCGGTGGCATAGTTTTACACCGCGGAACGGTTGCGAAAAAAATATCGGTTGGTGACACGGTGCGCACGATTGTTGATATGCAAAATCGCGCGGCGACGGCGCGTGCACACACCGCGACACACCTTTTACAGGCGGCATTGCGCCAGGTTTTGAACACCGATGTAGAACAACGCGGTTCGCGCGTTGCACCGGATTCTGTGCGGTTTGATTTTTCGTTCGGGCGCGCAATGACGGACCAAGAAAAGATTGCAGTTGAAAATATGGTCAATGAATGGATAGGCGCAAAAATGAATGTCGCACATGAAGAAATGCCGATAGAGGCGGCAAAACAACGTGGCGCGATGGCATTATTCGGTGAAAAGTATGGTGATGTGGTTCGCGTGATAACCGCGGGCGATGTGTCGTGCGAACTGTGCGGTGGAACGCATGTGTATAACACCGGCGAAATTATTCGCGCAAAAATCAACAAAGAAAAATCTATCAGTTCCGGTATTCGCCGTATCACAATGTCGGTTGGCGCATTGGCGTAATTAGTGGTTAGTGAGTTGGGCATCCGAAAACGGATGCCCAAATTTTTTATTGACACTGCGCACGGAAATTTTTTATAATTTTTTTGTTATGAAAGGGGGAATTTTGCGCATTTTTCGGCTTATGATTTTATTGCCCATTCTGCTTTGCACCACCGGCGCAATGGCAGATGCATGTTGGGAAATTATGACCAATTGTACAAACACTGATTTTTGCATTCATACTGGCACTTATGATGATCACACATATCATTATGAATGCGGTTCAAAAGGATGCAATTTAAACACAATGATTGGTGTCAGAGATTTAGATACTAAGTATTATAAATGCGAGGAATCAGGATGGGTTGAAAAAAGCAAAGAGTATTTAGATGAAAATTCATCAGACATTCGAGATTGTGGTGACAGAAATGCAAGCCAACAAGTTTCGTATCTGGTATACAGTGGAAAAACATATGATTTTTATATGGAACAACACAAAGAAGATTCTATTAAATCCGATATTTGTAAAAAAACGAAAACCGGTGCGGGTGCAGGAAACAACCCTAAACCGGTTGAAAAATCCAAGCCCACCACAACAGCCAAATCGGTCGCAACAACAGAGCAAAAACACGAAGAGTCTGTGGTGATTGAACCGGCACCGGTCCAACACGAAAAAGCAACACCATCCAAAGAAAAAGCCGCGCCCGCAACGACATCCACACCGGCGGTTGAAAGTATCACAATATCCGGCACCGTGGTTGATGGCATAACCAAAGCCCCATTATCAAGTGTTCAGGTTTTCGTTGCAAGCAATAATCAACTTACCACAACAACCGGCGACGACGGTAAATACACATTGGAAAACATCCCAAACAACGCCGATATAAGTTTTAATTTATCGGGTTATAATCAACAAACCGTGAATGCGACAAATTTAAATAACAAAACCATATCGCTTATTCCATCAGAAACTGATGAAGAGCCCGCTGAATCAGAATCTTTAACCGAACAGTATAATGCCACCGATGCCAGCGGCGACGACGACAATGAAACCCAAAATGAAAACGAAAATCCGGAAATTTCAGATAAACTAAAATCTGCCCAGGATGCATTGGCGGCGGCGCGCGAAAAGGAAAATTCTTGGGCAAATCGTGCGGTCACCGCGGCATCTAGCGCAATGACCGGTTTGGGGGGAATG
>CADCGT010000005.1 GCA_902801125.1 uncultured Pseudomonadota bacterium | reverse complement strand
TCCATGTGCCTAAATCCTCTACTGAATTAGCCACCGTCACCCTACCAAATGTGGGCGTATCTTCGTTTTCTGAAAATACTGGCAAAAAAAACATACCACCAGAAGGCACGGTACTAGCAGATTGAACTGATGTTATATATTTTAGCGTACCCTTTACCCCACTTACACTTGTTAACCATTCATCGCTTCTAGGAGTTAAAACTGAGGCTCTTCCGCCCGAATCATCAATGCGCCGTTCGCCGCCGATATTACCGTTGGCATCGTATGTGACCGCGGCATTTGCCCTTCCGGTTGGTAATTCCGGGGTCATTGTATTCACCGCCCCGGCGGTAATCAATTTATTTGCATCGGTTGTTGCATCATAGGTCGCCGAACCATCGTATATTGCGCGTTCGGTGAATTGTGTTTGGCCGTCCGCGGTACCGTTGTATGTGACAACCGCCCCAGTTGTGCCGGCGGTAATTTTATCTTGTTTTAATGCGTCCATATTATCAACGTATGTTTGGCTTGTGACAATCTGGTTCGCAAATGCGCCGGTTGCAACAATCGCGCCGATTAAACCGAAAAGTAATTTTTTGTTCATTGTGTATGTCCTCCTTGTTCCCTTTTGTTTTTGCGACGCAAAAACAAATAAAAAACCACCGAAAAATTCAAGTGGTTGGAGGTTAACGACAATTTACAAGAATTGTGTGCTTATTTTATGGAACATGCCCATATTATTCACAACCCTCCAACCTGACGGTTGGAGATTTTTTTACGTCTTGCGACAACTTGTAATCGGGTCGTTACACCCCATCGGCGGAACACCCACCGACAAAAATATTCTAACAAAAACGCAATGTATAACACAAGAAAAAAATTTACAATGCGCAAAGTTATTTATGCCGGGACGAATTCCCATCATCGTGCGGCGGCATAAAGTTCACAAAATCAGACATTGTTATGCCTATTGCGTTTAATACTTTGGCAAGGCTGTAAGTGGACGGCCAACGCGGTTGACCATATTTACTGAACCGCTTGCTTTTGTTAAATGTCGTCGCGTCAAGGCCCGCAAACCGCGCAAGCCCTGAACAAGACATATTGCGCGATGCCGCCAATTTTACAATCGCACTCCACAAATCGTCATGTGTCATACTATATCCCTCCTTGTTTTACTAGAACGCTTTGAACATTTCTTATTATAATTGAAAATGTTTCCTAGGACAAGCATTTATAGAATGTTTGTTTTCCTATGCGCGATTTCTTTGCGGAACAAAAAAAATGATTGCGCGCGGTAATTTACGCTTGATTTTGCAATAAATTAGTATATAATCGATTTGCCTTTGAATTTATCGCGGGCATAGTACAAGGGCTAGTACGCAAGCCTTCCAAGCTTGATGTGCGGGTTCGAGTCCCGCTGCCCGCACCATACTTCGCCAAAGGCTTCGTGTGGCAGGCCACAAAAATTAAGTTCTGGGCGTGCGCCGGAGTTGGAGAGCCGGGGCAGACTGTAAATCTGTTGGCTTAAGCCTGAGGTGGTTCGAATCCACCCACTCCCACCAAAATAGAAAATGACCCAAACGGGTCATTTTTTATTTTGCAATGTGGGGTGGGTGGATCGGTGCGAACGAAGTGCAGCACCAATACGAGAATAAACAATTAAAAAAATCTTAAAAATTTATTGGAAATAAATTTTTTAATTTTGATTATTGTGGATTTTGATTTTTTTTTAGTTAATAATTCATATGTAATTAGTTGGTGGATTTATATGAATTATGATATACTGAATCTTATTAAAAATGGTGAAGGCTTAAAAATTGAGTTCAAGGCAGCAAGTGGTGATATTCCTAAAAGCGTTTATGAGACTGTTTGTGCTTTTTCAAATACTTGTGGCGGAGTAATTTTGCTCGGTGTGTCCGATGATAAAAAGATTCTAGGTGTGTCTGCCGATAATGTGGATAGGTATAAAAAGGATTTTGTTACAACTGTTAATAATCCAACGAAAATTAATCCGCCGTTGTATTTAAGTGTGGGTGATATCGTTGTTGCTGGAAAAACTGTTTTGGTTATTGAAGTTCCAGAAAGTTCGGAGGTTCATAGACGGAATGGAAAGATTTATGTGCGAAATGAAGACGGGGATCTGGATATAACGGATATACAGTCCAAAGTGTCGGAATTGTATATGAAAAAACAAAATACATACACAGAGAATCGTATCGTTCAAGGAATAACAATAAATGAATTAAGATCCGATTTAATAAAAGAAGCTAGAAAACGAGCAGTATTGAGAAGACCTGATCATCCTTGGGGACGTATGGATGATATGGAGTTGTTGAGAAGTGCCTCACTGTATCGAACAGATTTTCCTTCACATCAAGAAGGTTTTACTTTGGCTGCTGTGTTATTGTTTGGTAAGGATGATGTTATTCATTCGGTTTTGCCTCATTATAAAACTGATTTGATATGTAAAATAGAAAACGCAGATCGGTATGATGATAGATGTGAAATTAAAACAAATCTTATTGACAGTTACGATAAGATAATGACGTTTATAAACAAGCATTTGCCTGAAAAGTTTTATTTAGATAACAATAATACTGTCAGAATAGATATACGATCTGTTATATTTAGAGAGATTGCTGTTAATTTGTTAATACATCGCGAGTATACCAAGCAGGTACCAGCTCGTTTTATAATAGAAAAAAGCAAAATCTATACGGACAACGGAAACAAGCCATTTTTGTACGGGAATATAAATCCAAAAACCAATTCACCGTATCCAAAAAATCCAAATATAGCCGGCTTTTTTAAAGAAATAGGCTTGGCTGAAGAGCTTGGGTCCGGTATAAAAAATATATTTAAATACGCCAAGCTATATGCTGGAACAGTGCCAGTTGTTACAGATGATGCTATATTTAAGTTTGAGTGGCCTGTAAGATTGTTTACAGATAATTTTAGGCAACGAGTTGATCAGGTCCGTGATCAAGTTAGTGATCAAGTTAGTGATCAAGTTAGTGATCAAGCTCAATATAATTTGGATGAGTTATTAGAATTTATGAAAGTTCCGCGGTCTTTGATTGAAATAATGTCACATAGTCGTTATAATAGCAGGGTATACTTTATGAAAAAGGTTTTAAAACCATTATTGGATGACGGTCTTGTTGTTAAAACGGTTCCGAATAAACCAAATAGCCCTAAGCAGAAATATAAACGTAATTCTGATACAGATGCTAAACAGGTATTGTTAAAACTTTGATGCTTCTATGCAAATATGCTTTAGAAATTTGGTGCAATCATTTTAAATTTTTTATAGTCTTCATCAACCACAAAATCAGCATTGTCATCTATCATTTTGCAATACTGTTCTCGTGTCAAATTCTGAATACCATCACTAACAACAAGTTTTTTTGTTGATAAATATTCATCCTCTGCTTGTTGATATGATGCTTTTACAACTTCTTGATTTGATACGATACTATTTTTAAAATTTATTGCACCGTTACTACCATATGCTTTATTTAAAATAGTTTCTGCTTTTATTTTTACATCTTTAAAACGTGCATCAAATTTTTGTTTATATGTATTTACAGGATAATATTTAGCACAATATCCTATCGGTTTATAATCACCGGCTATTATATATCCATATGCTTTACCTGCTTCTATAATCAATTCAGCATTTTGTTTTTGATATAATTTTTGACTATCGGATTGATATTCCATATTTTCTTTAAATGTTTTTCTTGAATCAGATACCGGAAAATTATATTCATAATGGTCTTGTGTATATTTATTATCAACGCTTACAACCACATTATCATTTATATTTTTTAAACGATATTTTGCATTAGCATCTTCAACCACAGTTGGAATGTTCGCCTTCTGCACAGGTTTCCTAACACTATGATATATTTCTTTCCCTATAACAGATGCAATACAAAATAGTATCAAAGCAATGATAATTTTTATATTATCCTTCATCTACTATTTCCTTTTATTTATTCCATTGTTTTATCCAATGTTTTATATCTCCCGGTAATATCAAACAAAAGATTATAAACATTAAAATATATCCTAAAATTGTTTCATCAAATATCCATAAAAAGGGTAGCATAGAAATATTCATGACAAAAAACCAACTTCCAAATACAGCAAGGGGTATTTTAATAATTGTGCTTATTAAAGATAATACACTACCTGTTTTTACAAAATCCTCTTTTCTCCAATTCTTTATCCATTCTTTTGTATCATAAGGAATGATTTTCCAAAGTATATATACACATAAAAAATCGAACAACACAACAAAAACACGAAAGATTACTTCTTCTGTTATTGTTGTCAATCTCACTGGACTTATAAGTTTATGCATAATAAACCACCATAAAAACACAACCAAAGCAATAGATATTATAGTTTTTATAACTGTATTTAGTATTGATACATTATTTTTTTTCATATTCTGCCTCTTATAAATTTTAATTTATATTCCTAAGAATTATATCACATAATTTAAATTCGCTCAAATTAGTTATAAAAAATAGTGTGCTTTTTATAAAAAACACGTTAAATTTATAAAAGTGCTAAGCAAACTGTCTGGCAATTCAATATTTTTATAGTCAAAACTGTCAAGCAAAGGGCAAATTTTGGCTAAAAACCGGCATTGGTGGTAATCCACCCACTCTGCATTTTTGATTTTATTTATTGCGTATCGAGGCGCACCCACCCCCACCAAGAAATGCCGACTAAGTATGGTCGGTTTTTTCTTTGTTTTTTAATATTTACGCGGGTTTGAATCAACATATTTGTTGACAAAATAAAAATAAGGCATACAATATGTCCAATAAAAGGATTTACATAATGCCAAAGAAAAAAACATTGATACAAAATATCACAAATATCACCGCCGAACAACAGGACTTGTCCGTTTTGTTGTGTAAATTGTTGTACAAGATTTATAAACGCACCGATTTGGAAATCGTTCGTGACGGACCGGCGGTTGTGACCGCATACACGCCGGACCAAATGCGTCTTTATGACATTTGGTGCGAAACATTTTCCGACACAACCAAATATTGGATACGCGTTCAAAACGGCGAAAGACACTTGATAGATTTTGGTCGCGCGCCCAATGATGGAACTTTCTTGATTACCCAAGAATATAATTACATCAAAGCCCTGTATGGCCTTGAAGAACACAAATATTATAACAAAGCCGATGTATATATACCGGATATATCGGTTCAGGATAAATTAGCGTTGGCAAACCTTGAAAAACGGACGCCAAAACCAAACCTTAAAAAACCTGATGCCTGGGGTGCGGAGCGCATAAAAGTATTGTCGTATTTAAAGGGTTTGTTACGCAACAACAAGAAATAAAAAAGCCGCCCAACGGGCGGCATTTTTATTACAAACATTAGAATATACGACCAAACAGACCGCCATCTAATGCCAATGTCAGTAATATCCACCACCAAGACCAATTTACAACCTTGGTCAATTTCAAAATAACAAATATAAGCGTAAGCATTTTTTACTCCTTTGTTAGACACATGGGAATTATATCACAATACAAGATTTTTTGCAACGGGTTATTATGATTGTAGGTTATTGTTAATAGCCTCGTACTCAACCGCCGCTTCATATTCTTCACATGTTCTGTTTATATAGTTGGGGTGGTCGTCATCAATACAACACAAACGATTTGATGATGCGGTATAACCTGTATTGCAACTGCACTGACCACCGAACAGATCACCCGCCAATCCAGCGATATGCTCAGAATTTGATGGGCAACGGCGACATTTGCCACGATAGTAATACATATTTGTCGCACATGCGCAACGCCCGCCCCAGAACGCCCCGTCACTGGTCGCCTCGGCCGCACTGGCATCATGCGCATTTGTAATCGATGTGCATGCGGCGCCTTCGGAACAGACGCCCGCAGATGTATACATTCCACCATTTTCACACGCCGCAAGGCACGCGCCATTAAATGTCACAAATCCATCTTGGCACCGACACAATTTGTTCACCCATCCGCCATCTGTGTTATTTTCACTGATTGTCTGGTTTGTTGTGCGCAATACATATGTCGAATTATCCGGACACAGTAATGATTGATAGAATATTTCGGAAATGCTTTCGATACAGGTGTTCGCATTGTCCGATGGACAACTTGTTTGATTATCGGCAAACACCGCATATCCACATGTCAACGCAACATTACGGCACGCGCCACGCATGATATTATAAACACTGGATGCAGCCGCCGTCGCAGACCAAGACGAAAGTTGCGAAACCTGGTTGTTATAGCATGTGGCAATATCGGTAAGGCATGTTGACGCATAATCTGAAACTATCTTATACTGTGCGGCGCGAATATTGACCATCGCGCGTTGAATATAGTTCACAACGATATCATTGTATTGCATGTAATTTCCGCGCGTGTCGTATGTGTATGCACGACATTTATCCAACACCGGACGACACAGGCCGGAATCTGTTGCCTTTTGCGATGTACCGATTTTGTTTAACAAATATCGAACGACACAACTTCCATCACCCGCACGGGCGCACGCCTCGTCATCAATTGGTGCGGTTGCCGCCGACGCCAACCAAGACTGACTGACCGATGCGTTGTTATAGTTCGTCATAAAATCTTGAATATAATTTACATTGCGCCCAAGGACAACATTGCCGTTTTCGTCGATATATTTCTTGGTTGGGTCAAGACATTTCTTGTAATCTTCGCCACAGACCATTTCGTCCGTCATACATGTTTCCAATGCGCCGATACATTCGGTCGCACTGTATGTATTTTGATTCTGTAATACCGCAAGGCGCGCCTTTTGCAACATACGGGTCGCACTGCGCACATTGGATACCAATGCCTCATTCATCTTGGTCAGGCCCTGTTCATACGCGATGCAATCTTTATCAATTGCCAAATCATAGTTGCCGGTTATTTGTTGCGCGGTCGCACCAACATCTTTGCACTGGTTTATAATCGTGCTGCACCGCTTTTTCGCCGCATTATATAAATCGCCCCCACGCAGGTTTGAAAATGCACCGGTGTTTCCAGACAAGAAATCCAATGAAAATAAATCGTCCGTATCAGATGATGAAAAATCTAAATCTATGTCCAACAATCCAAATGAATCTGAGGTCATGGTCGCGGACGATGTCGATGCGGGGTCTTTTATCATCTGTTCGATTTGCGCCAACAATGTGCGATTTTCGGTTGTGTCGGTCGTTCCGGTCATGGCCAATTCTGCCTCGGTCGCGGACATAATCGCCGATATTTCGTCCGCCGACAGGCCGACATAGCGAATATTTTGTGCAACCTCGTTCAATTGAGTGTTGGCGTCTTTGACCGCCTTTTCAACGCGGGCGTATTTTGATAAATTCGAAGAACATGAACAACGTTTCTGGTTTGCGTCGATCACCGCGCAGAATTGGTCCATGCAATCGTTATATTGTTCTTGGCATGATTTATTTAATGCCGCGCTTTGTTCCATGCGTTCTTTGGCATCGGCAATTGCGGCCGGGTCCAATGTGGTTGTGGTATCACGCGTTTTAACCGTTGCCACACGCGATGATTTTAGGTTACGAATTTCAGACGCCATGTTTGAACCCGTCTGGGCACCGGACGACATTATGGCGCGACCGCCAACCTCGGCCGTGCTTGGGCGCAGCGTCAATCCCATGCGACGCACCGCCGGGTTCGCATTTATACTGGCCGCGTCGGTCCGCGAAGACCGGCCAACATTACGAACCGCAGATTCCAAATTACTGCGCGTATCGGAATTTGTTTGTGAACGCGACACCGCCGCCGAACGATTTGCCACACGCGTCGCAGATTCCGACGCATCCGCCGAAACAGTGCGCGACACATTGCGCACCGCCGTCCGCGTCGAATTGTCCGATGTGGTTATGCGCGACGCCGTCGCACGTGCGGATGTTGATGCGACGTTTTCGGTATTCGCACGCAAATCTGCATCAACCGTTGGTGTGGTCGCGGTATCCGTCCCCGGGATTATGCGCGACACCGCACCCACCGCCATATATGGCAGTGCGGTTAGTGCAACCAAAAAACCAAATGTAAATCCCTTCATATTCGCGTATAATTATATCACAAACAATCACCAGATAAAAGGGGAAAGTGGCCCACAAAATATTATCGGGTACGCGCACGCGGCACCAGTGTTTTCTTGATTCCAATTTCAACAAAGGGCGACCATTTGTCATATTGTGGGTTTGGTGTGCCGTCCATATTTGTCCCATGCATCGGGTCATGGTATGTTGCACCGGTTGCAATATATGCGCCACTTTTCGTATGATAAAAACCGATATTTGCACCACGCGCCCCATCCCCAGACTGAACATAGCCATTCAGTGCAATTGTGGCATCGTTATCGCATATCGCGTGCCCAAACGTTCCATAAAACATTGCGCGACCACCGATATCTGTGACCCGAATAAAAACAATGTTGCGATATGTTGGCGCCCAGTCTATGTATGAATCTATGCGCGAATCCGTCTTGTTGAATTGTATTGTCCCACCAATTTGAAAATATTCACCAATATTTTGTGACATTATCATGACGATTTTGCCGTCACCATCAATACCAAAACCATCGTGATTTTCCGCATAGCCAAGGCCGAAACTTGCCTCTTGTCCACGATATGTAAATGTTGCCGCGCGTTTCAAATTCCAACCCGGCGCAAAATGAATATTGGTCATCAATTGGTCATGAACAGGCGTATATTTTGAAAAATCATTATCAAAATTTACCGCAATAAATTTTCCAATTTTAATTTCAAATTTTCCGACCTTGGTGTCCGCCACACCACCCAAATACATTTCATAAACAACAGGCGAAAAATTATTACCCGTAAAATTATGCAACATAATGTTCGCATGCGCGCCGACAGTGTATTTATCACAAAATCTAACAAACGGGTTCGCCACAATAACCGGCGCAAAAATCGCACGCGGCGTGCCAGCCCCCATATTCGCGGCCGCATTTACATCAACCCGATATGAATCATCCACATGCCCCACAAGAAATTTTTTCTTTTTGGGCACTGGCGGGACATGAACACCGATTACCGGGCTTGTGTGCGTCAATGTTTGAACGCGCAAGGTATCTTTGGCGACGGATTCTGTTTTTGATTTTTTGCGATTTTGACGATTATTTTGTGCAACAACCGGTCCCGCCAACGCGGTCGCCATTATTCCAAGCAAAAAATATTTTATTACCCAATGCGATTTCATTTATTTCTTTGCACCCATCGCAACGCGTTTTGAATGTATTTTTCCGCGCGTGCAACATCAAATTGTTTTGTTTCCGGGGCTTTTAATTTACCTTCGGCATCAATCCAAGTATTGTAATTCGCCGGCAAAACCAAATTTATTTTATCCAGGTTTTCATAAACATTTTCTGGGGACAATCCACCACTGTATCCCATTTTATGATTATCCATAACCGGTGCGCGCCACGCGCGTGGTGAAATTCCGCGACCACCCGACGCATCAAACAACATTGAAAACGCCGCACACGCCTGGTCCAGTTTCTTTAATCGCGTCCTTTGCCGCGGTGTGTATTGAAATATAAATTCAATATCGGGGTATGCACGAATAATATCGGCAACTTTGGCGACACAGAAACTAAACCGGTCACGACCGCCGTTTATATTTACCTGGACCCGGCCGATAACCGGTTTGCCATTATCACGACACAAATCCCACATGCGTTTAATTTCAAATGGAATATTGCCATGACAAATTTCGGTTCGCCATTCAGAATTTACATGCATAGCAAGGTTTATATCGTTCACACGCGCCGCATGCATCAGTGTATCAAACCATACATACCGTGGCATATACGCCGAAAATTTTGATGGGTGCGCCTGAATTGCGAATTCTGCCATTGGATATGTTTTCCCAAGATCTATGATATCATCTATTGAATTGTGTTCCCGCATATCAGAACATGTTATATATTCTAAATTCATAATAAATCCTTTTTGATTTATGCACCCTGCCCTCACTAGTCACTAACACTTGTCGCGGCCGCGGCACCAAACGGTGCCGGGACGGATTAACCACTAATCCTTAATTGGCCGCACGCCGAACCAATGTCTGTTCCGCGTTCGCGACGAATGCGCGTATGCACACCGTTTTTAATAAGTATGTCTTGAAACCGGTGCACCGCATTTCCCGATGGCGATGTCCAATCGCGTTCCGATACCGCGTTCCATGGAATTAAATTCACCATACAGTTTTTTCCACGCACAATTTCAACCAATTGTTCCGCACATTCCGTGGTTGTGTTCACTGGGTTTCCGTCCGCATCACCCAACAAGATATATTCAATCATCAATTGCCGATTGTGCAAATCGGTAAATCGCCATGCCGCATCCATGATTTCACGGATGCTGTATTTGTTTGCAATCGGCATAATCTTTCGGCGCAGTTCATCATTCGGCGCATGCAATGATATGGCCAAATTTATCGGCCGTCCCCATGCGACAAGTTCATCTATGCCCGGCACAATCCCGCATGTTGAAACGGTGATACGACGCCACCCAATTCCCATTTCATGATTTGCGCGTTCGATAAATCCGATAACATTTTGTGTGTTCTGTAATGGTTCGCCGGTTCCCATAACAACAATATGTGACACATCGTTATTGTTCGCATCGCCATTCGGACGAATTGGCCGGTCGGCAAAATTATCGGTGCGCAGTTCCCATTGTGCAACCAATATTTGTGCGAATATTTCATTCACGGTCAAATTGCGCTTTAACCCCAAAAGGGTACTTGCACAGAAACGACACCCCATTGCACATCCGGCCTGGGAACTGACACAGACACTGTTGCCATAACTTGTCCGCATAAGGACGCATTCTATTTGTTCACAATCATTCAATTCCAATAAAAATTTAGTCGTTTGACCATCCGCCGATTGCAAACGCCGAACCACCCGCAATGGTAATGTTTGTGCGCACGCATCTAAATCATTGCGCAGGTTCGCCGGCAAATTTTTCATAGATGCAAAATCGGGTGCGCCACGCGACAGCCATTCAGAAATCTGTTTTGCGCGGAATTTTGGTTGTCCCATATCCGTCACAAATTTTTCTAATTCAGAATTTGTTAAATTAAAAAGTATTGTCTTTGTCATAATTTATACCGGTCATCATTTATAATCACAACCGCACGCCGACGCAGTTGTTTTAATTGTTGGTCTGCGACAAACATAGATTGTTTATACATCGCATTTTGTTTGATTATATCGTCCAATTTTCCATATTCGGCGGTCTTGGTAGATTTACATATTAAAAACACAGAACCATTTTTCACCCGTGACCATGTCAATACTGGCAACCCCGCAATTTGTTCACGCACATCGGCAGACAATTCGTATTGCAATGCGGTAAATTTCTGGGGGGCGCCACCAAATTTTTCCGCCATATCCATCGCGGCATCGCAACTTTTGGGTTTGGTCAATTTCGCCGCAATATCGTCCGGCACATCAACCAACCGCACCAGTGTCATTTCCAATGGCAAACCATGTTCGCGTTCAAGTGA
The DNA here is from genome assembly GCA_902801125.1 of uncultured Pseudomonadota bacterium. Taxonomy (GTDB): domain Bacteria; phylum Pseudomonadota; class Alphaproteobacteria; order Rs-D84; family Rs-D84; genus Enterousia. The sequence continues at coordinate 75,317 of CADCGT010000005.1, read as the reverse complement.
TGCGCGTTCGGCGACAATATCTTCGCGCGACACATCGACGGTTGGCATAACGGTTCGCGCAATTATAACCTGCCATGCGATATTTGCACGCATCGCAGAACGCGCCATTTCACGTTCCGCCGCAGACAGTTCGCCAAGGTTCATTTTTTTCAATTCTGCATCGGCGTCTTTATCGGTTGGTTTAACATTAAAATTTGCGGCATATTTTAACTTCACACTGTCATCAATAATATTTTGTAATGCCACGCGCCGATTGTCGGTTGATGTTTTTCCCTGGCGCGCCATAAGTTTTGTTCGTGCGGTAATATCTGAATCGGTAATCGGTGTACCATCAACACTTGCCACGACGGTCGCCGCATTGGCCGCGCCCGCCATACACAATATTCCAAATATCACAAATATTTTTTTCATATTCTCCCCTTTCGTTTAATAATGTTTGCCATCAACACTTATTCCAAATCTGAATTGGAAAGTCGTTGTTCCGACATAGTCCGCCTTTTTGGCGTTATCACGACGATAGCCAAAACTTAAATAATAACACGGGTGTTCATAATACAGCGCACCATTGTGTTGTTGGAAATTATCATTTGTTGCATTGTATATCGCATTCCATCGCACGGACCACCGGTCTGTAATCCCAATTCCGATTCCACCGGCAAATTCGTGAATAGTTTCGGCCTGGGTCTGGGCATCATAAAACTGGCGTGACCATATATGCCCAAGGTTCACAAAATTTCGGCGCGTTCCAAAAACAAAATTTGTTTCCGTATGCCGCAACGCAAGGTCATCCTTGGCCAGGCGGAAACGCGTGTACACATTCAACCATTCCATATTATTGTATTCTATGCGTCCGACATAGTCCGATTGGCCATTTCTAAAACCACTGTTGCGGTCGGTGTCTTCGCGTTTTGTAAAATCGTATGTTTGACCAATAAATGCCTCTATCGTTTTACCGTTTGCATTGAATGCGGACCAACGCACCCCATAATCGGCAAATGTTCCGTTTTCCCACAGGTCCAACCCAGAAAAACGATTGTTCGAAAACAGTGTCGCATCAGATAACAACGCGCCCACAGAATCGTTGTTCGCGGCAAATTGACTTTCATCTATATGGCGCATGGTTGTGATGCGCGCACGCGGCTCTATGACCTGGGTCCAGGATACACCCGGTCGAAGTAATGGCAACCCCCATTCCAAATAACCACTTGGTAAAAATCTGTTTTTCATTCCAGAATATATATCACCATCAAGCATCAACGCATCATCAAAGTTATAAATATCATATCGTGTCGCGATACTTGCGGTTAAACGGTTTCCACCCCACAGTGTCCATGGCGATGTGACGCGTGCTTCGCCAATAACACGTTGTGTCGATGTTCCATCGCCCGATATTCCCAAAATGTCGCCCATAAATGTTGCGTATGTCGAAGCAAACATTGGTGTGGTTTGATAAATCGCGCGTATGTTTGGTAAAATGTTTCCATTTGGCACAGAATACCGGCGTGTGGTGCTGCGTAATTCTTGGAATATATGTGCGTCCGCAACGACGTAGCCCGATTGTCCGAATACTTCTACCTTGGCCCCAGAATCCAAATACGGCTGTTCATTATAGAATCCGTACTTTTGCAGATATGTTTTATCAGACGCACGTTCCAAGAAAACCGTTGCGCGCGCGTTTTCACCCAATTCAATAATATCATCGTTAAATACATGCCAACGATTTTCGCCTTCGCGATTATGTGTGAACGAACCACGTGTCCGAAATTCAGAATGCGAACCATTCAACCGATGTTCTAATTGAAACAACGGGTTTTCATGCGTTAAATACGAAAAAGTTATTGTCGCGTCATGTGTATCCGATATGTATGTGTACACCGGAATATTTATCTGGGTCCCCATCTTATTTGTTGATTCTAAATTCGGTGTCAAAAAACCGGTTTTATGTTTAACACCGGGATCCGGCATATCAAAATATGGCAACCATAAAATCGGAAAATCATACGCCCAAAACACCATATTATAAAACGCCAACATTCGCGAATCCAAGTTATGTTTAATTTTTTTCGATGTTATTTCCCACGCATCACCAAAACTGTCACAATTTTTACAGGCCGTAAATGTTGCATCCGTCGCGATTGTTATATCGCCATCACGCGTGATTTTATCCGATTCTATGTACACATGTTCGCCCAACCATATTTGAATATCTGACCCATCAATATCTTTGCCATTTTTGGTTAAATAAGAATCCGAAAGGGTCATTTTCTGGCCCGATTTATTTGATATTTCTGTTTTGCCGGTTGTTTTGATTGTTTCAGATTTCAAATCGTATTCAATTTTTTCGGCACGTATAAGTGTCGGTTCATTAAAATCTACATTCACCGCGTATGCCATCGGTGATACCAGTATCGTTAAAAATGCAAATACTAATCGCTTCATTTTTTAATCAATATCAAACCTATTATACCAAACAATATAACCAAACCCGCCCCAACCAGTATCAAATCCAGGCCCGTGGTCAACATACTGGACAACGACATAAACGACGCCATAACAACAGACATCGCCAAAACCGCGCCGGCGGGTGCGAAACTTGCCCGACGACGCAACAGTGACGAACGCAACAATATTGTCACCGCCAACAATGCCAAAATCATATTCATAACCGGACCAAATATACGATTACACAGTTCTGATAAAACGGTCTTGTGTTGTTTCGGTGTCAAATCTTGTCCCAAAGATTTGAATAACCCGGTTGTTGACATGCGACGCGCCTTGAATGCGGAATCACCACTTTTTTCCGTGACACTTAAATCCATATCAAACGCATCAAATGTTCCAATTACATCGCCGTTTCCGGTGGCCTGTAATGAACCGTTTGTCATTACAATAGACAGCCCACGCATTGTCGTCACCAATTTTCCGTTTTCTGCAAATATTGTTATTTGGGATTTATTGTTGCGCGTGTCTGATAACATAACATGATTCAAATCATGACCGGAAACTTTATCAACATAGACAACCAAACCGTGCGACATTTCGGTAAACGCGGCCTCTTGTAATTTAAGATGCGCCAAACCATACCGCAAATTCCATTGCGTATCATAAAACCTTGCCTGGGTTGCGGGTACAATCCAAACATTTAACACAAAATGTGCAAGCGTTAGCACCCCCGCCAATACCAATGCCGGCCGTGCAATTCGCGCAGGCGACGCCCCGGTTGACGCCATCACTATAACCTCGTTATCACCAATCATTTTGTTATACACAAATAATATCGCGATAAATGTGACAAACGGTATGATAATAGATAAAATGAACGGAACCATCATCGCGGTAAGGCCCAAAAAATTGGTAAGTTCTATGCCGTAATTCATCAAGAACTTCATCATAGACATAATCTGGACCATCCACGCAAGCCCAGTAAGTATAAGCAACAGCATGACAAAAATACCGATCAGCTGTCGCGAAAAATATTTATCAAGTGTCTTCATTATAAAAGAGTATAGAATCCAAAATTGCCACCGTCAAATATATTTAACAAATATGTGTAAAAAATGGTTGATTTCATCCGATTCGGTGTTATAATCAACGTGTTCTTAAAAGATTAAATTTTAAGGGCGGGGCGAAAAACCCCGCCCTTAAAGATAAAAGCAAGACGTCAAACACAATACCAAGGGAGAAAACACAAATGTCGTTTGTTTCTATGCCGCGTCAGGATTTATTGTTGGCCATCGATTCTTTGGCCGCCGAAAAACAGATTGACCGCGAAACCGTATTCGCTTCACTTGAAGCCGCAATTGCAAAAATCGCAAAGCATAAATATGGTGAAGAATTTAATATCGTCGCAAATATTGACCATAAAAATGGCGCGATATATGTTAAACGCCTGTTCGATGTTATCGAATCACCAGAATCGGTTGGCGAAGAATACAATCCATCAACTATGTTGACCGTATCAGAGGCAAAAAAATATGCGAAAAATCCATCGGTTGGTGATGTCGTCGAAGACCCCTTGCCGGAACCAGAATTTGGTCGTATGGCGTTTCAAACCGCGCGTCAAATTATGACTGCACGCGTGCGTGACGCCGAAAAGGGTCGTCAATACGAAGAATTTAAAGACAATATTGGCGATATTATCAACGGTGTTGTTAAACGCATTGAATTTGGTAACGTCTTTGTTGATATCAACGGCAAGGCCGAAGGATATATCAAAAATACGGAACTTATCCCGGGCGAACGTTTGGCGGTGGGTGACCGTGTGCGCGCGTTGATTATGGATGTGGCGCGGTCTAATTCGGGTCCCCAGATTTTCTTGACCCGGACACACCCGATGTTTATGGAAAAACTGTTTGTCCAAGAAGTTCCGGAAATTTACGAAGGTATCATTAAAATTAAATCTGTGTCGCGCGCCCCGGGTTCGCATGCGAAAATTGCGGTTGAAACCGCCGACCCGTCGGTTGACGCGGTTGGTATGACCGTTGGTATCAAGGGAACACGTATTCAACCGGTTATCAACGAATGCCATGGCGAAAAAATCGATGTTATTTTGTATTCCGAAGACCCGGCTGTATTTATCGTGAACGCGATGCAACCGGCCAAGGTCGCAAAAATCATCGTCGACGAAGATACACGCAGCGCCGTCGTCGTTGTGAATGAAGACCAACAATCTTTGGCGATTGGTCGCCGTGGGCAAAATGTACGCCTGGCGTCACAATTGACGGGTTGGAACATCGATGTCGTGAACGAGGCCCAAGAACAAGAACGTCGCGCCAAGGAAGTAAAAGAAAAAACAGAACTCTTTATCAAGGGATTGGATGTCGATGAAATGATTGCCCATCTGTTGGTGTCCGAAGGTTTCCGCACAATCGAAGAAATCGCGTTCGTGGAATTGAAAGAATTGGAATCTATCGAAGGATTTAATACGGAATTGGCGGTCGAATTACAAAATCGTGCGAAAACATACCTTGGCAAAGTGGAACAAGATTATTTCGACGAAGGCCACAAATTGGGTATGTCGGATGATTTGTTGAAATTCGATTTTATTAAACGTCCAATCATTATGAAATTGGGTGCGGCGGGTATCAAGACATTGTCTGATTTGGCGGATTTGGCATCGGACGAATTGGTCGAAATACTTGGCGAAGAAACAATGAGTATGCGCCTTGCGGGTCGTGTCATTATGAAGGCACGCGAAGTCGCATTTGGTATAACCCAAGACGAAGCGACAGAAGAACAACAATAATAAAAACAAAAAAACAAAGGTTGAAATATGGCAACATTGACACTTGGAAAATCTGTGACATTGGGCGCGGTCCAAAGTAAAAAAGGCGATTCCGTTTTTGTTGAACGCCGTCGTCGCGTTGTTGCCCCCGGCAGCAATGAATTGCGTGAAGAACCCACTGCGCCGGTTCAACCGCGAAATAATCCGGCGGATGAAAAACTGCGTGCGGTCTTAGAAGCCGCCCATGCCCGCGAAGAAGAACGCAAAAAACGCGAGGCCGAAGAAGCCGCCGCACGCGCCGCGCGCGAGGCCGAAATTGCCCGCGAAACACGCGAGTATGAACAGGTCAAAGAACAATTGGCCGCACGCGAAAACGTCGCCGCAATGGAAGAAGAACCAGAGGCAACCCCAACGGTTGCAACGCCCACGCGCCCAACACAAAATTTCAAAAAAGCACAACCGCGTCGCACCGATAATGATGATGATGATGCCGATATGGCACAACCGGCGCGTCGTAATTCTAAATTTGGTGGTGGCAAAAAAGAATTTACAAAAACCGGTAAAATTTCTTTGCACGACATTGTCATGGGCGATGACGATGACGACGAAGCAATCGGTATTCGTGGTGCAAATCGTCGCCGGTCCGAAGCGTCACTTAAACGTTTCCGCGAAAAGGCGCGTGCAATGTTTAATGCACCACAAAAGGTTGCACACGAAGTCACACTGGGCGACACCATCGTTGTAAAAGACTTGGCCGCGGCAATGGCGGAAAAGGTTGGCAATGTCATCAAAAAATTGATGGAAATGGGAATGATGGTTTCACAAAACCAATCCATTGATGCCGACACGGCGGAAATTATTGCCGGCGAATTTGGCGCAACCGTAAAACGGGTAGAGGTTAAACCATACGCCGACCAAATTGAACGCGCACCAAACCCAGAAAATATGAAGCCACGCGCACCCATTGTGACGGTTGTAGGACATGTTGACCATGGTAAAACATCATTGCTTGATGCGTTTCGTAACGCAAATGTTGTCGCCGGCGAAGCCGGTGGTATTACCCAGCATATTTCTTCGTACGAAGTTAAAACAAAATCTGGGGCGATAATTACATTCTTGGATACACCGGGCCACGAAACATTTACGGCGATGCGTGCGCGTGGCGCGCAAATGGCGGATATCGTGGTGTTGGTTGTTGCGGCAAACGATTCCATTATGCCACAAACGATAGAGGCCATAAATCACATTCGTGCCGCCAAGGTTCCATTTATCGTCGCAATAAATAAAATCGATTTACCCGAAGCCAACCCGCAACGCGTTAAAACCGATTTACTGCAACAGGAAGTCCAGGTTGAAGAAATGGGTGGCGATGTGCAATGCGTGGAAATTTCTGCGAAACAAAAAATCGGCCTTGATAAATTGGAAGAAGCCATTTTATTACAGGCAGAAATGATGGACCTGCGTGCGGACCCGGATATGCCGGCCGTTGCCACGGTGGTAGAGGCAAAAATGGAACGCGGCCTTGGGGCGGTTGCAACCGTCATTATTCGCCAGGGAACATTAAAGATTGGCGATGTATTCGTTGTCGGCGAAACATTCGGACGCGTGCGCGGATTGGTTATGTCAAATGGCGAACGCGTTAAAATGGTAAAACCGGCCCAGCCTGTTATGGTGTTGGGATTGGATTCTGTGCCGGCGGCGGGTGACCAATTGAATGTTATGGAAACCGAAGCACAATGTCGCGAAGTTGCCGCGTATCGCATACAACGCGCCCGTGACAAGGCAAACGCGGTTAAACGTTCTTCTTTGGAAGAATTGTTTGCGCGTCAAACATCGGACGATAAAAAACTGACTTTGCCGATTGTCTTGCGCGCCGATGTCCAGGGCAGTGTCGAGGCCATAACCGACATGATTCGCGGTATTAAAACAGACAAAGCATCGGTGGATATACTGTCCGCCGGGGTTGGTCAAATTACCGAAGGTGATGTTCGTTTGGCAATCGCGTCGGGGGCGGTAATTATCGCGTTTAATGTTCGCGCGGATTCTGCGGTGCGTGATATGGCGCGAAACGGCGGTGTCGATATTCGTTATCACAGTGTTGTTTATCGCATTACCGATGAAATTAAAGAAATTTTGTCGGGAAAACTTGCGCCGGAAAAGAAAGAAAACTTTATTGGGTATGCCGATGTTATCGCGTTGTTCACGGTGGGCAAAGGCATCCGTGTGGCGGGGTGTCGTATGACCGAAGGCACAATAAAGAAAGATGCCTTTGTCCGTCTGTTGCGCAACAATGTTGTTATATATGATGGCAAAATCGGCGAATTGCGTCGCGAAAAGAACGAAGTAAAAGAAGTTTCTGGTGGCGTAGAATTCGGTATGAGTTTTGATAAATACAACGACCTTAAAGAAGGTGACCGCGTCGAATGTTACGAGGTTCAAGAAATCAAAGCACAATTATAATTTGCGCATATTGATTAAACATATAAAAACGGTTGCAATCGCAACCGTTTTTACGCATTTACATGCCCCCATAACAAACCAAAGGGGATTTTTATTTTTCGTCCGGAATGACCGAAACCGTTTTACGGTCGCGGAAACCACGTTTGAACGAAACAGTGCCAGATACCTTGGCAAATATGGTGTGGTCTTTGCCCATACCAACATTTTCACCCGGGTGAACGGCCGTGCCGCGTTGACGAATAATGATATTACCCGGAATCACGCGTGCGCCACCGGATTTCTTGACGCCAAGTCTGCGCCCCGCAGAATCGCGTCCGTTTGCGGTACTTGCACCACCTTTCTTATGTGCCATAACTAAACTCCTTTAATTCCGGGACTAGCCCTTGATTTCTTTGATTTTCAACACAGTCACGAATTGACGATGACCGCGTGTGCGACGATAGTTTTGACGACGTTTTTTCTTGAACACCAAAACCTTGGGCGCACGTTTTTGTTCAACGACCGTTGCGACAACACTTGCCCCATCAATGGTCGGCGTACCAACGCGTTCGCCAATCATCAAAACATGGTCAAATGTGACATCGCCTTCGGCGTCCAATTTTTCAACCTTGATAACGTCACCGGTTTTAACACGATACTGTTTTCCGCCGGTTTGAAAGATTGCAAAGTCACTCATATTCAAATCCTTTTATGGTTATTTTTTAACTTTTGTTCAAAAGTTTATGCAAATAATATGCTTTTTTAACAAAAAGTCAAGCATTTTGCATAAAATTTTGTGCAATAGTGGTTAGTGTTAGTGGTTAGTGCAAGTGGATAGTGGTTAGTAATTTTTGGAGCGTTTTCATAATGACGCACTAATTCCAGAATCTACTAACCACTAACACTATCCACTAACCACTAACCACTAAAAAATCGGGGCGAACCCCGATTTGTCGGAAACACATACGCGGTATTATTGATTATTTGTCCAACTGCGGATACAACCCGTTGTGCCATTGGCGCCACACCCCAGTGCCTCGCGCAGACACTTTTCGCGCAAATTGGCGGAATTACCCGTTCCATTATTTGTCGGCACAGACGACGCGGCGGTATCACTGGCCCCGGACAATATTTCATTCAATGTCACCACATTACGGCATGTATTTACCGTATAGTCACTTGAATGCCAGGTGCAAGATGCATTATCGGCGACATCAACAATCGCACGGAATTGCGCCACCGACGGATTGCAAATCATATCTTGATAGCAATGTGGTGCGTTTGCGATTTGTGCACAGTATGTTTTTATACGCGCAGTGGACCAATTCTCGTTTGCAGACGCCTGGGTTTCATAGCAATCGTACAATTCACTGATACATTCATTAAAGTTCGTGCCGGCGGCAATCGCACTGTTCAATACACTGTCGCGTTCTTCATTATAAAATTCTAAACGCTTTTGTTGCAGTGCCTGTTGCGCGGCGGCCTTTTGATACGCAATTTTTTGCGCGGTCGATTTCAATTGTTCGCCATACAAATCGCAATCTGCATTCGCGTCCAACAGGTATTTCTGCATAACAGACCGACGCGCATCGGCAACCGGGCCACGCAACGATGAATATGGGTCGCCTGACGAAGATGTGTACCCAAAGCATGACGCCGACGCGTTCGCGGTTGCGGTGCTGCGTTCATTTAATGTGACGTCGCCTGTGGATGATATTTCAACCTTGCTGTTATAATTAAATGGGCAAGATGATGTCGCACCATTCGCACAGCGTCCGCCGGTTGGTGGCGTACCACAGCCTTCGTATATGCCGTTAAAGCATGAATCCAACACACGCGCGCACACATTATTATGCGCATAGCGGAACAAATCGTATCCCCATGTTTCCGCCAATGTATCAACCGTTGGATTGTCATACAACGCCGTCGCCGAACCCGTGATACCATTAAGAACACCGGTCATATTTACCACCGCATCAAACACATTGGAATCACTGTTGGTCAAAATTGTATCAACATTTGATTTTACATCGTCCGCCCACTTTGCCAAAGACGCCAATATATCAGACCCCGCACCGTCCAGGTTTTTAACATCGAACATGCTGTTGTTATTGGCAGAATAACAATATTCTGGGGCCCTGGAACAATTACAGTTTGAAGTATTATATTCACCATGAGTTTGACACCATGTTTTCATTTCTGTTTCATCACAAACAGATGACACGACCGTTGATGCACGGCCACCCGATGTTGTGGTATTCGACACGGCACCCGAACCATCAGAATGTGCAACTTCGCGCCAGGACGCACAATTCATAACCTTTTCCGCGTCGGTAAGGCTGAACGCGGCACTAACTTCTTTACCACGATTTGCAATCAACAACGCCAATTCGCCGGATACTTTGATAAGTTCTTCATTGGCAGATTCCAATTGTGCTTCGGCCTCGGCAAAGGCTTTTACGCGGCCGGCACATGCACAACGGCGTTGCGCGTCATTTCGGGCGGTACAAATTTCATCCATACATGTATAGTATGATTCCAAACAATTACTGTATGCATCGGCGGAAATCAAACCCGTCGTTGAATCGATAATATTTGAATAATTACCCGAATATAATTTCCCAGAAAGGTATGTGTAATATGAACCGTTTATATTGGTTTTCGTGGCGCGCAATGGGTCGCCGTCCAACGCGACACGCGCGGTTGTGCCACTGCGCGAACGAATATTGCGTGTTGCGTTCGCGGTTGTGCGCGTGGACACGCCGCGATTTGACGCCACACCCGACGCAGTGCGTGCAACAACATTACGCGTTGATGTTGTGCGCGCGGGTGTCGCACCATTCGTTGCACCGGACGCGCGCGACGCAACATTGCGTGACGCGACGCCACGCGACGCGTTTGCGTTTGTTGTTGCCGTTGTCGGACGCGCGGATGTCGCCGTGGATGTGCCACGCGGTGACGCACGGCCCGAACGCGGCGAAGCCGTGGCCGCTGGTGCGTTTTCAAACACCGGCGCAATTGGGTCGGCAAACACAACGCGCATAGACAACAATGTTGAACATACAAAAAATGCACCCATCAGCAACAGCACCGTACCAAGTGCATTTTTACACAAATTTATGACTGAACGTCTTTTCATATAACTCTCCCATAATGTTTCGGAAACGCCCGAAATTCAAATTGTCCCAGGGAAAATTTGCACGCAAATCATACCCATGTTTTTATTATTATAACATTTTTACGCGCGCGTGTAAACAAGAAAACCCGCCATGCGGCGGGTTAAATTTTTAATTGAATAACCGTTTGAAAAATCCACCGGTTTCTTTGGCGGCCTCACCCGTTTCTTTTGCGGATGTTTCCACTTCTTTGACGGCGGCTTCGCCTTCGGCCTTGGTGGTTGCAACATCAGATTTTACACCTTCAACCGTTTCATTGGCCGCAGCCTTGGTTTCTTCAACAGATTTTGCAACATCATCGACACCCGCCGCAATTTGCTTCTTTACAAAGCCCGCGCATTTTGATGACAAAGACGAGATGTTATCAGACAAACATTCCATCATTGTCTTGGAACCCATAATCATTTCTGGACAAATTGATGTGATTTCGTCTGTATTGCATGCCTCGGCCAAGGTGGTGGGTTCTGTTGTTTTATTCAAACCGAATAAATCGCGCCAACCGGCATTTGCCGCCGTTGTCACCGCAACCGCCGCAACCAAACCAAATGTAAATACTTGTTTCATGTGTTCTCCTTTTTTTTGTTTTGTGTATTTGAATAATAGATTTTTATAATTGACCCGTCAACATTTTATTGCGTCAATCTGGTAAAAGTTATATAGTCGTGTTTATGAAAAAGATTTTTGTTTCTTTGACGGCAATCTTGGCCACATGCACAGTGTCCGCAAACCCGATGTTCGGGAACGGTCATGAAAATTCCATCGCAATATTTGCCGGCCCGGGAACCGGGGCGGGGTCACTGTTAAAACTGGTTGACCCAATCGAGTGGGAATTTTCACCCATGACGACGATTGGCGTGACATATTCGCAACCAATGAGTATTTTCAAAATTCCGGCGCGTATGAATGCAACCGTGATTCAAAATATCGCATATCATTCGGCGAAAGGATTGTCTTTCTTTGGGGTGGGTCTGTCGTGGGATATTGCGTTTCTAGATTGGAATGGTTGGTATGTTGGCGCGGGTCTTGGGCCGTATTATCGCGACAATCATGACCGATGGGTATCAAGCCGATTGGTATTCGGGGAAAAATTTTTCATTGGCAAAAATATAACCGATGATTTACGGGTTGAATTTTTCACACTGCATTTTTCAAATGGCGATTTAACCGAAACAAATCGCGGATTTAATTTTACCGGCCTTGCGGTGGGATACAGTTTTTAGTGGTTGGTGTTAGTGGTTAGTAGTCTCTGGAATTAGTTCGTAATTATGAAATTATTCCAGAATCTACTAACCACCGCCCACTTACACAGGCCACTAAAAAATGCCCCGAAGGGCATTTTGTTTTTAATTACGCGGGAATTTAACCGCCGCCTGGGCCGCCGCAAGGCGTGCGATTGGCACGCGGAACGGACTGCACGACACCGAATTAAATCCGCATTTGTGGAAGAATTCAATTGATTCTGGGTCGCCACCGTGTTCGCCACATACGCCAAGGTGAATCTTGTCGCCCTTGGTTGCACGCGCTTTCTGGACCGCGTCTTTAATCAACAACCCAACACCCAATTGGTCAACCGATGCGAACGGGTCCGCAACATAGACGCCGCGCGCACGGTATTCATCCAAGATTTTACCGGTATCATCACGCGACATTCCCAATGTGGTTTGTGTCAAATCGTTTGTTCCAAATTCAAAGAATTCGCAACTTTCCGCGATTTCATTCGCCAAAACCGCCGCACGCGGCAATTCAATCATTGAACCAACCGTATATTCAATCGATTCGCCAACTTCGGCAAAAAGTGCCGACGCGGTCGCATCAATAACCGATTTAACAATGTCAACTTCTTTCTTGGAACCAACCAATGGGACTTCGATTTCTGGATGAACCGAAACGCCTGATTTCTTGCATTCCAATGCCGCCGACAAAATCGCGCGGGTCTGCATTTCACAGATTTCCGGATATGTAATTGCCAAACGGCATCCACGATGACCCAACATCGGGTTTTGTTCGTGCAGTGCATCAGCACGCGATTTAACAAATTCAACCGTTTTGCCAATGTGCGCCGCCAATTCCGCCATTTCCGCGTCTGTATGTGGCAAGAATTCATGTAATGGCGGGTCAATCAAACGGATTGTGACCGGCAGGTCGTCCATAATTTTGAACAATTCTATAAAGTCTGCCTTTTGATACGGCAACAATTTCGCCAATGCCGCGCGGCGACCGGCCTCGTCATTGGCCAAAATCATTTCACGCATATCTTGGATTCGCGCCGGGTCAAAGAACATATGTTCGGTTCGCGCCAAACCAATACCTTCGGCACCAAAATCGCGCGCCTGTTTGGCGTCTTTTGGTGTTTCGGCATTTGCCTTGACCGTCAAAGTTTTGATTTCATCAACCCATTGCATAAGTGTGCCAAAATTACCCGTCAATTCCACAGACACCGTCGGAACCGCACCTTCAATAATCTCGCCACGCGCACCATCGATGGAAACCCAATCACCTTCGTGGATAACCGCGCCAGATGTTGTTTTCATTGTCTTGGTTTCATAATCGATTTTGATGTCCGCAGAACCCGACACACACGGTGTTCCCATACCACGCGCAACCACCGCCGCGTGTGATGTCATACCACCACGTGCCGTGATAACACCCTGGGCCGCGTTCATACCGGCAATATCTTCGGGCGATGTTTCAACACGGATAAGCATAACTTTCTTGCCTTCGGCCGCCCATTTTTCCGCGTCTTCGGCATTGAATACCGCCATTCCCACCGCGGCACCAGGGGAGGCCGGCAGACCCGTCGCAATAACTTTCTTTTCGGCCTTGGGGTCCAACATAGGATGCAACAAGTGATTTAATTGGTCGGCACCAACACGCAAAATCGCCTCTTCTTTGGTAAGCAAACCTTCGCCAACCATTTCAACCGCCATGCGAACCGCCGCCGCCGCCGTGCGTTTACCATTACGGCATTGCAACATCCAAAGTTTTCCATGTTCGATTGTGAATTCCATATCTTGCATGTCTTTGTAATGTTTTTCCAATTTTTCACGAACATCGCAAAGTTCTTTATAGACCGCCGGCATGGCTTCTTCCAACGACACGCGTCCGGAATCATCCTTGCTCATTGGTTGTGGGGTGCGAATACCCGCGACAACATCTTCGCCCTGGGCGTTTATCAAATATTCGCCATAGTATTTATTTTCACCGGTTGCCGGATCGCGCGAGAAACATACACCCGTTGCCGAATCGTCGCCCGAATTTCCAAAGACCATTGCCTGGACATTCACCGCGGTTCCCCAATCGCCCGGAATGTTATTCAATTTGCGATATGTGATGGCCTTTTTGCTCATCCACGAACCGAAAACGGCACCGATACCCAATTTTAATTGTTCCCAGGGGTCTTGCGGGAAAACTTTACCAATTTTAACACCGATTTCTTTGAATTGTTCAACCAATTCTTTCAAATCGTCGGCGGTCAATTCAGTATCAACCTTGTATCCCTTGGATTCTTTCATTTTTTCCAATGTGTGTTCAAACAGGTCAATATCCGCACCCAACACAACATCAGAAAACATCATAATAAAGCGACGATACGAATCATACGCGAATCGTTCGTTGCCCGAATGACGCGCCAAGGCTTTGACGGTTTCGTCATTCAAACCCAAATTCAAAACTGTATCCATCATGCCCGGCATAGAAACGCGCGCGCCCGAACGCACAGACACCAACAAAGGATTTTCCATATCGGCAAATTTCTTGCCCATAATCCGTTCAATATGGTTGATGCCGGCCCGAACCTGGTCCATTAAATCGGTCGGATATGTTTGATTATTTTCGTAATAATATGTACAAACCTCGGTCGTGACGGTAAATCCCGCCGGCACAGGCAAACCGACCAAATTCATCTCGGCCAAATTCGCGCCTTTGCCGCCCAACAGGTTGCGCATATCTGCACGGCCTTCGGCGTGTCCATCACCGAAAGTATATACCCATTTATTGCTCATGGCTTCTCCTTTGTTGTTTATTTGCGCGCATATTTTTAAAAAAATTTTCTTACATTGCAAATAAAAAAAGATTTTTTTCAAATATTTTGTTTTTTGTGTTTGGAAAAGTTTCGTTTTTATGGTATGATTGTCGCATAACAACACAACAAACAAACTTTACATGTTATTTTGTGCGCCGATTTTTGGTATTCTTGGTTGGCGCACGAAATATATGTAAAAAATTTAGTTTTGTGTGATTTTGTTATTTACAAGGTCATCGTAAAATGATAGAATGGAACCAAGAAGGTAAAGGATTTTGATATGGTAAGGAAGTGGGAGGCCATGAATTATCTGCAGAAATTGGGGAAAATTTCCATGCTTTCACTGCTTATGGCGGTGCCGTCTGTGGCGTTTGCAAATACCGTCGTGACAAGTCAGACGTATGTCGATATGGAGGTTGGAAAGAAGCTTAATAGAGACCAGGGATCGACAAATGCTGGCAAGGTTTTGGTTGTTGGAAATGATGGTATTGTCACCACCGCGGCAAGCAATACGGTTGGCGCTGATGTATCGGGCAAAGAAGATAAATCCAATAAATTAAATGGAACCGCAACAACTGGCCAAAAGATTGGTGACCTGGCCGCGGGAAGTGCAGCGGGCCAGGACCAGGTTATGTATCCATCGGCGGCCGCGGTCAAAGAATACGCGGTTGCCAAGAATCAGGGAACAGGGACAAACAACGCAAATGTTGGCAAGGCGTTGGTTGTAAACTCTTCTGGTAATTTGGAATTGGGCGATGTTAGTGTTGACATATCCGGGAAACAGGCCGTATCTACCGCGAATTATCAACTCGGTGGCGCATCGGGTTCATGGAAAACATTGGAAAACGGGACATACACCACTGTTGGCCAGGGTTCAAATGCGAACAATGCAAAAATTGATGTTAATGCAACAACGGACGGAACATTGGCAAATGCCGATTCTGGCGAAGCAGATTTCGCAAAATTACCAACCGCTGGTGCCGTAAAAGCTTATGTCAATTCACAATCGGCAACCGCAGCAAGCAATATATTGACCGGCACACAAAGTACAACGGATACTACGCACGCATTGACCAACGCCGCAACAACAACTGCGTTAAATGACAAACAAACAAAACCGGAGTCGGGTGTTGCAAATGGTAAGGTTTTGACCTATACAGGTAACGATGCAAATGCAAATGTTTCTGCGGCATACGTGACTGTGCCGGTGGCGGCGGGCGCACCAAGTACGAATACGCCGACCGCATTTGCCGAAGTTTGGGTTCAATAAAACAAATCAAAAAAATTTAATGCCGGAAAAAATCCGGCATTTTTATTTACATAATTATATTTAATCACGCGGTTCCCAAAAACATACAACCTGGGCATTTTCGGTGTCTGTGCCGTCCGCGCCTTTGGTGCGAATACGGTGATATGTTGTTGTGCCGTCGATTTTAACATCTATATAAACCTCTGGCATTGTTGGTTCGATTTCGTGTTTATAGTTTAATTCTATGCCACGCAATTTGTGCGTATTGCGATATTCGTACCCCGCACTTTCCGTTGCCCACACGGCATAGACCGCGTTATTTATATGTTGATTTTCATCTATATCATCGAATCGGCATTTGAATACATGCGTTTTTTCCGCTTCGAAATCCGCGAACTTTTCAAATTTTCGGTCGTATGCGCGCATTGGTGTCGGCCAATCCATCTTTAACCATTCGTTCAGGCGCAACGGCCGCCGCCGCCCCAGGTCTATTAAAATCCATTGTGATGTTGCCCGAACCAGTAATCGGCCATCGGCCCCGCGAATTTCAAAATCACGTGTCGCACGCAGGTTATCCTGGACCGCGGGCCATGACGAATATTCTAACATTTCGCCGTTGCGCGGCATTTCCACAATGTCAACCAGGTAATGCGTCACAACCCACGCGATATTGTTTTCATGAATAAATGTCCGCCCACACCCAAGGTTTTCTGCATGCGCGTCACCCATACCCTGGAGTTCGTTCATAAGGATTCCGGGCCGCATATTGCCATACCTGTCGCATTGATAGGTTTGCAATTCGCGTTTAACAACCAATTTTGCATTGCTCATTTTATTTCGCCTCTTGTGGTGCGACAACAAAGTCCACCGAATCGCCCACAACAATGTTATTCGCACGCGCCGCAGATTTAATCAATTCATAAAGCGACGCCGGAACATCGCGCTTCACGGTCAATGTTTCAAGTTTTGCACCATTACCAACCTTGCGTTCTGTGCGAAGGCCGCGAACATCGTGCACCGTGTCAATCGCATATTTCATATCGGCAACATCCGTATTATATTCTTCACGGACGGCCGGATAATCGGTCAAGTGCAGTGTTTTGCCACCCTCATAGGGTTGGTATATCCGTTGCCACAATTCTTCGGTAAGGAACGGAATAAATGGCGCATACAGACCGATTATATTGCGCAACACCGTCCACAGTGTCCATTGTGCCGCGCGTTTTGATTCCAAGCCATATTTTTCCGGCGACCAAAAACGGTCTTTGATAAATTCAATATACTGGTCACACAGCACATCCCAGAAAAATGTGTCAATCGCCGCACGCGCATTATAGTTATCATACCTGTCCAAATGTTTGCGCGTTTCGGCAACCGCTTTGTTCAATTCAGACAAAATCCAACGGTCTTCAATTGGCCGGGTCGCCACCGCCGGCGCATCGCCCGTTGGTTCAAAATCTTCCAAATTACCAAGGACGAATTTTGCAACATTCCAAAGTTTCGTAAGTAATTTAGAACCGCGTTTAACTTCGTCATCACTGTAACGCAAATCTGTGCCAATTGGTGCGGTTGCAATCCAATAACGCAATGCGTCGGCACCAAATTTTTCAATCGGGTCCATTGGGTCTGTGCCGTTTCCCTTGGTCTTGGACATCTTTTGCCCACGCGCATCGCGGACCAGCCCGTGGAAATTCACGGTTTTGATTGGAATATCGCCCATCACATACAATCCCATCATCATCATACGCGCAACCCAAAAGAATATAATATCGGCCCCGGTGTATAATAAATCGGTTGGATAATAACGCTTTAATTCCGGCGTTTCATCCGGCCAACCCAATGTCGAAAATGGCCACAGCCCCGATGAAAACCATGTATCTAATACATCTGGGTCGCGGGTAAGTGTTTTTCCGCCGGATTGTTTAATTGCGTCTTGTTCGGTTTCGGCGACATAAACATTTCCGTCCGAATCATACCAGGCCGGAATATGATGTCCCCACCACAATTGCCGTGAAATTGTCCATGGCCGAATGTTCTTCATCCATGCCATAAACAGGTTATAGCGATGTTCAGGTAAAAAATTCACCGCGCCGGATTCAATTTTCTCAACCACCGGCTTTGCCAATTTTTCGGCGTCAACAAACCACTGCATGGTCAACATCGGTTCAACCGGCACGCCCCCACGTTCAGAATATGGCGTTGGAATCGTGCGGTCTTCTATCTTTGTCATAAGACCTGCAGATTCAATATCCGCAACAATTGCCTTGCGTGCATCATACCGGTCCATTCCCCAATATTTTTCTGGTACCGGCGATGCGCTTATCAATTTTGCATCCGGCGTCAATATACATGTCATAGCCAGGTTATGGCGCATGCCAACCTCGTAATCATCAAAGTCATGTGCCGGTGTGATTTTTACCGCGCCCGTTCCCTTTTCTGGGTCGGCGTGAATATCGCCCACAATTGGAATTTCAATATTGGTCAACGGTATGATTGCCTTTTTGCCAATCAAGTGGTTTAATTTTTTGTTTTCGGGGTGAATCGCAATTGCCGCATCGCCAAACAATGTTTCGGGTCGCGTTGTTGCAATTTCAACAAATCCACCACCAACCAACGGATAATTGAAATAGTAAAATTTACCGTGTTCTTCGCGGGTTTCAACCTCTAAATCCGACACAGATGTTTGTTGACGCGGACACCAATTCACAAGGCGTTTCTCACGATAAATTAAACCTTCGTTATACATTTTTACAAACAGTTTCGTCACCGCACGCGACAATCCTTCGTCCATTGTAAACCGTTCACGATGCCAAACCGGTGTCACACCCAAAACGTGCAATTGGTTCAAAATCTGGCCGCCTTTGTCATTTTTCCATTTCCACGCGGCATCCAATTTTTCATCTAATGACAACGCATGCGGATTTATACCGCGCTTTGACAGGTCACGTTCAACCAATAACTGGGTCGCGATTGACGCATGGTCTGTTCCCGGTTGCCACAGCACATCAAACCCGGACATACGTTTATACCGACAAATAATATCGGTCAAAACATTATCCAACGCATGTCCCATATGCAGGTTTCCCGTGACATTCGGCGGGGGCATCATAACACAGAATGATTTCTTGGTGGAATTTACATCGTTATCCCAAAAATTATTTTCATCCCAAAATTTTTGAATCCGCGTTTCTATGTCGCGTGTGGCTATATTTTTACCCAATTCTATTTTCATCTGTTTTATCCTTGGTTATTTTTATTAGATAATACCAAATAGAAAATGAATTTCAAGTGACATATTGGTGATTATATGGCTACTCGCCCAATTTTTGTAAACGTGCCGGTTTTCTGAAAACTTATTAAACAAAAACCGCCACAATCGTGACGGTATTTGTTATAAATCATGCTGAAATTATTTTTTTGCGTTTCGTTCACTTAATGCACGGTCGCGCATCATTTTTGTTATAATTTTTTTTGCGCGGTCCGGTGTAACATCACCCTTTATTTCACCGGAAAGTTTCATTTTTGCGATTGCATCAGCAAAAACAACACCTGACGTTTTTTTATCACGTGGTTTAGATTTTAAACGCTGTTTGGTTTCATTATTTTTTTCACGTTGTATTTTTTTCTTTTCTTCTTTTATTTCCTCTTGTTTTTTAATTAATTTCCAAACTGCTTCCGCTTGTGTATAATCAGGTCGACCGCGTCGTTCATAAACGTCTGTGGCTGTTTTGAAATCTCCTGTTTCAACATCCGCGCCTGCGTCAATTAATAACTTCGCTTGTTCTACTGTGTGGGCGCATATCAAAGCTGTGTAATGGTAATATTTACTTCTTACATTAATATCTGCCCCGGCGGCAATAAGCAGTTTTGTTTCTTCTGCTGTAACTGCTTTCATCAAGGCCGTTTCGCCCAGAACATCCTTTGCATTTACATCTGCCCCGGCATCGATTAATAATTTTGTCAGTTCTACTGTTGGAGCCTGCATCAAAGCTGTTTTATCATTATCGCCCTTTGCATTAACATTTGCACCAGCGGCAATCAATAATTTTGTTTTTTCTATTGATAATTTTGTTTGTTCTTTTAATATTCTTGCTTCCTCTATTGGCGAAAACCTTTGACCTGATAATCTTTGACTTATTAGTTTGGCATATATATCTTGGGCATATATCAAAGCTGTATCACCATCCTTATCTTCTGCATTAACATCTGCACCGGCGGCAATCAATAATTTCATTTGTTCCGCTGTTTCGGCACACATCAAAGGTGTTTTGCCACGTTCATCCCTTGCATTGACATCTGCGCCGGCAGCAATCAATAATTTTGTCTGTTCTGCTGTTTCTGCTTTCATCAAAGCTGTTTGACCATATTTATTCTTTGCATTAACACTTGCGCCAGCAGCAATCAATAATTTCGTTTGTTCCGCGGTTTTAGCGCGCATTAAGGGTGTTTCATCTGGCCATGTGGTACAATTAACACCTGCACCTGCGTCCAGTGCTTTTTTTGTTTCTTCTGCTGTTTTTGCATACAATAACATTGTATCTGTATCGATCATAATTAATTCCTTTTGGTTAACCAATTCTTGAACACAGGAATTATAATAAAAACAACCCCAAAAATCAATTGGTTTATTCTGCGCGGACAACGCGACAAAATACCACACCGTATATTTCCGTCGCACCGGCACGCCGCAAAACACGCGAAAGTTCCGCAAATGTCGCGCCCGATGTCATAACATCATCAACCAACAAAATCTTTTTACCACGAATGCATTCGGGACGCGCGACATTAAACACACCGCGAATATGTTCAAACCGTTGCGCATGTGTTTTGTGGCCCATGTTCGGCCGGTATTTTCGGCGCACACTGTCAAAGTCAATCGGCGCATTATACACACGCGCAATTTCCCGCGAAAGAAGCGTCGCCTGGTTATAGGCGCGGTGAAATAACCGCCGATTGGCCAATGGTACCGGCATAATTAAATCGGGCGCAATATCGACATCGCGCATTGCCCAAATCATCGCATGCGACATAAAACGCGCGTACTGTATGCGGCCACCGTGTTTGAATGGCAACATAACCGAACGCGACATATCATCATATACGCATGCCGCGCGGACATATTCCAATTCGTTCTTGCCCGCGGCACACACCGGACACAGCGCGCCGGGCGATGCTTCGTAATCATCGGGAAACGGATAACCGCAACATGCGCAATGCGCACCATCAATCCAATCAAAGCAACCCCAACAATCGCCGCACAATTCGCCGTGTGTTTCAACGGACGCACCACATACCGGGCATGCGGGCGGGAACAGAAATTCAATAAACGCATCAAGGAAACGACGAACAAATGTGCGCAATTTTGACACTGGCCGGCCTACCACGTCATACTTTTATATGTTTTTGAACCGACGGTGTCGCCGAACATATTGCGTTTTTGCCGCGTCAAAGTTTCAAATTGTTCGTTGGAAATTATCCGCAAGACAAAACCTTCGTCATTGCGTTCGGACAAAACCGGAACTATGCGCTGTTCGGAAACGCCGGTGTCACGCAGAACCTGTTCCACAATGGCAAGGCGACGCGCCGCCAATTTGCGCGAATCCGATGTGCGCGTTGCATCAACCGGAATTGCAACCTGAATCGCGCGTTTCGGATTTGCAACAACAATGCCCGCATATTCCGACAACAAATTATAGTTATCACGCGACAGCGCAGAATCTTCGTTACGGAAACCAATTTTAATTTCCAACGGTCTTATTTTTTCCGAATCTTCGGACAGGTCACGCGCCGATGTGAAACCTTCGGAAAAAGTGCCAATATCACTTGCCACATCAAAGCGGTCATCGATTGGGTATGTCGAAAGATGTTTGTTTTCCGACAAGAATGTTTTGCGAAACGCGCGACGCAATTCGGACGGCGACATTTTTGTCATATCGTCGCGAACCTCTTGAATTTTGGTTGCGTTATCTTTTTTAACCGCACGGCGCACAACATCACCACCAATTAAATCGTCACGCGGAACAACAACGCGCGCGACATGAACACCGTCATTATTCGTATCGGTTGCGCGCGGTTTAATCACATTTTCCGCAATAACCGGTTCGGGCGCGATTTCGTGTGACGCGCTGTATACAGCGGAATCCGCCGTATAGGACGATTTTGTATTTTGCGCGGTGCGTGGCGCTGTCACGGTGCGCGAACGCGTCGCCGTATCTGCATGCGATTGCATTTCCATCAACCGGGCAATTTGTGCATCCAATTCAGACGCATGCGATGCCAATTCTGCAATCTCTTGATTTTGATTCGAATTATTCTGTGCAAACGCGGTTGGCATAATAGATTCTTCGGGCAAAGTATCGTTTGATGTAATCACCGAAAATTCACTTGCGCGCGGCATACGCAATGGCGTATCGCTTTTTGCCCATAAATCAGAACTTGGCCGATTCGGCACCAGGTATTCAACATTTCCGCCATTATTCGCAACAATTTTTTCGCCTGTATCAACCGATGTATTTTTTGCAACGGGTGCCGATGCGGTCTTTGGCGCGGCAAGGCGTGCAACAACGCGTTTTTTGTTTGCGGGCACGCGCGTAGAATTTTCAACCGCAACCGGATTCGCGTTTGTATTTTTTGCAACAACCGGAACCGGCGAACCGTATTGTGCACGCGCCGAAACCGCCGCATGCGTGGTATTCACCGCGGGCAATCGCGCGCCCGCAAACGCCGGCAAAACCAATAAAAATCCCAATCCAGAAACTAATTTTTGTTTCATGTTCCTTTCCTTCCTTACCCCATCATAGAACAAAATACGAATCGCACGCAAGAGAAAAATAGTGGATAGTGGTTAGTGTTAGTGGTTAGTCCGTCCCGGCACCGTTTGGTGCCGCGGCCGCGACGGGTGTTAGTGGTTAGTAAAAAACGCCCAAGCGGGCGTTTTTTAATCTGGCAAATTCCAAAGCAAACAATTTTCACTGTTTTCTTCGGCACCATCAATATACCGAACACAGACCTTATTTTTTTGCCGTAAATTAATCCAATCTTTATGTTTTTCAAATGCAAAGTCCAAAATTTCGGCGGAAACTATGCCGTTTGCCGCATCGGTTTCGGTTAAATCCGTTTGGGATCCTGTAGGACTCTGGATAACTTTAGTAGCTAAATTTCCACTTGCTAAATAACCACCCCAAGTATTAACGTTACCAATAAGACCATTTCCAATAGCCAATACCAAACGCTTTTCAATAACACCATCTTCTGTTGTGTCGGTAATAACAGAATTCGGGTAATACCGCGTTGTTGGGTGGCCGGCGATTTTATCTTGCTTGGTTGCAACCTGGCTATCAACATAGTTTTGTGTGGTGACGGTTTGTGTTGTTGTTTCTGCATACGCGTTGCCCGCGACCGCCGCTATAGCCACGGCAAATAATAATTTTTTTATCATATTTTTCCCCTATATTCCTATGTCAAAAAGTGTACAATAAACCAAGGTTTTTTTACGCTTTGAATTTGAAAAAATCGAAAATTGCTAACACTTTGATTTTAGTAAAAAACAAAATTTTGATTTTTTGAAAAAAAGTGTTGATTTTAAACCTTGGTTTTTTTACGCCATTTATACACGCAAAAAACCGCGGAAATCCGCGGGTGTCAGAGTTTTTATAAATTTCTAAATATAACACTTTTTGCGTTGATTATTATCGCTGAATGGAAACAACGGGAACGCCGGCGTTTAATGCCGCCATGCGGGCACGTTCGGCCGCGCGCGCACCCAATTCCAATAAATGGTCGGACAATATTTTCGCACGCCGTTCCACAAATGTTGTATATTTCGGGTTGTCTATGACATCAACCTGGTCATGGACGCCGCGTGCCAGTAATTCATATTCTGTGTTGCCGTTGTAATACAGTTCCCATTGGTCGCTTTGTTGCGCCGCCGGTTCAAAATTCATAAGACTTTTTTGATACCGCCGGCGTATCGTCGTTTCCGGAACATCATGTCCGCCAAGCGCAACGCGTTGACGCACGCGCGCAATATTTTGCTCTACGGATGCCAAATATACATAAAGGAATACTATTTTATACCCTTCTTGGCGGGCGCGCGCAATGAATTTATTGTGTATTTTTCCGGCCAATGTTGTTTCAAACGCAAACGATGCGTGCGTTGCGAATAAATCGCGCATCTGGTCCAGTAATATTATGCCCGCGCGCGCCGGTGTCACACCGCGTTCACGCGCAATATCATCAGAATTTAAAAACGCAATTTTTGGATTATCGCCAATCATTTCGCGGGCGATAGTGGTTTTACCACTGCCGTTCGGACCACCAATTAAATAAAATACCTTGTTCGAATAAATTTTCATATCACTATCTGGCTATGATAATAACATGCGTTTTTATCTTTGCAAGGGCAAAAAAATCCCGCGACCCAAAATGTCGCGGAATAAATTCTTGTTATGCGCAAATTAACGCAAACCGCCACAATATTCGCATGTTGTCGGGTACGGAACGCAATCAACGACCGGAATATTCGACAAATCGTATGCCGGTTCATAGACGACCGGCGCAACCGGCGCATATACGGGTTCATAGACAACCGGTGCCGCTTCGGCAACAACACGGGACGATTCACATATAACCTCGGTAATAACCGCGCGATGTGCGGCCGCTTCGCGCGATAACAAGGCATGCATTGCGGCCGGGTCACAATTATTTGTGTAAACAGTGCGATAATCGGCATTTGCCGCGGATGCCACCATCGCAAGCAATGAAGACAATAACAAAACTTTTTTCATTTTAAATCCTTTTTATGGGTTGTTTTGGTAATATTTTATTACAAAATTTAATGTTGTCAATACAAAAAAGACACAATAACCCAAAATTTAACAAACGGATTATTTACGCTTTTTGATATTTGAATTTATATTATTTAATTTATATCCACGATACTTATTCCATTGTTTTTCAAATTGGCGCTGAAAACGTTTATCATCAAATTTAACCCGTATTGTATCGCCACTTTGTCCAAACACATGCATTTTACCATCGTAAACATTCTTTTTTAATGCATTGTCAAATTCGGTCTTGACCTTTGGATTATTAAAAAATAATTCAAGAGTATCTGCATTATATTTTTGCACTTCCAAAGAATTATATTGTTCTATTTTTTTTGCTTTTTTGTCCTTGTTATAATTAATTACATTATCAACAAGAAGCCATACCGCACCAACAAATATTCCGCCAATTATAAGCGCACCAAGGCATCCGTATGCCGCGTCACCGATAATATCATATTCTTTTCTCATTTTTATTTTCCTTGGTTAAGTTTATCCATACGGCGTGCAAACACACCGAATTGCGCAGTTTTTTGTTTATTGAAACGACCGTATAATTGCATTATGCGCGATAATTCCTGTGGTGTTGACGCCGTATAAATCTGGTTTTGTGCATTCGTTGATTTTAAACGCGGAGTATCCGCGGTATTCTTGCTGTCCTTTAACACGGTGGACGAACACATCCCCAAACACCACCAGGCACCAAGCAACACAAACCAAGCCCCACAATAAATAAAATCATCAAGATGCCATTTTTGCCGACTCATATTCACTCCTTTTTATCTAGCAACAAAAATATAGCACAAATATTATCATTGTCAATCTTTATAAATAAAAAATAAATTTAAACCGCCATTACTGGCGGTTTTGTTATCTGGACCGTTTTATTCTTCTTGGGTTCATACGTTCGGCGACCATTTGTGCAAAATATTTGGTACGCAAATCTTCGGGTAAATCCGAACTGGAATTATATGTTGTGGCATGCACTTTGTTATTTGCATCCGTTTGCAACACAAGGATTTTATGAACAGAATACCGAATAAATCGTACCAACATTTGTAATCCTTTTTTATTTTGCGCGATTCAGACTGTCCGCAAAGTGCGCAATTTTAAGGCGTACCTGTTCGCGACGATTTATTGCATTTTGCAATTCTGCATCCGTCCGCGCCAAACGGATTGAATCATCATAATTCGGCAAACTTTTGGCATAGGCATCTATTTGGGCCTTTTTGTTATATATTTTCTTGCTGTCCGCTGCAATTTTTACGAGGCCCAACACTGCTGCGCCAAGGATACCACCAACCACCGCCACAGGTAAACAGACAAACAATACACCTTGAATAGTTTTTTTGGTCTTTTCGCGATGTTTCTTTTTCTGCTCTTGTTGTAGCTTCACTTTGTCATATACCGACAATGCAAGTTTTGCCGTATCGTCTTGCATTTGATAAACCCACGCAAAGACATCGCCCGAATTTTCACTAATATGAATCTCGTAATTATCAATAAACAGCATAGTTTTATCGTCCAATGACAATACGTGTGGACTTACCCCCAAACGCATGTGGCGACCACGTTTTAACATCGCGATAACTTTTTTATTGGCATCTGCATCGGTCATTGGTTTTTGTGTTTTTGAATTCGTCATAGTATTTTTCCTTTTTAATGATTTTTTGCGCATCGTAAACTGTCTGCGAAATGTTCTACTTTCTGCTTTTGTTCTAAATATCCCGGCAAAGTTTTTTCGTATGCACTGACTTTTTCTTTTATTTCCATATTTTTGCGTTCGGTTGGATAAATGGCAATCGCGGCAATAATGGCCATTACCGCGCCGGCGGCGCCCGTCACCATTAACAGCAGTACACCATCACGTATGCGACGCACACGAATATATTTCTTTACAATACGCTTTGTTTCATCATCCATATCATAACGTTGCCCATCGGAAAACAGAATTTGATTGGTATCGGGCAAAAAATATATATCCTGCGATGTCTGTGGTACATGTAATGCATACTCACGATTGTCCGCACCCAATATTCGGCTTTTTATACCGTGCTTATGTTGATTAAACGTATAGCGTGCAAACTGGTTGATATCTGCGATTGTATTTGCCATTTGTAAACCTCTTTCAACATAAAACTAACACACCCGGCAAAAATATCAATAAAAAAACGCTCATATTCACCGACGGTTCGGCATATCTTGAAATAAAACTTTTCTATTTTTCTGGTTAGCAATCATAAATTCGGGGTTATTCATATCGCCACTGGCGTATACATTGCGCAGTTTTTGATATGTATCTATTTTTGCATATTCATCCGGTGACATTATCGCGGTTATTAAATATAAACCCGGTCTTCCACGAAATTTAAAATCAACCGTATTCCCGACAGTCACATTGGTATTTATAAATTCTAATTTGGGGTTTCCGGGATCAAACATACGTAATTGCCCATCAATCTTAACCGCTATTACTTGGTGCCCACCTATTGTGTGTTCATTACCGCCCCGCACATCGTTCCAATCGGGTTCATACGCAGTGCAAATTGCAAAACACGGCAGCCCGACATCCGCGGCCAACTTACAAAATAACTTTGCACGTCCCGTACAACCCATAACATTTGACGGAATTTTGTTCTTTATAATATCATCCGCGGTCAGTGAAAAATGCCAATCGCGATCGGTAATGCCCTTTTTCATCATATACTCACGACGATCGCCAGGCCCTATGGCATGACGAAACATACCATCCATTTTAGTTAGAATTTTTTTAATTTTTGCCTTAAGTAAAAGCTCTTTTAATTTATAAAATTTTTCTGTAATCATGGCTTTATTATAACATAACAGACAAAAAAAAGCAACCGCCCCAGAGGTGGCAGGGGAATTCATTTACAATACAACTCTAATGTGAATTTGCACGGAAACCATTTGCTATGATGGCACGCAATTCCCGGCGCACGGCGGCAATTTCATCCACAGAAAGCGGTTTATGTTCGTTTGATATAGAATCAGTAATATATTCAATACGAACGCCATCTGGCATCTCGCTTAACGAACTGTATCGTTTTGTTTCTACGCCATGATTGGTCTGCTCCACAGAAATTATTATTCTGTGCAGACCGGATGTTGTAAATTGAAACCATTTTTTCATTTTTTATCTTTTTGGTTAATGGTTAAAAAAACCGCCACTTGGGCGGTTAAAACGGTTTTTATACCATACTGGATTTATTCTGGCGACGACCTACTCTTCCGTGGCTTAAGCCAAAGTACCATCGGCGATACGGGGTTTCCCTGTCTGGTTCGGAATGGAACAGAGGGTGACTCCCGCTCTATAATCACCAGAATAAATCCAGCGAACATCGTGTCAATGAATCAACTTCAACGTTCTCTTCAAGCATATCGTCCGGCAAAAGCCAAACGATAAGATAAAAAGTCAATGGTTCGATTAGTACCGCTAAGCTGAACCCCTCACAGGGCTTACACATACGGCCTATCAATGTCCTAGTCTAGAACTGAACTCGTGGGGATATCTTATCTTGCGACCAGCTTCCCGCTTAGATGCTTTCAGCGGTTATCTGTTCCGAACATAGCTACCCTGCGGTGCCGCGGGCGCGACAACAGGTACACCAGGGGTTCGTTCGACCCGGTCCTCTCGTACTAAGGTCAAGTTCGCTCAAATATCCAACGCCCACAGTAGATAGGGACCTAACTGTCTCACGACGTTATTAACCCAACTCACGTATCGCTTTAAATGGCGAACAGCCATACCCTTGGGACCTGCTCCAGCCCCAGGATGCGATGAGTCGACATCGAGGTGCCAAACACTACCGTCGCTATGGACGCTTGGGTAGCATCAGCCTGTTATCCCTAGAGTAGCTTTTATCCGTGTGCGATAGCCCTTCCATGCGGGGCCACCGGGTCACTATGACCGACTTTCGTCTCTGCTCGGCGTGTCCGCCTTGCAGTCAGGCCTGCTTTTGCCATTGCACTCACCGGCTGATTTCCGACCAGCCTGAGCAGACCATTGCGCGCCTCCGGTACACTTTGGGAGGCGACCACCCCAGTCAAACTGCCCATCACGCAATGTCCCCTGCCCTGGTTCAAGAACACGGGTTAGACACTAAAACACATCAGGGTGGTATTTCACCAACCGCTCCATGCGAACCAAAATCCGCACTTCAAAGCGTCCCACCTATCCTACGCAAATGTGCCCTAGTGCCATTACGAAACTGCAGTAAAGCTTCATAGGGTCTTTCCGTCTAGCTGCGGGTACCCGGCATTTTCACCGAGAATTCAATTTCGCTGAGTCTATGTTGGAGACAGTGTGGAGATCGTTACGCCATTCATGCGGGTCGGAACTTACCCGACAAGGAATTTCGCTACCTTAGGACCGTTAGAGTTACGGCCGCCGTTTACTGGGGCTTCACATCAATGCTTGCACACCTCTGCTTAACCTTCCAGCACTGGGCAGGCGTCAGTCCCTATACATCATCTTATACGATTTAGCAGAGACCTGGGTTTTAAGTAAACAGTCGCCCCCACCTGGTTTGTGTCACCTGATTAAAGTTGCCTTGAAACAGGTCATCCTTATTCCGAAGTTACGGATGCATTTTGCCTAGTTCCTTCAACATAGTTCTCTCAACCGCCTTAGTCTACTCGACTCGAGCACCTGTGTTGGTTCTGGGTACGATCTATGCCGGGGCTATTTCCTGGAACTTGTTCACTGCCGCGCCAATCCAATAAGGCACAACAATTTACCAAATTCGTCACTCACCGGCTGGTCACGGAATATTAACCGTGTTCCCATCGACTACGCCTTTCGGCCTCGCCTTAGGGGTCGACTCACCCTACCCTGATTAACATTGGATAGGAACCCTTGCTCTTACGGCGTCAAGGTTTCTCACCTTGATTAGCTGCTACTCATGCCAACATTCGCGCTTCTGATACCTCCACGCCGGCTCGCGCCTTACGCTTCACAGGCTTACAGAATGCTCCGCTACCGCGACACAAAATGTGCCACCCGCAACTTCGGTAGATGATTTTAGCCCCGTTACATTTTGGTTGCCGAAACGCTAATAGACCAGTGAGCTATTACGCTTTCTTTAAACGATGGCTGCTTCCAAGCCAACATCCTGGTTGTTTTGGAATTTCGACTCACTTTCCCACTTAATCATCATTTTGGGACCTTAGTTGGCGGTCTGGGCTGTTGCCCTCTCGTCCACCGACCTTAGCACCGATGGACTGTTTCCCTGGCTATAATTCGTTGGTATTCAGAGTTTGATATGGTTTGGTAAGATTTTACTCCCCCTAGCCATTTCAGTGCTTTACCCCCAACGACGAACACCAGAGACACTACCTCTATAGTTTTCGCGGAGAACCAGCTATAACGGGGTTCGATTGGCTTTTCACCCCTAGACACAAGTCATCCCCTAGTGTTGCCATACTAGTGGGTTCGGCCCTCCAGCGACTGTTACGCCGCCTTCAGCCTGCTCATACCTAGATCACCCCGCTTCGGGTCTATTACTGCATACTCAAATTCGCCCTATTCAGACTCGGTTTCCCTTCGCTTACACCTAACGGCTTAGGCTTGCATGCAATAATAACTCGTTGGCTCATTATACAAAAGGTACGCCATCACCGGAAAACCGGCTCTGACAGCTTGTAGGTATTCAGTTTCAGTGTCTATTTCACTCCCCCTTCGGGGTTCTTTTCACCTTTCCCTCACGGTACTTGTTCACTATCGGTCAATCAGGAGTATTTAGCCTTGGGGGAAGGTCCCCCCGTGTTCAAACCGGATTTCACGTGTCCGGCTCTACTCTCGAACCAAAAAACTAGATTTCGCATACAGGGCTATCACCTATTATTGCCGCGCTTTCCATCGCGTTTTGCTATCTAAAATCTCGGCTACTGGGCTGGTCCCGTTTCGCTCGCCACTACTAAGGGAATCGCTGTTGCTTTCTTTTCCTGCGGGTACTGAGATGTTTCACTTCTCCGCGTTTGCCTCTGGGCCCTATGTATTCAGGCACAGATAGGTCATACGACCTGGGTTTCCCCATTCGGACATCCCGGGGTCAAAGGATATTGACGCCTCACCCGGGCTTATCGCAGTCTTTCACGTCCTTCATCGCCTCTGATTGCCAAGGCATCCACTAAACACCCTTTGTTACTTTTTATCTTATGCTTGAAGAGAAAGTCTTCATGCATTTAAAAATAACTTAATGAGTTTTTAAGCATTAGTTGATTCTTGCTTTTCTAAATTGAATTATCACTTTCGTGATTACTCTGTTAGAAAGATTTTTGAGATTACGATGTTCATCCGTCATTGCTTTGCAATGCCGCGATTTCTCGCAACATCACCGCTATGACGGTGACATAAAAACCGATTCACAATGTTTGCCTTATAAAAGCAGATTCCTAGGATAATCCATTGGAACATCTGGAATCACAAACGCATGTGCGTTTTTGATTCCAACCCCATCAAAAATTCATGGTGGGTCAGGAAGAACTCGAATCTTCGACCTTCGCTGTATCAGAGCGACATTCTAACCAACTGAACTACTGACCCATTTTAACAATTGAAGTTTCTGAAACAGGCAGTAATTCCGCTGATACCAGAATCTTCGTTCAAAAAGAGATATTCAGACAGTCGCACTTGGATTTGACCGTTTTCGTGTAAACGGTATTCTCTATAAAGGAGGTGATCCAGCCGCACCTTCCGGTACTGCTACCTTGTTATGACTTAACCCCAATCACCAATCCCACCGTAGGCGGCGTCCCCTTGCGTTAAACTACCGACTTTGGGTGAAATCGACTCTCATGGTTTGACAGGCGGTGTGTACAAGACCCGGGAACGAATTCACCGCTGCATTCTGATCAGCGATTACTAGCGATTCCAACTTCATGCCCTCGAGTTGCAGAGGACAATCCGAACTGAGACGCCTTTTAAGGATTAGCTTTGCCTTGCGACATTGCGACCCATTGTTGGCACCATTGTAGTACGTTTGTAGCCCGACCCGTAAGAACCATGATGACTTGACGTCATCCACACCTTCCTCCTGCTTGACGCAGGCAGTCCCCTAAGAGTTCCCGGCATTACCCGCTGGCAACATAGGGCATGGGTTGCGCTCGTTGCAGGACTTAACCTAACATCTCACGACACGAGCTGACGACAGCCATACAGCATCTGTCTTTGGTCCAACCGAATTGAAGACAACCATCTCTGGAAGTCGCGACCAAGATGTCAAGGGTCGGTAAGGTTTCTCGCGTAGCATCGAATTAAACAACATACTCCACCGCTTGTGCGGGTCCCCGTCAATTCCTTTAAGTTTTAATCTTGCGATCGTAGTCCCCAGGCGGCATGCTTAACGCGTTAGCTTCGTCACTGATTCCCCGAAGGAAACCAACAACAAGCATGCATCGTTTAGGGCGTGGACTACCAGAGTATCTAATTCTGTTTGCTACCCACGCTTTCGTCCCTCAGTGTCAGCAACGATCCAGAAGACTGCCTTCGCCATTGGTGTTCTATCTGATATCTACGGATTTCACCCCTACACCAGATATTCCATCTTCCTCTATCGCGCTCCAGCCTGCCAGTATCAAAGGCAGTTCCGGGGTTAGGCCCCGGGATTTCACCCCTGACTTAACAAACCACCTACGGACGCTTTACGCCCAGTAAATCCGAACAACGCTTGCACCCTTCGTATTACCGCGGCTGCTGGCACGAAGTTAGCCGGTGCTTTTTCTGTCGCTACTGTCATCATCTTCACGACTAAAAGAACTTTACAACCCGAAGGCCTTCTTCATTCACGCGGCATGGCTGGGTCAGAGTTGCCTCCATTGCCCAATATTCTTAGCTGCTGCCTCCCGTAGGAGTCTGGACCGTGTCTCAGTTCCAGCGTGGCTGATCGTCCTCTCAGACCAGCTATGGATCATCGCCTTGGTAGGCCATTACCCCACCAACAAGCTAATCCAACGCGGGCACATCCATCACCGATAAATCTTTCCCGTTTCCGGCGTATGCGGTATTAGCGTTCGTTTCCAAACGTTATTCCCCAGTAATGGGCAGTTTCCCACGCGTTACTCACTCGTGCGCCACTAGATCCACAAGGGCAAGCCCCTGCTTCACCCGTTCGACTTGCATGCCTAAGACCTGCCGCCAGCGTTCGTTCTGAGCCAGGATCAAACTCTCAAGTTCTAAAAAACCTGTGGTTTAAGTCCTGTGCATATTAAACAAAGCTGACTAATAATCAGTTCGTCTTTACATATATATATTCGCAAGACAAGTTTTTAACGAGGTCTACTTTGTAAACCTACTACCTGTCTAGGATATGCACATTTGACTTAGTCAAAGTTTGGATAATTCCAAATTCAACTGTCTGCATATCCCTTCTTGAACAATGACAATGATTTTTCAATCATATCATTTTTGATGAGCTGCTTTTATTCACAATGTTGCGGATTATTTCCGCAATCCAGAGGTTAGATTCGCTTTTTCTTTTGCGCCCTAACTTAGAAAGCCCGTATACTATGACCCCATATTCCAAAAAAGTCAAGAATTTTTTCAAAAATATTTTGTTTATTTTTTACCGGGCGGGGAAAATTTTCAAAAAACCCCAGAAATCCGGCATTTTTTATTTTTAATTTTTTTTGGTTTTTTTATTTTTTTGCGTAAAAAAATTCGCCGCGCGCCCCAAAACCGATTCGTCCGCCGATTCGAATTGCCGAATCGATAGTGGGTAGTGGTTAGTGGAATATTCCAGAAACAAGTTCAGGATTACAAAAACCAATTTTTCACATAAAAAATTGTCATTGCTGTGCTTGTCAAGTAATTCGTAGACAATAACGAACTATCCGGGGAACAAAACAATGCGGGGCGAACGCCCCGCACACTAACCACTTACACCCGTCGCGGCACGCCGCGCCGCGGTCGTGACGGACTATCCACTGGCCACTAATCTATGCTTATTTCGATAAGGTCGCCATAGGTACCGGCTTCGTCCGCACCGATAAAGCAATAGATATGATTACCAACATTGTTCATAAACTCTTGCTGGGCCTCGGTGAATTTTTGGAGATTTGCGGCCTTTAATGCATTATGTACACCAATACCTGCAACCAAACCACCACCCAACCCAGCGACAGCATCCGCAGTGGCACGTTTACCATATTCATCCCACCACCCTTGCTGTTCCACGGTTCCGGTTTCTGTATCATATCCCGCCATACTTGCCACTTTCGACATATAATCGTGCAAGCTTTTACAGCTGGCACCACCACCAACTTTAGGGGTATAAGTTTCTATCATATACTTATTATCCACCCAATTAGAGGTTGCCTTAAAACAAGTAGTATCATTACCGCTTCCATCCTTGCATTGATGTTTTTCATCACTTTCGCAAGTTGATTCAAAAAGGCGTTCGGCATCATTATAACTCTGCATCAGTTGCTTTTGGGTGGATGTTCTTTTATCGCGTGTTGTCAACAAGCCCCCCAACCCAGTTTTGGTTTGCAACAAATCCATACCAACACCCATCAGACCGGCACCACCAATTCCGGCACCCCATTGCGCCCATTGCTGGCCAACGCTCAATTTTAATTTGTCGTTCTGACTTGCATTACCACAATCGGTTTTAGCATCAATTGTACCATCAACCTTGGCCTTTTTACATGCGGCAATGGTTGCAACCTTTTCCAATTCAGATTGTGGAATCCACGAACCACAGGTGAACACATCGCCGACCGCAAAGTATGCCGTGGACCAATTTTTACCTTTTTGCAACACGGCCTGAACATCCGGGTCATCCGATTGAATCGTCACACGGGCGCGACAGAACGAACCGTACAAATCATTACTTTCCGTAAAGTCACCAACCTTTAATCCACTGGTTGAATAATTCTTTGGAACCCGACGATTTTTCAACTTTGCCCACATGTATGTAGCACTTTGGTCGTTACGGCCCATGATGCCACCACTGTTTGCATCACGGCACATGTGTTGTTCCGCCGTCAATTTGGCGTTATACTTGGCCTGGGCTTCTTTTTCCAAATCGCCCATGACTTCTTGGAACAATGTATCCGCCGCCATGCTCAATTGATAATCTTTACGTGGAACCAATTGGTCGACACTGTACAGGCACCCGTCTTCGTCGACATAGTCACACTGCATAGCCTCGGTTTTATTTTTGCATTTTTCATTTGTTGTTTTTGACTTGTCAATAAGGCAAAGCCCCGTTTCAACAACTTCGCCCTGGACATCAACCAACTTTGCGGAATAACCCGAACTTACCGCACCAACCCACGCATCACGGACAGTGCCATTTTTACCCCAACCCGCAGCACCATTTTCGCTGTCATAATTTTTGATGGATTGGATTTTAAGATGTTCGTCACACACGTCCGCGTTTTTAACCGTTTCCAGGCACAAACCGCGAACGATTGTAAAGTCAAGCACACCACCAACCTTGTTCATGCTTTGATTGAATTTTCCTTCTTTGGTTGCGTATGTATCGGTCATAACATCGGTACGGTTGCGATAGCAATTCTTAAAGTCTGCACCGCACAGCGAGCGGATGCAACTGACCGCCGTGTTCTTGCACTGTTTCGCCATTTTTTCAATCGCGGCATCGTTATAGTTTTCCGCCAAAGATTTGTTCAAACGCGTAACAACACCAATTGGGTCCGAGGTGCCATCTTCTAATCTCGGGAACAAGACATTAAACGCCCCCGAATTATTGTATGTATAATTATACCTGTTATTTCCAAGTGCCGCAACCGCGTACAAACAATTCTGGTCTGTGTTCACAATGGATTCACAACCAATTTTGATTTCTGGATATGTCGATTCACCGTTGATAGAACAAGATGTACCAGACAAATCTATTGTTGGCAAACCGTTTAAATTTAACTGAACGGTTTTTATACCACTGTTATCAAAACATTTTGTTTTATTTCCAAACACACGGGAATAACACGCAGATCCCAACCCAGAACCGCATGAACGCATTGCGCACGCTGTAATAGCATCCGAACATTTCTCTTTTGCGCGCGCCTCGATATTATTTGCAATTTTTTGAATTTGATCACGCAATGGCGTATTCATCACGGACGAATAAATATCGTTATAAACTTCTTCACGCAAATCATCATCAATTAAGTCTTTTGATGTGGGAACCTTGTTTGCATATCCATCGATATGGATATACGCGGCCATGTGGCAATATTTATTTCCACCGATTGTATCAGAACATGCGCCACGCAAATACCGCGATACCAACGAAGCATTCATAACATCATTATCTTGTTCCGCCGCGGTACTATTGTTTTTTTGATTCAATTTATCGGTTGCGTTAACTAAATCCATAGAACTGTTGATAATACAACGATAAGGATTTTCACCGCACGCATTCAAGAAACACTGATTCGCAACCTTGTAGCACGTAGACACCGCATTTTTCGCCGCCAATTGTGCACCTTCGGTTATCATTTCGCCAAGGCGGCTTGCCGTTGTCGGGTTGGAATCAACATTGGTTGAACCAAACAATTCGGTTTTGCCTTCGTCGGTGCAACGCGCAAGCGTCGATTCGCAATAAATCTTTTGCTTTTTAAATTCACGGTCGGATGTGCAAAGTTCAAAATCTTCGCCACAAACATTTTCTTTTTTCAAACACGAAGTATAACGTTTAACACATGACGATTTATCAAGGCGA
Organism: uncultured Pseudomonadota bacterium; assembly: GCA_902801125.1. GTDB lineage: Bacteria > Pseudomonadota > Alphaproteobacteria > Rs-D84 > Rs-D84 > Enterousia. The sequence goes on along the minus strand of CADCGT010000005.1, from coordinate 38,678 downwards.
TTGTTGATGGCGCCCGCCTCTACAAATTGGCCAAGTATACTGCCCGCCGTCGGGTACACATATTCGTCATTTGAATTTTTTGCCGCAAGGTTTGTCGTACTGGTTGTGCCAAACAGTGCGTTGATACCAGCGGACGAACATTGCAACAGGACACTGTTACACTGGGGCTTTTTCGCATAGAACAATTCGTTTGTTGTGCATTCTTCGAAATCAAAACCGCAAACCTCGGGGTCCTTGATACATTCGGTATATGCGTCAACACATTCCGTCACATCCATCAAAGACGATGTTGTTGCCGCGGTCGTTGTTGCCACCGTTGCCGTGGTCGTCGTCCCCGTTAGTAATGTTGGTAAACGACGCATCGCCGCCGTCGTCGGATTTACCGCCAACGACACACGGGCATCACGGCCCGTCGCCCCCGACGCAGAACGATTCACCATCGCCGCAAAAGACGGCTGAACCGCGCACAAAACCAACAAAAATCCTATATTTTTTGTAAGAATATTCATTCTCGTTCCCCTTTTGGTATCGATTTATTATATCATATCAATGGGAAAAAGAAAAGGGAAAATTAGTGGTTAGTGGTTGGTGTTGGTGGTTAGTATATTCTGGAACAATCCCGTACCCATAAAACGATTCCAGATACCCCCAATACTAACCACTAGTCACTTGCACTAACCACTATGTTAACACTCGTCCAATATGGCCTTTAATTCCATCATATCGTCGGGTAATTCTGTTTTGAAACGCATTCTTGCGCCCGTTATCGGATGATTAAATTCCAAAATTTGTGCGTGCAACATTTGCCCACTGTGCGTTTTTATAAATTCCAGTAAATCCCCATCGCGAACCGAACCCAAACGCGATGCGCCGCGACCGTAAATTGGGTCACATAAAACCGGAAAACCGTGCGCAGAAAGGTGGACGCGAATTTGGTGCGTGCGGCCGGTGAACAATGTGCAACGAAATTCTGATACGCCCGCACGCGGCCACGCATTTAGAACCTCAACAGCCGTATGCGCGGGTTTGCCACCGGATTTTACCATTGTCATCTTTTGCCGGTTGCGTGAAGAACGCGCGATGTTGCCCGTAATATCCGCCCCCGTCCAATTCGGCACCCCCCACACAAACGCAACATATTTCCGCGTAAGGTCGTGTTCAGAAAAAATTTTAACCAGCCCACGATACGCCGCGTCCGATTTCGCAAAAACCATAACACCACTGGTGTCTTTATCAAGACGGTGAACAACCCCCGGACGCGTCGCACCACCAAGTGACGAAAGATTTGTTATCGACAACAGATTTTGAACCAATGTTCCCGTCTTGTTCCCCGCCGACGGATACATAACAACGCCACGCGGTTTGTTTATGACGATTATGTCGTCGTCTTGATACAAGATTTCTAAATCCAATTCATCCGATATGTTTTCGGTTGCAACATTGGTCGTGGGCGATGGAATTTGAACCACAATTTTGTCGTCCGGTTTGACTTTATCGGAAAACTTTGCGGGCGCGCCGGCGCGTGTCACGGTAAAAGACTGAATTTCACTGCGCGAAAAATCCGGCATTTGCGCAACCAAAAATTTATCAAGGCGTATGCCGGAAAATTCAGATGATACAGAAAATTCACGCGTGTCGGTCATATGGCTTTATTTATACTCCCCCCATTCTGGGCCATAGGTGCATTTGGAAATATCGATTGTGAAATCGTAATCGCCGTCAACCGGACATGTTAAAATACCGGTGCTTTGCGCCTGGTCTGCGTCACGGGTTGCGTTGCGCCATGCGAAACTTACCGTTTTTGGTGCATGCACACACACAAGACGCAGCCGCCCCGTAGATTGACGGTTTTGACCAAGCCATACGCGAACACTATCCGCTTCGCCATAGCACGGAAACGCATCAAGGTAATACAGAACCAATCCACGGCCAACATCAGAATTTGACCATTTGAAATTTCCACTAAATTGGCGCAACGGCAAACCGGTCAAAGCCGCCCAATCGGTCGTAGTCGAAAAAATACTTACCCGCGGGCCGGGTGGCGGATTATCCGCAATCGCAAAAAATGGCGTCAATGCAATCAAGATTCCAAAAATCATTCTTCTCATTTTTTATCCCCCATTGTCACATTTAATAATTCAACCGTCACACGCTTTACACCCATTGGGGCGTTCGACAGTGTGTGCGAAAAATTGACCGATTGACCCGCGTCCAGTAATGTCGCCGATGGCATAAATTTCTGACGCGAAAGGGGCGCGCCGTTTTCGTCGTATAAAACTATGCTTAAATCTGGGAATGCGTATATGTCGTCAGACCGATTCGTGACCGTGCCATCAACCACTATGCGGGGCGCGCCATTATCGTCGGTCACCGTTGAAACATTCGTTATCGTCGCAACCAATGGACGCAATTCTGGGTTGTCGCGACGCGAAGACACAATAACCGCCACCGCAAAAATCGTCGCCGCCAACAACGCACACAACGACGCCAAAAACACCATAAGTACCCCACGACGCGATGTGCGCGAAACATTCCATACATTTCCACACACCGCACATTTTACGCGCCCCGATGGGCCATCAGGAATTGAATATTCTGTTTTACAAACTTCACATTTTATTTTCATTTCAATATCCTTTATACCACAATTTATTGCAAATTCAACATTTGATATTTTGCACGCACGGCGTTCGATATTTCACGCAGCGCATTTAGATAATCGCCAACCGTTGCGTTCTTGTTCGATGCGACCGACGAAAACACGCGCGTCGCGGTTGACCCAGACACAGATTCACGACGCAATGTGCGCACCGCCATATCCGATAATGTCGGGGAATTTATATCAACAAGATTCGCAACCTTGGCGCCGACATCCCAATAAAAATCTTGGTTGACCGAATCAACAATCTTGGATTTTACATTCAAACGCGATGTGACCGACCCGGTAAAGCCAACCGATACAAATAACGCACTTATGCGGCCTTCGGTCATATCAAGCGAACCATTCGAACGCAATGTCGCCGCCGCACCCGATGGTGTGGAAAGCCCCGCAAGCGTCAAATTATTCACCCACAAATTATCCGCCGTGAACGAAGACGCCTTGGCCGATTCCGCAAGGTTAAATAAACCCGACACAGATATATTTTTTGAATCGCCTGACATCGCCCCAGATACTATCGCGGTTGCGGTGGTAAACGCCGTGTCAATTGTTGTGCGATTTTTAAATATCAAATCATTGACGCCGATTGTCCCAACCGTCAACGATTCATTCAAAGATAAACCCGCGCCATTTACAAACGAAGTATTGACTATATCACGCCCACCAAGGTTTAATGCCGACAACATTGTCGCATCGGTTGCGCCGTCGGATGGCACACGCCACAGGTAAAGTGAATTATCACGATTTATAGATGTTGTTTGCACAATGCCGGATGTTGCGTCTATGCCCAAATCCGCCGTATCCATACGCCATGTTCCAAAACCGCCGTATGCACGTGTGCCATCAACAAAACCAATCTTGTCATCACCCATTGATACGATTTCGCGCGTGCGCATAGGTGTGATTTCAGAATCCGCCAACACAATTACACCCTGGAGTGTTGCCTGGTCCCCAAAGTCATTGGACTTTAATATTCGCAATTGGTATTTATCGGAATTCACACGAACAAATTCCGGGTCCAGACCATAGTCCGTTAAATCAGACATCTTTATCCGTATGATATTGCGACCCACGGTCTTTAACATTTCATCTTTGTGTTCAACAATATATTTTTCCAACACAGACTGTATTTGTTGCATGTGACGCGTTATACGAACATTTTCGGCGCGCACAACCGCACGATTTTGATATCCATATACAAACGGCATAAGTGTCCCCGCCAACGCGATGGTCAACAAAAATTCTATTAGAACCGTTCCGCGGCATCGATTACGCAATGAAAAAATTCGCGACATATTTTTCATTTTTCCATCCATCCATTCATTATTAAATCACCAAATTCATCTTTGTTTGGAACGGGCGGAATGCCGCCGCGCGCCAATGTTAGTGACGCAAAAGACGGCGGATTTGTCGATGGGAAAGACCATGAACCAAACTTTATTGGTGAATTTGTTGACACCAATAATTCACCCGATACCGTCAATCCAAAATTTTCATAAAAGATTATTTCGCGCGTCAAAATATACGGCGTATAAACCGTCCCGGCGGTGATACCGGTAAAGCCACTTATTGTTTTTAACGATGAAGATTTTAATGAAAACCGTCGACCGATATTTACCGATTTATTTATCGTTGCGCGGTCGGCAATAATATGCCCGTTTACATTAAACGAAGACCCATTTAATGTTTTCGCGTTGATATTCCTGAACCCGTTTATGTCACCGGATACGCGCATTGTTCCAATCTTGACATTATCGGCATTCATATTTGCACCCGATGAAAAATATACATTGCGCGCATTCACAATATCGGCATTCACAAATGTCGCGTCTAAATTCCGCACGCGCACAGATTTTCCAACAACCCCGCCAATATTGTACACATCGTGACCACCCATATTTAAATCACGCATCATAACATTTAAATCGTCTTCGCCCGAAGACCCGCGATGTAAAAATCGCGATGTATCAACATCTGATAAATTTCGTGTGATTTTATATACCAAATTTCCACCCTTGAATCCCGGCGCGGTCACCGCCCAAGAATCACCATACGCGATGCCGTCCGGCCCAACAACCGCCGCGTCAACACCGATATTATTCGCAATTTGCGCAACACGACGCGCCGGCATTTGAAAATCAAACCCAAGATACACATCTATAATCGTGCCGCCACGCACGGTGTATTTATCTATGAACCCGGTTGATATGGAATCGGAAAATTCTGACAATTCTTCGCGCGACATTTGTATCTGGGCACTGGCCGGCCAAAGGTCTTGATTTATTCGCACGAAATTTAATATGCCGTCACGCAAACTTATAATATCATTCGCAATCGCCATATTGTGCATGGTATGCGTTGTTTCCGCAATCATAGAATATGTAAATGGCGCGGCAATCGCAATAATTACCATTGCCAATAAAACTTCGACAAGGCCGCCGCCGCGTTGCGCCACGCATTCAGATTTATATGCAAAAATTCTTAACCTATTTGCAATCACTGCCGCCCCCGATTAAACATTGTTTTATATCAATTCTGTGTTCCAATCGTTGCCAGAATACATATTGGCAAACGATATACTGGGCCAAAGATTTTTGATTATATGTATTTCCAAGCCCAGAAATAATTGATTTACAATCGACCGTTTTATCATCGTTTTGGTTCGGATTCGCAATAATTGAAAACGCGCCATTGTTTATCGTATCAACCAACGCGTCCGGCAACAGTGATGTTCCCGCCGGCCGAATGTCCAAAATCGCCGCCCCATCGGCCCCACGACTAAGCCCGTCCGATGTCTGGTCCCGCAGGGTTATATTCGACGCATAAATATAATCTGTGTCGATGCCACTGGTACTGCTGTATGTAAGTGTGTTCGAATCAACGAACACATCTTGACCGCGCGTCACATTTATAAAAGAATTCACATCCAATCGTTCAACGCTAAATGTAATACGACTTGTCACGACATCACCACCAACATTCCACTTTTCCGGGCCGGCAAATCCGGTGCGCCCCGCGACCATATCAAATGTATCAACCGCCGCATCAACAAAGGTCATATTGCCCGTGTCACCAAATTTCGAAACCGTGCGTCCGACCAATGTATCCATATTTAATGTCCCGCGTGTCAACGACAGTGCCGATTCGCCCGCGCCGGTTTGAAACACGGTTTTGTCGGTCTTGATTTGCGCGATATTGCTGCGTTCTTTGCGGCCCGATTCGGTTCCCGATATGGTCAATGTTGTTATATCGGCACTGTCGAATGTTGCGCGGGACGCCAACATGTTCGCCGCGTTGTCAAAACGAAAGCCCCCCATGTCTAAATCGGTCAAGAATCCCGATGCATCCGGGTTTTTATCATTGCGTCGCACAACATCAGAATACATGTCCGCCAATTGAATACCGATGTCTATGTCGCCCATGGGGCTTTGTTCATCATACACCGCAAAGAACCCAATACGCCGCGCCAATTCGGCACGTTGCAGAGTGCTTAAATTCCCACCACGCAAACGCAATACCGCCGAAATTTCTGTATTTGATTTATCGATTATTAAAATAATATTTTGCCCCAACGCCGTGCGCGGAACAAACCCCAATGGCAAACCATACGGTTCCAACATATCAGAAAAATTTTCCCCGGAAATAATACTGCGGTCATAGGGCAAGGAATCCGCATTTTCACGAATAAATATTCGGGCGGCGGTGCGCGCAGAATCAACCTGGCGCGTGGTGGCATACATTTGCGCCCCAATATCACGCAGCGCAAGGCGACGCGCAAAAAACGGTATAAACGCAAACACCAAGGTCAGTGCAAGAAGTGCCTGTAATAAAAAGTTCCCGCGTTGCGATTGCACGAAAAAAGCCCCCCTTTTGGGAAATCATAGCAACCTAAAAAAAATATTGCAATTGGTTTTAAGATGTTTTAGAATTTAATTACTTGATTGGAACAATTCGAATGATTTGTTCAAGGTTTATTTCCATAAAACAAAAGAAAGAAAATGCAAAATAAAAAAAATCAATCGGCCGTGGGTATGATGATTCAACGCTGTCACAAATGGCGGCAAAAACGCAAACAATACATGGACCAGGCACGCCAGGCCACAGATGAAATCGAACGCGAACGGTTATTACAGGCCGCCGAACATTACGGCCGCATTGTGAACGAAGAACAGAGCAAGATTGATTCTACCCGTGACCCCAAGGATAAAACACCGGTTGATATTCCCACAGGTGACACAACAAATGGCGCCACCCCAACGGAAGAAGAGGAAGAAGAAAACCCATTCCCAGAATTTTTAACAAATCTGAATTAGTGGTTAGTGGCTAGTGTTAGTGGTTAGTAAAAAACCCGCGGAATCCGCGGGTTTAAACAAACCAAAATATCGATAATCCTTAGAATCCTTTTGGGGTTTCCATTTTAACCGATGATACCTTTTTATTCAGCGCGTTGATAACATCGTTCGTGATATCAAGGTTCGCAACATTCCCACCCGTGCGCGCAAAACGACCATCAATTACCAAAGACAAATTCTTTTTAGCAATTATCGCTTCTATAATCGGGTCCAAGTGATTTTCTTGGATTTTCGCCAAGGCCTTTTGGAACGACGCGTCAATCGATTGTGCGCGTTCGGTCAAATCGCGTTGCAATTTTGTGACCTTGCCTTGATATTCTACAACGCGGCGTTGCAGGGCGTCACGCGACAAAACATCTTGGGATTTTTCGATTTCTGCCTTTTCTTTTTCCAATGCCTTTTGTTGTTTTTCCAATTCTGCGCGCAATTTGTTTTCATAGTTTTCTTTTTGTTTGCGCAAATCTTTCAATGCGGCCGCGTCCGTTTGAATCGCATCCATACGAACAACCGCCATACGCAGGTCTGCGCCGTTCACCGCATCGGGTGAAACTTCACTTATTGCGTCATCGGCACTGATTGTTTTTTCGCCACTGCACCCGCGCAGTGCAAAAACACCAATCAACGCGACCGCGATAACAATCGCCGCAATGATGCCATATCTTACATAATTTTTTGGTGTAGAACCGTTTGTTTTCTTTGTATCTGTCATGTTTTCCATCCTTTTGTTTTTTGTTGACGCCGTCAGTATAGCAATATTTTTTAAAAAATAAAAGAGAAAGTTATCGGTATTTATCGAACCGGTGAAATGCGCAATTCAACCCGACGGTTGGTAAGGCGACCCCATTCATCTTGGGCCGCAATCGGGCGCGCCGCACCACGTCCAACAATAAACATGCGCGACGGGCGCAATCCATGACGCGCAAAATATACCGCCGTGCGTTCCGCCATATCGGTTGAAAATGCACGCGCCGCGTTCGCGTCACGCATAGAATCGGTATAACCCGCAATTTCAATAAATGTTGCGTCATATTGTTTAAGTATGCGCGCAATTGTTTTCAAATTGTCATCGCCAACGGATGATATTTCGGGCGCGTTTAATTCCATAATTGCGTCACGCACCAATATTACCAAAACATCTGTGCCGACGCGTTGAACCGACATTCCCGGCCGGCGCAACGCGTCATAAAGTTTTGATTCCAATTCCGCCATATACCCAAAATACATTGCCGATTCGTTTAGTGCCGCATCGCCATATTCTAATTCTGGATTTTTTATTGTTGCATCTGTGACTGTGCGCCCACCATCACCCAACAATATCGGTTTTTTGGCCGACATAGATACATCGTTCATATCGGTAAAGCTTGCACCATAAAGGTATGTTTTCCATGTGGCGCGTTCGGGACTTGCATACGGTACGCATGCAGTCATAAGGGCGGTAAAAATTCCAATCAATATTTTTTTCATATTATCGCACGACAAAAGAAATGTTGTTTTCCGAACTTGCAAAACAATTTACCGAATCTTCCACGCGATACCCGTTCACAAACATATCGGACGCCCAATTCGGCAACGCCGTTGCAAAAAATTCGCATTCCCCACGCGAAAGGCCAACTAAATCAATTGAAAAACTTGTCACGTCAACACCGACATTCACCGACCACGATTTGCCAATCGGTGGGTTTGGTGATTTTAATGCGCCCGCCTTGACCAAATAGTCAACCGAAACACCACTGTAATCGCCACGCATTTCCATAAGTAATTTTGTATTCTTGGCAAGTTCCCGCAATTCGGCGGCCGCAATAGTGTTTTTTTGGTTATGCCGAATCGAATTATATATGCCAACCGCCGACGCAGTCATAACGGCAGTTATCGCCAACACGCCAATAATTTCAATAAGTGAACGCCCCGATTCATTTCTCATATTATTTTCCCCCCATTTGTTTTTATTGTTTTGAAATTCCCACGATTTCTGCACCTTCGAACAAAGACATTGCGTCCGCAACCATTGGGTCAGATTCCGCCTCGGTCCGAATTTGTTCGCGCACGGTTTTGTTTTGGTGTGATTCTTCGATTTTATTCAGTTCCCATTTTGCACCGGTTTTTGTATTCAGCCATAAAACCAATTTTTGTTGAAATTCCGAATCGTTGCCACGGTCAAAGTATGAAATTTTGTGGTCTGATAAACCTGTGACCTCTATATTCTTTGTGAAATATGAATAGAGCATCATTTCACGCGCCGCCGATAACGCGTCCGCCAATTCTGCGGCCGATTTTATCTCTATCGTTTGTGGTGTATTCGGTGTCGGTGCGGGCGTGGATGCAACCGGCGCGGCGTGATGTGCGGTATCGGCGTTCTGTTTCAATATTTCCGGAACCGACGGCATATCGGCAATATGCATCAAACGAATTACCAACATATCAAAGCATTGTTTTTGATTCGCCGCCGCCGCCATTTCGCCAACCGACGCAACCATTACCTGCCACAGGCGGGAAAGTGTGTTCAACGACACATGTTTATTTATTTCGTTTATGCGTTCGCGTTGGTCCGCCGTGTATGGAATACTGTCCCCGACATTCGCACGCAAAACCGGATGCATACGCGTCGCCCAATGCGTCCATTCCATCATATCTGTCAACAGCATAGATAAATCTGCGCCGTTGGTATAAATTTCGTCCGCCCGGGCAAGTGCCGCCGAAACATTTCCCGATAAAATGGTCTGCATAAAATCAACAACAACGCCGCGGTCGGCACGCTTTAACATATCCATAACCGCCGATTCATCAACATGACCGCCGGTTTGGGCAATCGCCTGGTCAAGCAGGGACAGGCCATCACGAACCGAACCGTCCGCCGCCCGCGCCAGCAATTCATTTGCCGCATCAGATAATTCTACTTTTTCTTGTTCCGCAATCCAGGCAAAATGTTTTTTTAAGGTTTCAACCGGAACACGCACCAAATCAAAACGTTGGCACCGTGATAAAATAGTCACCGGAACCTTGCGTATTTCGGTGGTTGCCAAAATAAAGATTACATGTGCCGGCGGTTCTTCCAATGTTTTTAACAATGCGTTAAACGCACTTGTTGATAACATGTGGACTTCGTCGATAATATAAACCTTGTACCGGCCATTTGTTGGACGATATTGCGCCGCATCCAAAATTTCACGCATATTGTCAACACCAGTATGTGACGCGGCGTCGATTTCCAAAACATCAATATGTTGACCGGCGGCAATCGCACGACAATTATCACATTTGCCACATGGGGTCGCGGTCGGCCCGTCCGACGACAGGCAATTTAACGCCTTGGCCAGAATACGCGCCGTACTGGTTTTACCCGTTCCGCGAATGCCGGTAAAAATATATGCGTGCGCAATGCGCCCGGTCTTGATTGCGGTGGTCAATGTTTTAACCAAAACATCCTGGCCTATAAGTGATTGAAAATCTTGACTGCGATACTTGCGCGCCAAAACCGTGTAATTGGTATCCATATTATCTTCCTTTGCGAAAAAGAATAGCAAACCAATATCAAAATTCAAGGCAAATATAATTTACACTTTTCTTTTATTTTTTTTCTATTATAATGCCGGTATGTTAAAAATTATTAAATCTTGGTTGGGGCCACGCGGCGTCAAAATGACCGCCGGCGAATTGGCCAAAAAGTTTGGTTTGGAATTACGCGGGAATCCGGACACGGTGATAAGTGGCATCGCACCAATCGCCGACGCACGGCCGGGCGATGTTGCGTTCTATTCCACCGAACAGAACAGTAACGCATTCAAAATATTGCCCGTTGCCGTTTTGGAAAAAACGCGCGCATCGGTGATATTGGTGCAACCCGAAATGGCATCGCACGCACCAAATGGCGCAACACTGTTGATATGTGCAAGTCCGCGCGGTGAAATTGTCAAAGTGTTGGGCGAAATATATCGCGAACCCCCACGGCGTGGCGTGTCGGCGGACGCACATATCGAACGTGGCGTATTCTTTCGCAATCGGCGCAGTGTATATATCGGACAATTTGCGACAATTGAACGCGGCGCGGTGATCGAGGCGGATGTGAAAATATACCCAAACGCGTATATCGGACGCAATGTGACAATTGGGCGCGGAACCGTTATTCATTCGGGCGCACATATTGAAAACACCACCATCGGCGCAGAATGCGTGATTCATAACGGAGCCTCTATTGGTAAAGACGGTTTTGGATACACGCGCCAAGATGGTCATAATGTATTCATTCCGCATGTTGGGCGCGTGGTTTTGGGTGACCGCGTGTCGGTGGGCGCAAATTCCTGTATCGACCGGGGTGCATTGACCGATACAATGGTTGGTGACGGGACGAAAATTGATAACCTGTGCCAGATTGCACATGGTGTTGTCATCGGGCGCGAATGTTTCTTGGCGGGAGGTGTTGGTATCGCCGGCGGTGTCAAGATTGGCGACCGTGCGTTATTGGCCGGGCATGTGGGTATTGCAAACGGTGTTAAAATCGGAAACGATGCCGAGGTTGGCGCAAACAGTGGTGTTTTCCGCGATGTGCCGGACGGTGCAAAGCATATGGGTTATCCGGCGGGACCGGGAACGGAATTCTTGCGCCACTATGCGTGGATTAAAAAACATGTAAACAACGATTGATAATCAGGGGGTAAAAATGGTTGATACCAAAGGAATAGAAGCGGTAATTCCGCACAGGGGCGATATGCGCCTGGTTGATGAAATTCGTGAATTTACGGACAAAACCGCGGTTGGAATTAAACACATTACAAATAATGAATTTTGGTGCAAGGGGCATTTTCCGGCCAAGCCGATTATGCCGGGCGTCTTGATTATCGAGGCATTGGCCCAAACCGCGTGTTTTACAATCCTTAACGCGATTGGGAATAATGGCGGGCGCGCATTGGGATACTTTGTGACGATTGAAAACGCCAAATTTACACACATGGTTGTTCCGGGGGATACACTGGAATTACATATTGAAGAAATTGGTGCGAAAATGAAACTGCATAAATTTAACGGCATGGCGTTTGTGAACGGCAAACGCGTGGCATGCGCAACATTTTCCGCAATGTTGGACAACGACCCGGTGATTTAGTGATAGTGGTTAGTGTTAGTGGTTAGTGGTTAGTGAACCGCCCGCATTTCGCGGGCGGTTTATATTCAGTTTTTGGATGGGGTATACTCTATAAATTTCGTGTTTGTGTTATAATCTATATATCCTTCTTCCGGTCCCCAATGATATTGTAATGTAATTTTAGTATGATATGGTAATTTGCATTCTGAAAATCTTGCTTTGTAATACTCTTCAGAAGCATTGCACATACAATCAGGATGATTACTTTTAAGGATATAACGAAAGGTTTCACCTGTTCTGGCATCCCTATCTTCATATATGCCGTCTATTGGAAGTTCTTCAGCATACGTAACAGATTTTATTTTGCAATTATAATTATTTGCATATGATTGACAATGATAAATACAATCATTATTGTCTGAAAATCTAGATGTTCCGTCTATAATGTAATTACCAGTCGGTTTACAGTTTTTCACTTCTTCCCCGTTACTCATGGTAATTGGTTCACAATATTTTAATGTTTTTTGTGGCGCATTTTTTACATCCAAAGTGCAGACTGTTTCAGTTATTGTACCTTCTAAATCATGACCAATAAAAGCAGAACACTCCAACGAAAATTTGGCATCTTTATATCTTTGGTCCGTAATCTTAAAATCTGCACTACCAAATAAATCATTGTGAGACCTGGATTCACGATAATTATCACATACACCTATCTGCTTATTTGTATCAAATTCAAACAATTTCCAAGTACATTTTTCTTTATTCCACCGACCTTTTTCGACATCGTCATAATCCAAATTGTGTACACTGGCAGCATCTTGCAGAGCATAAAACTTTTTATTTTTATCATAAACCCTACCTGCTGGACTATATCCTCTTGTATTGTTCATTGGACCCATATCTACACTATCTGTTTTTTTATTATTTTCTTCTATCAGAGCGTTTCCAAAACTTTTGCATATTTCTGGACATTTTTTACCACTCTGACCACGTCCTTCTTTTAAAAACTGTGATTTTTTGCACTCTTTATTGCATACCGAAACAGCATCAGCAACAGAAAATGTTTCTCGTTCCAATAAATCTCCAAGTATTCTGTAATATGTCGATGATACTTCGGGGTGCGTATTGTTTTCTGCTTCTAAACCGACATCATGAGCGGCCGCAACAACCACAATCGAATTCCATTTTATTTTTGTGTTTATATCTATACCTAATGCCAATGCAGAAGTAGAAATTAAAATAGAACCAAGTAATATCTTTCTCATGTTAGTTCAGCGCCTCCTCGCACTTGTCGGCCGTTGCAACCGCCTTTTTTATTGCACCAATTTGTGTCGCGTTAAATATTGTCGCAACCGCGGATGCCCCCGTGGCACCGCCCGCCAAAACATTTGATGCGGTATTTAGATTTTTTTCTTTATCTTTATTTTCACCGCTACGCACTGTCGACGAATTTGCAGATGCCGATGTTATTGTCCCCACAACCGCCAATGCGGCACCGGTACCACTGGATATCGCGGCACCACGCGCCTTTTTATTTATATCGGTTAAATTTACATATTCCCAATCGCGACACGCACTTATAATCTGGGTGGCCTTGGATATATCTGCGGAATCCGCGGTTTCGGCGACCTGGGCCGATGCTTTTGCGGTTTGTAATTTTTTCACCTGGGCCACACAGTTATCTATGCGCGATTGCAAATCATCATCGACTTGATTTTTTACGGCAATAATTGTGCCCGCCGTATCCACCACCGCCGTTGTTGCCAATGTCCCGGTGCGCACATTGCCCAACGTTTTTGATTTTTGTTCTAATTGTGATATTTTTTCATTTGTAGAAGAAATAGAGCCGCTTATTTCCATCAGTTGGTTATCAAATTCACTGCGGTTTTCGATATCAATTTTTTCTACAGGGATTTTCGACTTTTCATCAATCAATTTTTTAACTTTTTCAATCAATGCTTCCAATTCACGGTCTACGGACGCTTTGGCAATTCCGGTGCCCAGTGCGACACCACCCGTCACTGTTCCAACCGCCGTGACCGCCGTGTTTATGCCCGCCATCTTTTTTAAATTTGTCATGGCATCCGATATTCCCGAACATGCCGAACGCGTGGCCTGGATTTGTACCGACAAATCGTCCCCAAATGCAGCACCGAACGCGCATTGACCCAACAAGATGCTCACGGATATAAATTTTATAGTTTTCATTATTTTTCCCCCTTTGATGGTAAAAACAAACCACCAAAGAAATCGGTGGTCGGGGAGTTCCTAATCAGACTATCGGTGATTCCGCGCCTTGCGGCAAACGGCTCCCCAACCCAATGCTGGGGATGATGACGGCGCAAAAAGCACCGGAAACATCAAATTACGATGCTTTCGCACCGGATAGTCTGGGCCTAGGACAGCCCCCGAAACCAATCTCTTGGATTCAATGGTATTATATCATAAAAATTGTGAAATGAAAACAATATAATTATATCACTATCCCGAAAAATATTTTTGCGCATTCGCCAATCGCAAACGCAACAAAGGTCACTATCGCACAGATTATCAACATCTCGATAAACGATGGCCAAAGGCGCACACCCATCAACACAGAACGCAAATAATTAAACATAAATATTATCGACACACCAACAACAAAGGTCATTGTAATCGCGATAAACGAATTTTCGATAAATATAAACGGAACCAATAACATAAACGCACTGAACATATACGCAACGCCCGTCATTATGCCACGCCACAATGCGTTGCGCGAATTACCGCCCGCCTTTTGCGAAAGGTATTCCGACGCCGTCATCGACAGACCCGCCGATGCCGCCGCAATAAGGCCCGTTAGAACAATTATATACTGCGTCGCATTGGCAAATACCAACCCGGTAATCAACCCCAGTGTTGATACCAATGCGTCATGCATTCCCAATACCAGCGACGCCCAAACCGGTTCTTGTTTTTTCATTTTCGTTATACTTTTCATTTCTGTTAAAACATACCCCCGAATTGGGGGTATGCCAATTGGTTAAAATTCCGATTTACCATGTTGGTGCATGGTCGCCTTCTTTGACAATCGGTTGTTCGTCTTCCCACAGGGCAAGGCCGGTTTTAACATCCGACAATGTCAATTGCAGGTAATATTCTACGCGTGTGTCCACGGACGAAAACCACCCAGAGCGCAATTTCAAATTGCGTTGCAACATTTTTCCCGTCAATGATACATTTGGCGCAACCAATGTGCCTTTGCCCACAATTGTTGACGCATCGTATTCTTCGTTTCCACGCGTTTCACGCACCGCGTATGTTGTAGAATCTTCGGCCGGGCGGAAATTTTCAAACCCGGTTGTGACCTGGGCACGGCCAGAATTCAACAATGTTTTACGAATCTTTTTGGTCAAAATATCGGTGTCAAAACGTTGCATTGTATCATTTTTAATATTGCCCATCGCAATAACCGGATTTTTTACACGCGAAAACGCGCCACTTGCCAACATAGACTTGGTCATTTTTTCCGCAACCGATGTCCAATCGCGATATTCTAATTCCATAACATTTTGCATGGCGGCGACTTCGTCCGCATTGTTTAAATCAACAACCGTTGTTTCACCACACCCCGCAAGCACGGCACACAACGCAATCGGTAAAAGTTTTTTCATATTTTCCCCTTTTGTTTTTTGTTTCTATTTTTTTAATGTTATAACCTTGATATCCGTATCGTTCGGCCCAATACGCACATATACCAAATGGTTGCCAAATGTTGGAACCGATACCCGTTCTATAACATTACCATGTGCGCGCAATTCAATCAAGCCACTTTTGTTATTTGCAACGCGTATAACAGATATCGTTTTCGGCAATGTCGCCCATGTGCGAACATCGGCACTGGTTGTGAATTCTGAATAAATCGTGGACATTAAACCCATCCATCCCGCATTTTTAGAATTTGAATTATACATTACCGATTGCAATGCCGTGCGCGACGCCGACGCCGCCACCGCACGCAATGATTCGTTTATTTTATATTCCCCATATTCCGTCATAAACATCGCGTCAACATCCGCCAATTTTTGCGCGCCATCTATGGCCATAAAATTCGGCAAGAAATTTGGTTCGGTTGTTGCAATCGTCATCGGCACCATGCCACCATCGATAAAAAACGGAAGTGTTATTCGCCGTTCGGTAAGTTTCGGCGCAAATCCGTCTTCGATAAACACCCACACCGTATTTTGCGGGCGCGTTTTTGATTCCGCCAATTTCAAATCTTGTTTAATAAACGAATTATTTGGCATCATACCATTCGCCCGCGACAGATATGTTTCGGCATCACTAAATTCACCCGCGTCCAGGAAATATATACCCGACAAATACATCAATGCCGGATTCATAATATCACGATACGCCGCCCAATGGGCATTGTCATCGTACAACCGCGTCGCCAATTCAGAATTTTCCGCCAATGATTTCTTGTTAGATTCTATCAATTTTTCATATTCGCGGGACATATCGGTTTGCCGGGCATACGATTGATTTATAATCACACGCGCATCGTCTTTGCGTCCCGTTGCCAACGCCGCCCACAATTGATAATACGACACAAACAGCGAATCCATCATATATGGACGATAATCATTCGCGTTTGCGCCAAATGCCAGTGTGGAAATTTCCCGCAATGTGTCGCCACGGGTTTGAATACCGGGATTTTTGCGATTAAATATTTCATATGCCGCATCCGCACCGGCATAATCATCATAGTGAAACAATGTATCCGCCGTAATCAGTAAATCAAGGTTATTTTTGTCTTCTAAATCGGTTGCAGACACAGGCGCAGTCATATAACCCGCCCGCACCGAATCAAGGCGCGATTCAACCGCCGCGCTGCAACCGGCAAGCAAAAAACAAACAACAAAAAATCGTATTGGTTTTAACATTTGACCCTATTTTACCACAGGTGCCAATTCAATCAATTCATTTGTTTGCGGATTATAATACCGCGGATTGCCACTGTATTCCAAAATCGCATGATGCATCGGTATAAGGAATTCCGGCAACGGCGAAGACCGCCCCATTTTCACATAGCCCGACAAACGCGGGTCATTGAACGACATTTTTATTTCCGCCTTGATTGGTCGATGATACCACCCTTCGTATAAAATCAATCCTTCCCCAAATTTTAATTTCATAATATCGTATGGGCTGAACAGCGGTTCTTCCTTTGGAACCTCGACCTCTTTGCCGTCGGCACCCTTTTCTTTTTTCATTGTGATTTTTGTCCCAATCATTTCAGAAAATTGCCTTGCGGTTTCCAAATCGTTTTGACGCAAAATAACCTTGGCCGCGGTTGTTGATATAACGGTTTTGGACGCGTCTTGACCGTATTTTTCGGCAATCTGGTGCAAATCCTGGCCGATGAACAGGTATGAAATTTGTTGACCACGGCCAACATCGGGTCCCTGGATAACCGCCTGCATTTTTTGCATTTTCGGCATTTCATCAAGCAAGAATAACACCGGATACGGTCCCATCTTTTCACCACTGCGCCCCACGTGTTCCGGTGGATTTGCCAACAAGAAGTTTGACATGGTTTCAACAAACATTGCGGTAATTGGATTTAACGCCTTGGCATCAACCATGTTGATGGACAGGTAAACCGTGACCGGCTTCATTTTACCATCGCGCGGGTCAATCATTCCGCGCATGTCGGCAAAGTGAAAATCTGAATGAGATGTCCGATTGCGCACCGCCGCATTTCGGAATATCGCAAGGCCGGTTAAAATAGTCGATAAAATTGACCCGCGTTCGGTTGACGGTGTATTCGCCAATTTGGTAAGTTCCGCCACCGCACGATTTGAATACGCAAACATACGACATTCATTGACCGCTGATTCCAACCAATCTTTCATTGGGTCCGCCATCATAACACTTTGGTCGCCTTGACGCTGGCGTTCCGCCAAATCGTTGGCAACGGCAATTTGCGCCTCGGTAATCCAATCAAGCATCATAGAAAACGATGCCTCTTTACCCAACCAGGCCGAAGGAATATTTGCCCATGTGCCAATATGCACATAGTTCATTGCATTTAATTCACCCTTTTTTATAAGGCCCATCGCCGCAAACGCGTTTGGGTCGTTTACCATTGAAAAATAGTAATCTGATAACACGGCGGCATCTTCGGCATCAAATTCGCCAGATTGCAGACGCGCATAGAAATAATCGTCCGCCTTGGCACGTTCAATTTTTGATACAATGAATTGTATAAACCCGGCCAATCCCGCACGCCCTGATTGGGTCCAGTGTGGGTCGGCACTGCTGCCTACTGCATCGGGGACCAAAACATCACAAATATAGTCCACATACAATTCGCGTTGTTCGGTGCTGAACGGAATATGGCCCGGCGACAGGGGATTCCACGACGGGTAATAAATACCCTTGTCTGGTTCGTCTTGTCCGCCCCAATCCATAATGAACACAGGGCCAACATTGGCCGCACGATACGCACTGGATTTTTGATCCAATTCGGGTTTCGGGTCGTTGATAATCATTGAAACACCGGTACAGTCAAAAATTGTAGGCAACACGATACCTTCGGTTTTACCGGTCCCGGGGGGCGCCAAACACAAAACAGACGTTGTTTTCGGCAATTTTAGTGGTTTTTTCTTGAAATAACCCAAAACCATCATAAAACCATTAAACAGCCCCATCGCTTTGACATCGGCCTCGTTTGCCTCACGCGAAGATTTTTTATCAAATTTATCTTTACCATGCGGATTAAATTCACCCTTTAATGTATCGTCGGTCAACAAGAAATATGCAATAAACGGTATAATCGGCACAATGCACGCAAAATCTGGATGCATAACGCAACGAATAATCCAATCAGGAATACCCGCGATAACCGACATGCCGCCACTGGTCACCATATTGGACAAGTATATTTTTATCCAATCACCGGTTGCGGGTGACCAACCGTATCGCCAAATATGTTCAATAATAAACGACGCACAGAATGCCAACGCACATATCAACCACACGCCAACCGACCATCGCAGCGCCCAAAAAACCTGGGCCATGGGGGTTTGTTCGTGTTCTTTGTATGCACTGGATTTGAATATATTCAAACCCTTGCTGTCGCGACCCGCAGATAAAATCTTGAACTTTTCAACCATCGTGTTATGATTATATCAGAAAAAATAACAATTATAAATATGGAAATTTAATTTTTATGAAAAATATTCCAAGAATCTTTATAGGCGACAATATCGCAACGGGTATGAATATTACACCGGATAAATCGGTGGCGCACTATTTGACGCATGTTATGCGAACACATGATTTTTTGGCCTTTGGTGGCGGATGCGAATTTAATGCACATATTTCAGACGATGGGAAAAACATCATAATTGGCAATAAGACAAACCACATTGACCCGTCAAACAATATAACACTTTACTTTGCACCGATTAAACACAGCGACGATTTAATAAATATGGCAACCCAGATGGGCGTCAATAAAATCGTTCCGGTTATCACAGACCATACAACCGCGCATCATATAAATTGGGAACGCATGAAAAAAATAGCAACCGAGGCCGCCGAACAATCAAATCGCAACAGTGTTCCCGAAATATTAAATCCGATACCGTTCGCAAAACTGGATTTGAAAAACATCTGTTTTGCCGATGAACGGTTTGCATACGGTGACACATCACAAAACACGATTCCGCAAAATATAACCGGCATACTGGTTGGACCCGAAGGCGGATTTTCCGACAATGAATTTATGGCACTGGATAATGCGGGCGCGGTGCGCGTGTCGTTGGGGAAAACAATACTGCGCGCGGAATTGGCCGCCGCAATTGCAATTGGGAAAATGATAAAATGAAAATAAGAATCGCAAAATTTATCGCTGATTCCGGGGTGACTTCACGACGCGGCGCAGAACAGTTGATTACATCTGGTGCGGTTGCCGTAAATGGCGCAATCGTTAAAACGCCGGTGCACTTTGTCGATGAAAACGATACGATTACAATAAATGGGCAACCCGTTGAAAAGCGGCACGACACAAGACTGTATGCGTTTCATAAACCGATTGGAACCGTCACAACAACACGTGACCCGCGTGGGCGCAATACTATATACGATATTTTGCCGCCAGAATACCGGAACCTTAAATATGTCGGGCGGTTGGATTTTAATACAACTGGTTTATTGTTGATGACGAATGATGGGTTGTTGGCGCGAAAACTGACCATGCCAGATTCAAATATACCGCGTGTATATCTTGCAGATGTGGCGGGTAATAATATGTCTAAATTGGACCGGGCGCGCCGCGGCGTGACAATCGACGGAATAAAATATCGCCCAATGGATATAGAAATTATGCCCGATGGTCGTTTGCGTGTGACGGTGACCGAAGGCAAAAAGAACGAAATCCGCATTGTGTTGCGGCACTGTGGGTTGCCGGTGCGGAAATTACACCGAATTATGTATGGCCCGGTTAGTATAAAAAATATTCCATCTGGAAAAATTATTGAATTGGATGAAAAAACAATTGACGCGTTGGTCAAAACTTCTCTATAATCCAATCATAGGAAAGGGAGTTTTGAATGAAAAAGAAAACCACAAAGAAAGCACAAGTCAAAGTGGCCGCGGCACGCGGCGTGAATATCAAGACGGCCGCACGCCCACGTGCCGCTTCATCTTGGTCAATTTCAATCTATGTTTATTGGTTTATAATTTTGTTCTTTATCGCGGCGACATTTTATATTTTGGGTCGCGGACATTTGAACAATAAAACAACAACGCCGGCAAACGATGATGTCGTTGTTGAAGAACAATTGATGGGGGCCGCCGATTATTACACTCACGGCAAAAGCGAGATTTTGGCCGGTAATATCGATGCCGCCGTCAATGATTTAAACGCGGCGATTGCGGCCGACGCAAATATGGTTGACGCGTATATCCTGCGTGGGGAAATCGCAATGCAGAACGGAAACTATACCGCGGCGATGGACGATTTTAATGCGGTGTTAAATATCGATGCAATGAATTCTATTGCGTATTATGACCGCGCATTGTTGAACACGCGATTGGAAGATTTTGCATCGGCAATGAACGATATAAATAATGCGTTGGCGGCATACGCGACAAATCCGAATGATGTTTTACAACTGCGCGATTTGTATGCGAAACGCGGCCAATTAAACCTTTGGACAAAAAATTGGGAAGGCGCGATTGCGGACTATACCAATTCGTTGGCACGTCCCGAAGGCACGGTGAATCCGTCGGTTTATGCCGAACGGGCCGAAGCATATACCGCCACAGGTCGCTATGCCGAAGCGATAAATGATTACACATCGGCGATTCGTGTTATTTCTGAACAGATTCAGGGCGCAACAACAATGGAACAGAAAGAAGACCTGTCTATGCGTGCTATGAATTACTTTGAAAAATCTGCGGCGTTGAATTTGAATATTGGTAATTCGATGGCGGCCAAGACAGATTTGGAATCTGCGTACGCGATTGCGACATCACTGAACGATGCCGATACCGCCGACCGGTTACAGAAACTTATCGAAGCATTACAGTAATCATACATACAAACATAACAAAACCGCCATTCGGCGGTTTTTGTTTTTTATACTTAAATCTTTTTTTAACTAGAATGTCAATCGGATGCCCGCGGCCAAAAACGGTTCCCCACGCGACATGCCAACCGATGTCCAACCATCAATAAATTTACTGTATTTATACCGGAAAGACGCAACAACCGTGTGATCATCATAATCTTTTATATCCTTGTCCCATATGCCGGTATCAGAAAACAAATACGACAAAGACATTGTATAGTTTAATAAATCATAACTGACCCCGGTGCCCGCAACAATTCCATCAACCGCCGGACCCGTTGCATCATGGTCATAAATTGCACGACCCGTTAGGCCGAAAATCCAACTGTTGTATTGAATATTTAATCCGGCGTATAATTGTCCACGCCAATCGGCGGTGACCGATGGCGTAAATGTATCGGTGGAAAAATTATCCGGATGATTCATAAACGACGCACCCAAAGACAAAGCATACTTGGTTTTAGACGCCGAATGTTTTATTTTTATTCCGGCATCAATATTGTAATCGTATTCATCACCAAATCCCGCAACCGACACACCGTATTGCACGCGCGGATTTGTTGCCGCAACCAAATTTACACGCGGGGTTTCCGACCCGTTTGTAATTTCTGGGTTTGCAATCACCGGACCGGAAACACCCATTTTACGATAAATCAAAGAATCATTATTCAATCGCATTCCGCCCGCGTCCGGCAAACCCAATCCCAATTTATGCGACACAGAATCGGTCATACCAATTTCAATGCGTCCAACGCCACGCCATTGCCAGAAACCAAAAGCCTCGTGATACCAATCGTCTTCGTAAAGTGCGATTTCATCCATACGATATACCGCACCAAACGAATGACTGTCATTCGGGTTATATGTAATCGCGGCGCGTGCATTAAAGTCCCCAATAAAATCAGGCTTTTCAAAATTTGGTTCTATGATGCCCGCGGTTCCGTATCCGGTTATGGCAAAATTAAAATCGCCCGCACGGTACGATAACGCATAACCCTTGGACGCGCCAAGTGCGACGAACATTGCGCCCATGGACGCCACCAATATTTTATTCTTCATTGTGATTCCCCGTTGTATCCGCCAAAATCGCGTCGCGCAATTTATTGTATGCGCGTTCTTCTATTTGGCGTACGCGTTCGCGTGAAATGTTATATTTTTTTGCCAAAACCTCTAATGTTGCGGCGGGCTCAACAAGGCGACGCGCCCGCAATATTTCACGGTCGCGTTCCGGCAACGCCGCAAGGTGTTTTTTTAACAACGCCCCGCCACGAACCATCATTTCGTGCCGTTCGACATTGTCAATAATACTGTCGCCACCATCCGCCATATTCGACAGCATATCCGAACCTTCTTGGTCGGTGGTGCGCGCCGGCGCATTCAGCGATAAATCACGCGCAACCATACGCGTTGACATGCGTTTAACATCTTCGGTTGGCACGCTAAGGTATTCTGCGATTTTATCCGCCTGGGCATCCGACAGGTTTCCGTCCATAATCCCCAGCGCCCTTTTCGCACGCGAAAGGTTAAAGAAAACGCGTTTTTGATTCGCAGATGTGCCGATTTTTACAATTGACCAATTGTTCAAAATTGTTTCATAAATTTCCGCACGAATCCAAAACATCGCATATGTAGAAAACCGAAAACCGCGTTCGGGGTCAAATTTCTGTAATGCCTGCATAAGGCCCATATTACCACTTGCCACCAATTCGCCGACGGGAATACCATAGTTCCGAAAATCATACGCCACCGACACCACAAGGCGCAAATGACTTTCAAGCAATTTTTCGGCGGCCGCCTGGTCATGATCGCGCACCCATTTTGACGCGTAATCGTATTCTTGTTCGGCCGAAAGTATCGGAAATTCCGATATCGCACGGATATAGCCCGCCAATGACGCGTCTTCGCCAAAGGTCGGTACCGATATACCCGTTCCAGATTTTGTCACTAATGCGTTCTTGATTTGTTTTTTCATTATGTTTATAGTATAGCAATAAAATAGAAATTATCAAGGGTACCAAAATACTAAAAACAGGAGAATCATTATGGCAAATATGCTGGAAAGAAATAAAAAGGTCAAAACCCCGCAAAAAACATACCAAGAACACGCAGAAGATGCCCTGTATCGCGAAGTATGGGAAGATGTGAATAATGAAAAGACTCAACAGTTTTTGAAAAAATACGGCCGTTATATGATTGCCGGCGCGTTGGGAATTATGATTATCGTCACCGCAATTCAAATTGGTGTGCGGACGCATCGCGCGGCAAAAATATCAACCGCCGAAAATTACGAGGTTGCAATCGCGAACACCGATGCCAAGGCATTGGCGGGTATCGCAAAAAATTCATCGGGCGCAACCGCTGATTTGGCGATGTTTAATGCGTACCTGATTGATGGTGATGTGGCAAAATTGGACGAATTGGTCAAGAACGGAAATACGCGCGAATTTCGTGATTTGGCACGCATGCATATAATCGGCATCCGTGGCGATGAAATGGATGCGGCGGCGGTCGAAGAATTCTTGTCACCGATGGACACAAAATCTTCGCCGTTTTATTACACGGCGTGTTTGACCATCGCACAAAAGTATGTTGCCGACGGAAACCGTGCGGCCGCAAACAAATGGTTGGATAAAATACTGAACGATAAAGACGTACCGGCGGTGATTCGTTCTGATGCAGAAATGTTAAGGTAGAATTATGCGCAAAAGCCTTGTATTTTTACTGTGCACATTGGGATTGGTCGCGTGCGATAAACATGACCCAATTTTGCCGGGCGAACGCAGCAATATATTTAATACAAAAACATTGAATATATTAAATACCCCGGTGGAAAACGCGCCGGAAAATGTTGATATTGCCACCGTTGCCGATTGCCCATATACACAAAAATCAGACAACACAATATGGGACGATGGGCGCAAAATATTTTCTGGGTTTGCAACGGGAAATTCGGTTGCCGGCACGCGGACGCCGGTCTGTGAAGACGGGTTTGTGTATGCGGGCCTGTCCACCGGCGAATTGGTCAAGGTGAACCCGCGCAATCGTCAAATCGTTTGGGTCGCAGACATTTACCGCCAAAGTAATATGACCGGCGGCGCATCGGTTTTGGATATCGTTGCACCGATTCAGATTCACGGGAAATATGTCTATGCGGGCGGTTTGGGTGACGCGTTTTGCAAAATATCGGTTGCAACCGGAAACGCCACGTGGTGCGTCGATATTGGCGTTGAAAAGCCGTTTATCATCACCGATACGGTTGCCTATGTGGTTGACACCGAAAACATGATTGACGCGGTGCGGTTGCGCGACGGGGCAATTCATTGGCGCGCGGCCGTCAAGAAATCACGCATACCAAAATATGAAAACAAAACCATTATTGTCGGCGATGAAAAATTCAATGCCGAAAGCGGGGAAAAAATTAGTGGTTAGTGAAAAAACGCCCATTCGGGCGTTTTTTATTCTGTACTTGTATCAAAATTTATATCAAACACGACAATGCCGCGCCGGTATTCTTTAACAAAAACCACCCGATATGATAATTTGTTAAATACACCGTTATCATAAACAGCGCGAATATACCGATAATAATCGTCACCGCCGCACGCCGGCCGCGCATACAATACAACGCAATATTATAAAACAAAAACAGAACATATATGTCACCAATGATACTTATTATCCACATAGATGTGCAATTAAACGCCAACGAATTCAACACCAATATCACCGGATAAATAAAGAATATAGATGCCAAGCCTTTTATCGCAATTTCCCAATCGCGTTCGCCACCGGTTATTTCCGACACCAACATCATAAGGCCGCCACCCACAAACAGTAACCCCACCGCAATTACCGGCACGATGACAACCGCCGTGAATACAGAATTTATTGTTATCGTTGCGCCACCAATTAAACGCATTCCCAACACCAACAGGCCGCCAATCAAACCGTATATGAATGCCTTTAACATAGATTCTTCGATATCGCCATCGGCGACGATTCTTGAAAAATACCGCCGTGGATTTATCACAACATCACGAATGGATTTATACCATTTTTTAATTTTTTTCATCATGGCGCGTCCTTTATTTGATTATTTATATTTTTGCTTTATAATGAAAAAAAATCAACGGAAAAAAGACATGGCAAAAATAACCATCGCCGGACGACCAAATACCGGCAAATCGACATTGTTTAACGCCCTGACCGGGACGCGGGACGCAATTGTCCACGACCGCCCGGGGGTCACACGCGACACGATATGCGGCCAAATGATTACGCGTCCCGATTGTGAATTGTGTGATACGGCGGGACTTGAACACGAACGGCGCGGCATTGCGGCGGATTCAACCGATATGGCAATGGACGCAATATCGTCGTCGGACGCCGTGTTGTTTGTGGTTGATGGCCGCGTGGGTTTAACACCAGAAGACATTGATTGGGCGCGCCTGGTTCGTCGTAAAACGCGTGCGCCGGTGTTATTGTTGGTAAACAAATCAGAATCGAATCGGCGTTTAGGTGATGTACACGAATTCTATAAATTGGGGTTTGGCGAACCGGTTCTGATTTCCGCCGAACACAAGAATGGATTTGATGAAATATACGAATTTTTGGAAAAAAATGTTCCGGTCGTCACGGTTGCAAACGAACCCGAACGCCGGGTAAAGATTGCGGTTTTGGGACAACCAAATGTCGGCAAATCAACACTGGTGAATCGTGTGTTGGGTGAAAATCGGCAAATTGTCAAAGACGAACCCGGCGTCACGCGTGACACGGTTAAAATTCCGGTTCGATTCTATGGCCGCGATATTTTGTTGATGGACACGGCGGGATTGCGCCGAAAATCAAATGTGCGCGACGATGTCGAAACACTGTCTGCGTTAAAATCGTTGGACGCGATTGAAAAATCTGATGTTGTGATTTTGGTTGTGGACGCCACACGCGATATTGAAAACCAGGCACTTGGTATCGCGGCGCGCGTTTATGACGCGGGTAAAATTTTATGCGTGGCCCTTAATAAATGGGATTTGGTTGAACCAGAATTACGCGATGAAAAATTGTTGAAATTGAAACATCATTTTACAAATTCTTTCCATCAAATTATAAAGCCTATGATTTTGGCGATTTCCGCCGAAACCGGGACAGGCGTGCAAAACATGTTCAAACGGATTTATGAACAATGGGACATTTCCAATGCCACCGCGCCAACCAGTTTGATAAACAAAATCATTGGCGAATTGGTTGAATCACGTCAACCGCCGATGTCGCGCCTTAAACGCCCAATGAAGATAAAATTTGCGCGCATGGTGGGGCGGCACCCGATGAGAATTGCAATAAATGTTGGTGGCGCATCCGATATTCCGGAATCGTATACGCGGTATCTGCGCCGCGGATTGGCAACCGCGTTAAAGTGGGAACATTTGCCAATTACAATAGAATACGATAAATCCGAAAATCCGTTTGATTAAGTCGATACGGCGCGGCACTCAAAAATTTTAATCGCGCACTTTGTTGTGCGCGATAACAATTTTTGGTGGGTGTTAAGGGACTTGAACCCCTGACCCTCTGCGTGTAAAGCAGATGCTCTAGCCAACTGAGCTAAACACCCAAATGCCGACCAATCATAATTTATATTTTTATGATTGTCCAGATTTTTTTAATTCGGCATTGGCATACCCGCCGTCGCATCCGCCATAACATCGTCTATCAATTTGTCCGCTTTTTCTTTCGCGTCGCGAAATGCCGATAAAACCGCGCCTTCCACCGCCGACACACCCGATTCTAACACTTTCGGGTTTATCGTCACCGACACAATATCATATTTACCCGACATATCAACAATGCACGCGCCACCGGCGGCCAATCCCTTGACATGCATAGACGCCAATTTTTCCTGGGCCGCGGCAACCTTGGCCTGTAATTCGCCCGCTTGGGCCATCAATGATTCCATATCCATTTTATTTCCTTTTTATTTTTCACGTATCAACATCATTTGAAACGATTTTTTTGGTATTTTTAACCGGGCAGCGACTTCATCGCGGAATACCATATTAGAAATATATTCATTTGCAACTTGAACTTCTTTTGCTGGGTCACTATACTGATAACACCAATCAGAGTACACATAACGCATCCGTCCCTGTCCTTTTGGGCCCACAACCTTTTGAAACAATTCAAAAATATACCGTCTGTTTGCCGGACATTGACGAACCCGCGCAACAAAATTTTTAGATAAAATTTGTCGATATAATGGTATTTCATTAATTGAACACCCCAAATAATACGCCCACATGGTATCCGTCCACTTAAGTCTATCGCCTGGAATTACATTCATTTTATTTCCTTACTTATTGGGATAAAAAATCCGGTCAAATGACCGGATTTTATGTTTTTATTTATCTTCTTTTTCTTCACCGGTCTTTTGGTCGATTCCAACCATAGACATACGGGTTTTGCCGCGTTTGTCGATACCAAGGTATTTAACAAACACTGCGTCGCCTTCTTTTAATTTGGCGTCTTCGATTTTCGCCAAACGCTTGCCAGTGATTTCAGAAATATGAACCATGGATTCAAACCCATTCATAATCTTTACAAAGATTCCAAAATCTTTGACGCCGGACACAACCCCCGGATAGATTTGTCCAACCTCTGGTTCGGCGACAATTTCTTTGATACGCGCAATTGCCGCATCGGCATCTTCGCGTGTCACCGCCAAGATTTTCACCGTTCCATCGTCTTCTAAATCAATGGTTGTGTTGGTGTCACGGGTCAAGGCCTGGATCACAACACCGCCCTTGCCTATCACTTCGCGGACTTTGTCCGGGTTGATTTGCATTGTGTACATTTGCGGCGCATATTCGGATACATGGTCGCGCGGTTTATCAATTGCCGCCTTTATCTTGCCCAAGATGTGCATACGACCATCTTTGGCCTGGGCCAATGCCTTTTCCATGATTTCAAATGTAATGGATGTGATTTTAATATCCATTTGCAACGCGGTAATACCCTGGTCGGTACCGGTCACTTTGAAATCCATATCGCCAAGGTGGTCTTCGTCGCCCAAAATATCGGTCAATATTGCGTAATCATCGCCTTCTTTAATCAAACCCATCGCAATACCCGCAACCGGACGCTTCATCGGGACACCACCGTCCATCATCGCCAATGTCGCGCCACATGTCGTCGCCATAGACGAAGAACCGTTCGATTCCAAAATATCTGAACACAGACGAATTACATAATCAAATTCACTGCGCGACGGAATCATTGGGTGAACCGCGCGCCACGCCAAATTACCGTGACCAATTTCGCGACGACCCGGGGCCTTTAATCCCTTGGCTTCGCCAACCGAAAATCCCGGGAAATTATAATTCAAAATAAAGTCGCGTTCTTCGCCACCATCCAATGTTTCCAATGGCAACGCGTCTTTGCCACCGCCCAATGTCAATGACACCAATGCCTGGGTTTCGCCACGTGTGAACAACGCAGACCCATGTGCGCGTGGCAATACGCCCAATTCGATTTCAATCGGACGAACGGTTTTTGTATCGCGTCCATCGATACGCGGTTTGCCCGCCAAGATATTTGAACGCATAATACGCGCAGTAATATTTTCAACAATTTCGTCCGCAAAAGATTCCAATGTTGATGTCGCAACCGTTGTGTCCGGGAACATTTCCGGAATCAAAGCCTTGGCCGCGGCGTGAATTTCCGCCAAAGTTTCCAAACGGTGCAATTTTTCTTTGATAGCAAGCGCAGATTCAATATCGCCCGCAAATTCTTCGAACCGTTTTTCCATCGCGATATATTCCGCGGTCTTTTCCGGTGTTGCCCAACGTTCTTTGCCCGCCGCCTTGGTCAATTCATTGATTGCACCAATGACCGCCTGTTGCGCGTCAAAACCAAATTTAACCGCGCCAAGCGTTGTTTTTTCATCCAATTCACCAATTTCAGATTCAACCATCAACACACCGTCTTTGGTTGCCGCGACAACCAAATCCATTTCAGAATTTTCAACATCTTTCTTGGACGGATTCAATATATATTTGCCATTCATATATCCAACACGCGCCGCACCAATCGGGCCCGCAAACGGAACGCCAGACAATGCCAACGCCGCACTTGACGCAATCATTGCCAAAATATCAGGCTGGTTTTTACGGTCATAGGAAAAAACCTGGGCGATAACCTGGACTTTGTTTTTAAATGTTTCCGGAAACAGTGGGCGAATCGGGCGGTCAATCAAACGCGCAATCAATGTTTCGCCCATTGACGCCTTGCCTTCACGGCGGTCACGCGACCCCGGAATACGACCAGATGACGCAAATTTTTCCTGGTAATCAACGGTCAATGGGAAAAAGTCTTGACCTTCGACCGCGGTTTTTTCCGCGCATACCGTTGCCAAAACCATCGTGCCACCCATTGTCGCCATAACCGCGCCGTTCGCCTGTTTCGCAAAACGACCCGTTTCAAGGCGCAATGTTTCATCGCCATATTTAATTTCAACCGCAACCGGGTTGTTCAGATGCTGGGTCGGTTCACCGCCCTTTTTATTTATTAAACCAAATAACATATTTTTACTCCGTTTTTTATGGTTTGTTAAACATACCGCGCGAAGAAAAATTATTCGTTATTGCGTTCGGGTGTCCCCCAGATTTCAAACGCAAAAATGAACAATCTCTTGCGCGACCGTGCCGATTATACCGTTATAATTCACGATTTGCAAATATTTTATAAATAAAAAGACCGGCGGAAAACCGCCGGCCAATCTATCACGAATAAATTATTTACGCAGACCCAATTTCTTGATAAGCGCATCATATTCATCCGGATTGCGTTTTTTAATATACGCCAATAATTTTTTACGACGATTGACCATCATCAACAAACCACGTTTAGAATGTTCATCTTTGTGATTGTTTTTCATGTGTTCGGTCAAATTGCGAATGCGTTCGGTTAAAACCGCAACCTGGGATTCCACAGAACCACCATTGTCGTGTTCACTGGATTTAAACGCGTTGATAATTTCAGTTTTTTTTGCCTTGGTTATGGACATTATATTTTCCTTTTGTTTTTTATATTGTTCGTTTCGGTTTAAGTACGCCATCCGTCACCACACCAATTCCAACGAATACACCGCCCGAATAAATGCGATAAAGGCCGTTCGTATCAACCACCTCTATAAAACCGCCATTCCGATAAAGTTTGGCCGATTTTCCGTCCAGATTTAGAACCGGAATGTCCCCCAGTCCAAAATCCATTGGTGCCAAATACTTTTTGACATCGCCCCCATTATTAAACAGATTTTCAAGAAAATCAAGTGCATGCGCGTTTTTTATTGTCCAACCACTGGTCTGGGTGCGGCGTATCATATCAACCGTCGCAACCGTTCCGCACGCATGCGCGATGTCGCGTGCAACACTGCGCACATAGGTGCCGGGCGAACAACGCATGCGAAAACGCCATGAATCGCCTTCGATTCCGGTCAATTCAAGTGATTCTATGTCAACCGTGCGCGATGGAATTTCCGGCGTTTGGCCGTCGCGCGCCAATTCGTATGCCCGATGACCGTTTATATGAACCGCACTGAAAACCGGTGGCGTTTGAGTGATGCGCCCGATAAATTTTGGAATAACATCACGCACCGCCGATTCGGTTGGAATAATGTCTGTACGCGCAACCTCGGTCCCGGTAATATCCAATGTGTCGGTTTCAAAACCAAAACGGACCGAAAACAAGTATTCTTTTGTTCGGTCAGAAAATTCTTCGATAAACGGAACCATTTTTGTTGCGTTCCCAATCGCAACCGGCAACACGCCCGTAGCCATCGGGTCCAATGTGCCAATGTGCCCGTTCTTTTTGGTACCAAAGACACGCGCGGCACGCATAGCCGCGTTTTTTGAGAAAACACCCGATGGTTTATCAAGAATAATCCAGCCGTCCATTTTTTACCCCTAGCCAAACAAAGATAATTGCCGTTTTGTCGATGTGGGCGATTCCACACATGGCGCAACCGATGTTTTTCGCGGCCCGGCCTGTGACACAGTCGCCCCGGATTCAAATCGCGCCAAAACAGATTCCGCACGCGCAACAACCGATTCTGGCATGCCCGCCATTTTTGCAACATGAATACCATACGAACGATTCGCAACACCCGGCACGATGCGGTGCATAAACACAATATCGTTATTGTGTTCGCGAACATCAATCGTTAAACACGCAACACGCCCAAGTGGCCCGCCGCGGTCCGCACATAAATCGGTCAATTCATGATAATGCGTCGCAAACAATGTGCGCGCACCAATTCCATCAAGGTATTCTAATACCGCATCTGCAATTGCCATACCGTCGTATGTTGCCGTTCCGCGACCAATTTCATCAAATATTATAAACGAACGCCGGCCCGCACGGCGAAGGATATTTGCGGTCTCGCTCATTTCCACCATAAATGTGGATTGCCCCGCGGCAAGGTTATCCGACGCACCAACGCGACTAAACAACTGGTCACAGATGCCAATTTCGGCGGACGATGCCGGCACAAAAGACCCCATGTGCGCCAACACGACCAGAATCGCATTCTGGCGCAGGTATGTTGATTTACCCGCCATATTTGGCCCGGTCAACAACGCAATTGGCGCATCGTTCAAATTACAATCATTTTTAACAAAGTTATCGCCCGCCGCCCGCAAGACATATTCTATGACCGGGTGACGGCCGCCAACAATATTAAACTCAACACCGTTTGTCATAACCGGACATACCCAATTCCAATCAACCGCACACGACGCCAATGTTGCCCACACATCTAAATCCGCGATTAAATCGGCGGCCGCCAATATATCATCCGACACCGTGCGCACCGATTCAATCAAAGATTCTATTATCGTGTCTTCTATTGCCGCCGCGCGGTCAGACGCCGAACGAATATCATTATCCAACGCAATCAATTTTTCCGTCGTAAAACGCATATTGCCCGCCATCGTTTGCCGATGTATAAACCCAGAATCAGGCCGCATCATATCATCTGCACGGGCGGATGGAACCTCTATAAAATACCCAAGCATATTGTTAAATTTGATTTTAAGGTTATGTATGCCGGTTTTTTCAATATATTCCGCCTGGGTCGCGGCAACCGCCGTGCGCCCGCCATGCGATAATTCACGCGCATCGTCCAACGCGCCATCAAACCCGTCACGAATAACACCACCATCGCGGAAAAATGTTGGCAATTCATCCGCCAACGCAGAATTTAATTTCAACGCCAATTCATCATGCGTATGAATCCGTTCCATACGCACCGCCAATTCTGGGTTAAGGCGCGTCGATATCAATTTAATGTTCGGCAGGCATGTCAAAAAATCGGCCACACCACGCATATCACGCGGCGTGCCGCGCCCCGACAGCAATCGCGCCAACGCGCGCCCAACATCCGGCACACGCGTCAATGCATCACACACCGTCGTGCGCACATCAGAATTCAAAACCATGTGCGCAATATGCGATTGACGATTTTTAATTTCTATTAAATCACCACTTAAATTACGCAAATACGCACGCAATTTACGCGCGCCCGCCGATGTTTTCGTATTATCCAACACATCCATCAGGCATCGCCCACCATCGTTTATCGGCGCATCCAATTCCAAACTTTTCCATGTCGCAGAATCTATCAGTAATGTCGCCCCAGATTTAAATTCATACGGCGCACGGAATGTCAAGGCCGCGCCACGTTGGGTATTAAACAGATACCCCGCCAAAAGTGCGACCGCCGAATTTGAATTATTCGCATTCCCGGCGAACACAGTTGAAATAATTGTGTCTATGTCACCACGTCGATATATTTTTTCAAACACAGGTGTCGATTTGAACATATCGCGAATATCCATTATCGTCTTGTTTTCGGCATCGATTGATGGATATATAACCTCGGCCGGGTCGGTGCGAACCAAATCATCGATAATATCATCTGTCGTGCCAACAAAGAATTCGCCCGTTGAAATATCACAGCCCGCAACATCAAACGAATTGCCACCCGTACATACAACCGCCATTAAAAAATTCGAACTTTTCGGGGCCAGTAAATTTTCATCGGTCAATGTTCCCGGCGTCAAAACACGAACGATTTTTCGTTCAATAAATTTATGACCACGTTCTTTGGCCTGGGCGGGGGTTTCCATTTGTTCCACCAACGCCAATTTATACCCCATTTTAACAAGGCGACCAAAATAATTATCCGACGCATGCCACGGTATCCCGCACATAGGAATATCTGCGCCGTCGCCATCGGTTCCGCGCGATGTCAAAACCAGGCCCAATTTTTCACTGATTATTTTTGCATCGTCAAAGAAAGATTCAAAAAAATCCCCCAAACGAAACATCAACAACGCATCTGGATTTTCCGCCTTGAAATCCACATATTGCTGCATCACGGGGGTCAGTTTAGATTTTTCCGCCACGGACGTCACCTTTACGCGTTTGGTGTTGATATTTTCAATGTTTCGATTTTTAATTCGGCCTCTTTCAATAACTGTTCGCAATAGGCTTTTAGTTTAATACCCTGTTCATACGCGGCAACCGAATCCGCAAGGGGCAATTCGCCCGATTCCATTTTTTTAACCAATTCGGTCAGTTGTTTATACGCCTCTTCAAAAGATAATTTTTCTGAATCCATATTTAAATCCTTTGTTGCGAAACAAGATACAAAAACATTATAAAAAAATCAAATAATAAATCGCCTTTATGCAGCACAAAAAGCAAAAGTCAGCAAAAACACATTTTGTAAAACACACTTTACAATTTTGTTGATTTTTACATTTTTGTAAAGTATAATACATGCAACCAAAGGGGTTAAAAATGGCGTCCGAAATATTGATACAACGCACAGATTACATAGAAAAATTGAAAAATTGGTTAGGACAAACCGACCTTGTCAAAATAGTGACGGGGGTGCGTCGCTGTGGCAAATCGAAATTGCTTGAATTATTCCAATGGGATTTGTTGCGTAATAAAACCACAACCGAAAATCACATAATATCTATAAATCTTGAAGACCCCGAACAAACAAAGAAAATCGGGCTAAAATTGAACGATGATGGCTTTTTAGAAGATTATCAAACCTTGTTGGATTACGTATTGTCCAAAATCAAAGACGATAAAAACTATTATGTATTCCTAGACGAAATACAAATGGTAAAAAATTGGCAAACTGTCGCCAAAGGTCTACGTTTGCGTGGCAACATAGACGTGTACTTAACTGGGTCTAACGCATATATGTTTTCCAGTGATATCGCCAATTCTTTTGGTGGGCGTTATGTTGAAATAAAAATGCAACCGTTGTCTTTTTCAGAATATTTTAGTTTTTACGGTCAAAACTTTAATCATCAAATACGGACACGTGCCGACCTTGAAAAACACAATAATCCTTATGCAATATACTTGGATTACATACATGAAAGCGGTTTTCCACAGGTACAAAAATTGGTCCACATGGAAAACAAACAGGTTATAACCGATTACCTGATGGATACAGTATTTCAAAACACTATACAAAAAGACATTGTGAGACGATTTGGTATAGCAAATGACACCAAATTAGACAACGTTATAAGATATATGTTTGATAACATAGGTCGTGAAACATCTTTGCGTGGCATAGAACGCGGATTAAAAGCGAACGGTTATAATGTTTCGGCACCAACGATAGATACTTATATCAAAGGGTTATTAGACAGTTTTCTAATGTATAAATGTGATAGATACGACATAAAAGGTAAACAACGATTAGGTGGAGATTCTAAATATTATGTCGTTGACGCCGGCTTGCGTTATGCCCTGTTGGGTGACAAAGATACCGACGCCGGACACATACTTGAAAACGTTGTGTATTTGGAATTGATACGTCGTGGTTATAATGTATCTGTTGGAAAAATACAAACCATGGTTAAAAACAATGAAGGCAAAGCAGAACGCAAAACAATCGAAGTTGATTTTGTCGCAACAAAACCGGGCGGTCAAACAGAATACTATCAGGTCGCCTGGTCTATAATGGGCAATGAAGATGTTATGAAACGTGAATATGGGTCGTTGCAACAAATAAAAGACAATTACCCAAAATACCTTTTGACCATGGATTATGGGGACAGCGAACTAAACGGCATAAAACGTTTGAATGTATTGGAATGGTTATTGAATATGGAATAGAGTTCCCACAACAACCCCAATCACAAAATAAAAAACACCCGCGGTCGCGATAGACCACTATCATAGACGCGCGGGTGTTTTTTTAGTGGTTAATAACCAAAGTCTATATTCACTTATAATCAGTATGTTATGCTGCTGGTTCTCATTAAAATCTTTTAATATTTTATTTTTGCCGTCTTGTATTATTTTTGATACAGTTTTGTTTTCGTTTATATAATAACCCCCACCCGCTAATTTTCCTATTGATATAATATCGCCACGTTGAAATTCATTGATGTATGAACCAAGGTCATCTTTAATTTCAATTGTTTTCCACACAGGACTCCAACACTTGACATAAATATGGTACCTATCGCTTGTCACACTGTAAACAACCGCGTCTTGCTTATCAGATTCTATAATTTTTTTGACCGATTCACCCTCTTTGGTTTTATAATATTCTTCGACATCTTTATCTGTCATAATTTAATCCTTACTTTGCGGGTTTTGCCGGCGCGATAACAATAGACTTGGTGCGTTCGTCCGGTTTTGAACGACTTTCCAATGTGCCACGCGCGCCAATCAATTCGACCACATGTTCAAACAGTGCCGGCACCGCGTCACGCCCACGCGCCAACACACGACGATTTCCATGCGTCATTACCGATATTTTAACCTTGTCCCCGCCGTCCAAGAATTCAAAAACCTTTTTCAATTTTATTTGCAAATCGTTTTCTTCAATGAATGGTTTAATCCAAACCTCTTTCATTTCCATGGTTTTTTGTTTCTTTTTCGCCTCGGATGCGCGTTTTTTCTGTTCGTATTTATACTTACCAAAGTCCATGATTTTCGCAACCGGCGGTGTGGCGTTGGCATTTAATTCAACCAAATCCATACCGTTGTCCATCGCCATCGCAATGGCTTCAGATGTTTGCATAACGCCCAAATTTTGGCCATCAGACCCAATAACCTGGACAGATTTTGAAATTATACGATTGTTTATACGTGGTCCCATATCACGGCGGCCATCACGGTTATTTGACGGTTTAATTGTCGACTCCTTTTAATGTCTATGCGGGGATTATTAAATATTTTTATACACTTTTCAACATTTTTTGCACATTTTGCAATGCGGTCCACACAGGCGCCTTGGCGGTGGGTTTCAATATCAAATAATTCGGGTGATAAATCGGAACAACATGAATATCGTTCTGAATAACCGTATCCACACCATGAGATTTCATTAAATCAACCCCGGCAATGGCGGACGCCGCCAATGTCCCAAGTGTCAATATCACACGCGGTTCCAATAATTCAATCGCACGGTTTATAAACGGACGCGCCAAATCCATTTCTATTTGCGTCGGGGTGCGACCGCCCGGGGTGCGCCAAAACACCAACGGCACAATAGACACATTTTCGCGCGACATGCCGATTGCCCCAAGCATTTTATCCAATAATTCGCCCGCCGCACCCGACAGTATATTCCCCGATGCATCATCGTCGGCGGATGGAATATCGGTTATAATAACCAAACCATTTGGATTTGTCGCGACATGTGGCGCAACGACATTCGTCGCCCCCGCACGCAGTGGATGATTAAATTCCCCAATCATTCGCACCAATGCGTCCATTGTTGTCGGTCGCAAAGACATCGCAACCGCGGTATCTATATCCATAGGCGATGCCGGCGATATTGGTGGCACAACCGTCGCGGTTCGCGTGCGCGCCGGTGCGGGCGCATTGGCGTGCGCAACCATTTCCATAAAACCAACCGATACATCTGTCAATTCCCATTTAACGCCCGCCAAAACCAAATCTTGCAAATAATTATCCATGTTTTTTATCTCTTTTTTTTGTTTTATCTTGATTTATCAAAAATTTTATTATACACTATACCACGAGCAACAGAAACTCAAGGGAGTATTTTCATGAAAATAAAAAACTTTGCTTTATTGGCTGGTGCGGCCGGTTTACTGGCGGCATGTGGTTCTTCCAAGGTGACAACCCCGGAAGATATTAACAATCAACGCGTGTTCTTTGCGTTCAATTCTTCGGAAATTTCCGATGCGGCGCATGACAATTTGATGGGTCAGGCGTTGTATATGAAGGCGAACGAAGATGTCAAGGTTCAAATCGCTGGAAACTGCGACGAACGCGGTTCAACCGAATACAACCTTGCATTGGGTGCGCGTCGTGCAAACGCGGCGAAACGCGTATTGGTTGACGAAGGTATCAACCCGAAACGTATTTCCACCATTTCCTATGGTAAAGAACGCCCATTGGTCAAAGGTACCGGCGAAGACGTTTGGAAATTCAATCGTAACGCAACAACAACTGTTAAATAATATTTACCAGTGTTGAAAATTCAAAAACGCCGGCGGTTGCCGGTGTTTTTTTGTGGTTGGTGGCCGGTGTAAGTGGTTAGTGGTTAGTCCGTCACGACCGCGGCGCGGCGTGCCGCGACGGGTGTAAGTGGTTAGTTCTGTCTGCGCTATCGCTCCGTCGCGACAAGGTTAAAACCCGCGGAATCCGCGGGGTTTACGCGTAAAAAAACCAAGGTTTAAAATCAACACTTTTTTTCAAAAAATCAAAATTTTGTTTTTTCGTAAAAACAACGGGTTAGCGATTTTCAATTTTTTCAAAATTCAGGCGTAAAAAAACCTTGGTTTATTGTACACTTTTTATATAGGAATATAGGGGAAAAATATGATAAAAAAATCATTCTTACTTGGTGCAATCGCATCCATAATCGCGATAAATTCGGTCTTTGCCGACACAATCGTCAC
>CADCGT010000004.1 GCA_902801125.1 uncultured Pseudomonadota bacterium | reverse complement strand
GCGAAAAGGAAAATTCTTGGGCAAATCGTGCGGTCACCGCGGCATCTAGCGCAATGACCGGTTTGGGGGGAATGCAATTGGCCGAAGGCATTGCCGAACGCCGGGCCGATGCCGAGGCAGAAAAAGAAATGCGTGCCTATATCGAAACAATGAAATGCGAATACGGAAACGGGCAAAATGTCAAACTGGGCAACGAAGAAATAACCCTGCCGGGCGGGAACGAATTATTAGATTACTATACCGAATATAAACAATTGGCGGACAATTTGAAAACGACAAAATCTGCGTTGGGCCTGCGCAGTGGGATAGAGAGCGAGGTTTTATATGACCGTGCGCAATCTGGATTATATCAGTATGCAAGCATTGGAAAAACGGGCGGCGCGGAAACATCACTTTATCGTGCATTGACGGATAAAGAAAGCGAAGATGCGATGGCGTGGGCCGAACAGAAAGACGCCGGTGATAAAAAATTAAAGGTCGGTGGTGGCGTCGCGGCGGGCGGTGTCGGTGCCGGGCTGTTGGGGAACGCCGCAATAAATACCGATATGATAAAAAACATTAAAGAAGTATTCAAAAAATAGTTTTATAAATAGATATTGCCATCTAGCATTTTTGGTGCTATGATTTTTCCACATAACCAAAAGGAAAGTATTATGTTATTAAAGGGTAAAAAGATTTTAATTACTGGCGTTGCGAACGATTGGTCTATGGCATGGGCAATCGCAAAACGCGCGCATGAAAACGGGGCGGAAATTGCCATGCCGTATGCTATGCCGGCGTTGGAAAAGCGCGTGCGGCCGCTCGCGGAATCTATTGGCGCAAAATTTGTGCAAGAATGCAATGTGCAAAACGATGAACAAATGGATTCTTTGTTTGCGAATATTGAACGCGAATGGGGCCATTTGGACGGAATGTTGCACGCGATTGCGTTTTCTGATAAAAACGAATTGATGGGACGCTATGCCGACACAACACGCGAAAATTTCAAGAACACAATGGATATTTCCGTTTATTCTTTGGTTGATTTGACGCGTCGTGCATCAAAATTGATGCGGGACGGCGGTTCAATTGTGACACTGACATATTTTGGTGGGGAAAAATCTGTACCGAATTATAATGTTATGGGTGTGGCAAAATCCGCGCTGGATTCATCGGTACGGTATTTGGCGTCTGATTTGGGTCGCGATAAAATTCGCATCAACGCGATTAGTGCGGGGCCGATTTTAACCCTGGCGTCCAGTGGTGTCGGCGGTATCAAGACCATGTTGCGCCTTAATGCGGAACAAACCCCATTGCGTCGGAATATGACATTGGACGATGTGTCGGGTGCGGCACTGTATTTGTTCAGTGACCTGTCGTCCGCCGTCACTGGCGAAGTTCACCATGTGGACTGTGGTTATTCAACCACCGGTATGATGCCGAATGAATTAAAGGACATATTGTTGAAAGCAATGGACAATCAATAATAAAATTGTTTTACAAATTAAAAATCCCCGTGTGCAACGGGGATTTCTTGTGCAATACAAATTCCCCTAGAACAGGTATCGAACCGTCGCGCCACCGAACCAACCGGCACGACCCCCGTCATGACGACCGGCATTCACGCCAAGATGAAAATCGCCAACATATTTTTCAATCTTGATTCCATATTCAAAATAATCATCTAATTCAAGTTTTGATATTTTGGCATAGTTCACAAAGGTTTCACCCCCGTTCACAAAATTCATAACATACGCGCCGTGTGCGCCAACAATCCACCCGTGTCCCAAATGTGCATTCAAATCAACCGTTGGTGTCAATTCAAACACGCCAAAGTTTTTATTGTCTATGTTATCACCATTGTCCAACACATAGTTCGGCCCAGAAATCCACATATACGCGCCGGAAACTCCGGGGCGCAGCACGACATCATCATCAATCATAAAATTATATGAAGCATTCACCCCAATCGCCGCCCACAGATTATTAAATTCGTCTGTGTGTGGGGTTGTTGTCGGGTCATTCATCATAAGGCCAAGATTCGCAATAACACCAATATCAAAATCTTCAATCGCCTGGTGTGCATAGGCACCGACAAAGCCGCCGTCTTGATTTATTTTCATGTCGTTGTTTTTAATATTTCCGCCGACATATCCACCAAAGAATTTCATATCTAATGGTTGTTCGATAATCAAGGCATGATTATTTCCAAATTCAATCATCGCCAAATCCATGGCGGAATCCATAGTGTGATTTGCATTGAATTTAACATCTTCGTCCATGTGTTGCCATGTCATCCCAACATAGGCGTTTGTCATGTCGCCACCATTGTGCCCAACAAGTGGTAAAATCCCGGTATCGTCACCATATTCGCCATAGTAAATCATTTCGCCATATTCATCTGAATCGGAGGCCGGTGCATTGGTCCGTGTCGGCGCGTATGCGCGAATCGGTATCAAGGATGCACGCGCCTGTATTGTATGCTGGGCCGCGACAATATTATACGCGGCAACATCATTTGACATATACCCAAAGCCCGCCGCCATTGCGTTTCCGCCACATGCGGTTGCAATTAAACCAAGCATTAAATAACGTGAATTCATGTGATTTTCCCCCTGTTGTTTTTACGATGTGTTTATCATAGCACATAAAAATATAATTTGAAAAGTTTTTATTGTATGAAATTAAAAATTTATCTAGAATACCCGACATGAATAACAAAGATGAATCAAAAATAAAACTGGACCGGCCGATTGTTATGGTTGGCCTTATGGGGGCGGGGAAAACCAGTGTGGGTCGCGCGTTGGCGCACCACCTTGGGGTGCCGTTTGTCGATTCGGACAAAGAAATCGAACGTGCCGCCGGGTGCAGTGTTGTTGACATATTTTCACTTTATGGTGAACGGGAATTCCGGCGCGTTGAACAACAGGTTGTTTCGCGCCTGCTGGATACGTCGCCAACGCCAAAGGTTATATCCACCGGCGAAGGCGCGTTTATAACGCCCGCGGTTCGGGACAAAGTCTTGACCCAGGCGGTAAGCATATGGTTAAAGGCGGATTTGGATTTGTTGGTAAAACGAACCCGTTTCCGCGATACGCGACCACAATTATTGCACACGGACAGTAAAAAAATCCTTGCCCAATTGATTGCAGAGCGGTATAACACATATGCGTTGGCGGATATAACCGTTGAAACGTTCGACGAAAGTCTGCGTAAAACGTTGGCCAAGGTTATTGATGCATTGGAACAACATTTAAAACAAAAGGAACAAAAAAATGGCAATAGGTAATTTTCTTAAAGAATTTCGCAGTTTTGCGGAACGCGGTAACGCAATCGACATGGCGATTGGTATCATCGTCGGTTCGGTCATGACCAGTGTCGTCAATTCATTGGTCAAAGATGTTATTATGCCTCCGATTGGGCTTTTGATTGGTGGTGTTGATTTTTCACAATGGTTCTTTGTATTGTCGGGCGACAACGGGCAGGTGTTTAATACAATCGCCGAAGCCCAGGCGGCCGGTGCCACAACATTGAATCTTGGCGTGTTTTTGAACACGGTAATCAGTTTCATTATCACGATGTTCGCGGCGTTCTTGATTGTTCGCACGGTGAACAAGATGAAATCGAAAAAGGCGGTCACAACAACCACATGTCCATATTGCAAACAAACGGTTGATATTACCGCGACAAAATGTCCGCATTGCTGTTCTGCGCTTACACCGGGCGAAGTAAAACCGGCCGAAGAAAGTGATTTGAACAAAGGTATCAAGAAATTGAAAAAGATTGTAAAAATCAAAAAATAAAAATTTACACCAATATAAAAACACCGCCCAAGTTGGGTCCCACAAAGTTGAAAATTTTGTGGGTGACATCGGGGCGGTGTTTTTTTGTTTATAAAATGGAAAAAATTATTGAATTATATGCAGTTCTTCCGGGTTTGGGCGTTTTTTCCGTTTACGATTATTCATGCTTTGGATAAATTGGTCCGCGACCAATCGCAATATTGCCGGCAATTCATTTTCGCGCAATTTATATCGTGGATTGCGCGCAAAAAAATACATCAAATCATAAAACAGTGATTTTTTTGCACATTGGGACAACCATTCTTCATATTCTTTTGTCATATCATATTCCTTGGGTTATAAAAAAAGAAAACCGTTTGTAAAAAACGAACGGTTGGAGTTTCAAAAGCAATATCACAACGAATACTGATTGCCTTATTCAATATATTCGGCAAACTCCAACCTGTTTATAGATTGGGGCTATTCATTATCTTTTTATAGATACGTTGTGCTTGGGGCTTTTGAATCCCCGCAATGGCAACACGCCATTACACCCGCATTATAATCCATGAATAAAATAAATTCAATTTAAAATATTGCAATTGCAACATATTCATTTATACTGGTGTTCCAAAGTAAATTACAAAAGGATATATTTATGCGGCCGTCAATGCGAAAAAATAATCAGATGCGTCCGGTGTCTATGGAAACCGGCGTCAACAAATGGGCCGAAGGTTCGTGTATGATTAAAATGGGCGGAACAGTTGTAATTTGTACCGCAAGTGTCGATTTGAATCAACCGGTATGGAAACGTATGCAACACGAAACCGGTGGTTGGGTCACGGCCGAATATTCCATGTTGCCACGCGCAAATGGCGTGCGCAAAACGCGCGATGCAATCGCCCGCGACCATCGCAGTGCGGAAATATCCCGCATGATTGGGCGCGCATTGCGCAGTGTTGTTGATATGGAAATTTTGGGCAAACATACAATTACCATTGATTGCGACGTGATTCAGGCGGACGGTGGAACGCGTTGTGCATCCATCACCGGTGGTTTTGTTGCGTTGACATTGGCTGTGCAACACCTTTTGAATACTGGGCGCATAACCGAAAATCCAATACGCGAACATGTTGCCGCGGTATCGGCCGGGCTGTGGAATGGCGAATTGGTGCTGGACCTTGATTACGAAGAAGATTGTCATGCCGAAATGGACGCGAATTTTGTTGTGTCTGAATCCGGCCGGTTTATAGAGGTTCAATCGACCGGCGAACAACATCCATTTGAAAAATCCAAACTTTTGGAACTTATGGACATGGCGGCAACGGGCGCACAAAAATTGATTGATTTACAGAATCAGGTTTTGGCGTAAACGCATTGCGCGCCTATTTTGTTGTCTTTAATATATCGTCTGATTTTATATATTCGGGACTGTCGGGTTTTAATCTGGATTTTGCGCGCCGTGCATATTCGCGCGATTTGTCCGGTTTATTTTGCATACGGTAATATTCCGCCATTGCCCAATCGGCCCGTCCATCATCCGAACCGTATGCACGCGCCAAAACCCAATATGCGATTGGTGATTCATCGTGTAAAATGGCGCGTTTACATAATTCGATTGCGCGCGATATATCGCCGTCGGCCCGTCTTTCAACCAAGACCAATGCATGCGCAACATCAACCATTGGCGAATTTGGACGCAATTCTGTGGCGCGCGTGTATGCCGCAATCGCATCGTCATAGTGCCCAAACCGGTATTCTAAATCGCCCAACAATTCGTAAAAATATGGATTTTTGGGGTTGCGCGCAATAAGTGTTCGCGTTCCAACCGCCGCGCCATTCAAATTTCCAAAACGCATGTTTGCAATGGCGCGCGCGTAAATTGCCGCGTCTGATTTATCAGAATTCGGATACAGCGTTTTTATGCGCGAATCCGTGTCAAGGTATCCAACCAATTTCGCCCGCACCATATCATAACGACGCACCGTCCCGGCGTCATCAGATTTAAACTTTTTATTTTTAATATCACCGGTCGCCAATTTTTCGCGCATATTTTTTAATCGTTCTGATGTAAGGGGGTGATTTATCGCATTTGGATTTATCTTGGATTCAATTACGGCCGTCATATCGTTCATTTGATTAAAGACATCAATAAATCCATTTGGATTATAACCGGCACGAACCATTAAATCAAACCCCATATTGTCTGCAACGCGTTCTTCGTCACGTGAAAAAGACAACATAGATTGTCGCGCAATCCCCGACGCACCCACCAATGCGCCCGCGCCCAACGACGGATTTCCCCCGGCCAGCATAAGTCCAACACCCAACGCCTGGATAATCATGGTGCGCTTCATTTCGGTTTCCATGCGCGCCGACATTTGTGCCATGTGCCCCCCAATTGTATGACCCAATTCATGCGCAACAACCGCACGCAACGCGTTTGGCGTGCGCACCCGCGTAAGTAATCCGGTATATATATAAATATCTGTGCCACCCATGGCA
Source organism: uncultured Pseudomonadota bacterium (assembly GCA_902801125.1). Taxonomy (GTDB): domain Bacteria; phylum Pseudomonadota; class Alphaproteobacteria; order Rs-D84; family Rs-D84; genus Enterousia. The sequence continues at coordinate 86,283 of CADCGT010000004.1, read as the reverse complement.
AATGCATTAAAATTATCGTCATCAACAATGCGAATGTTTGCGTGTGGTATGTTTGCCGCCGCCGTAATCGGCGCAATCAATTCACCAATCACAGATTCAATTTCTGTGTCCGATATTATCGATGCGGCGTGCGCCGACACACAAAAAAACAATGATAAAATCGCCACGATTATTCGTCGCATCCTATGCCCCCAGTGTTGATGTGCAATCAAACAGATACATCAAATCACGTACCCATTGTTCGATCGACACCATATCGGTTGCCGCGCGCGTTGCCAATTTGAATAAATCCCTGTGCGCACGATAATCGACAAAGTGATAATTTATCCAACCCGATTGCCGCGTTCCCAATAATTCGCCAACGCCACGCATCATTAAATCTTGTTCGGCGATAACGAAACCGTCGTCTGTATCGACCAGTGTATCAAGCCTTTTGATTCCATCCACCGACACATTGTTCCCATAAAGCAATATACAGAAAGATTGCAACGCCCCGCGTCCAACCCGTCCGCGTAATTGGTGCAATGCGGCCAACCCAAATCGGTCTGCGTTTTCAATAACGATTATTGTCGCGTCGGGAACATCGATTCCAACCTCTATGACCGTGGTTGCGACAAGTATTTTTATATCGCCACCTGGACGCGCAAATTCCGCCATAACTTTGTCCCGGGCATCGCGCGGCATTTGTCCATGAACCAGACCCACACATGTAAAATCTTTACACAGTTCTTTATACCGTTCTTCTGCCGCGGTTGCACCACCGTCTTCGGATTCCGCCACCAATGGGCATATCCAGAAAACCTTGGCCCCCGTCACGATTTGTGGACGCAAGCGGTCAATCAACGCATCAATGCGCGCAATCGGCAACTTGGTTGTTTTAATCGGTATGCGACCTGCGGGCTTTTCATTTATAATTGAAATATCCATATCGCCATAAATCGTCATAGACAATGTTCGCGGAATCGGCGTCGCCGACAGTGCAAGGACATCTGGATTTTTACCCTTGGCGCGCAGTGATTCGCGTTGCGCCACGCCAAACCTGTGTTGTTCATCGATTATTACCAACCCCAAATCTTTATATTCCACATCTTCGGAAAAAAGTGCGTGCGTTCCCACAACAAGGCGCGTCCGCCCCGATCGCAACGACACCAATTTTTCACGACGCGCCGCACCTTTGTCGCGGCCTGTTAGGCAATCGCACACCAATCCCAATTTGTCGCACAACGGTTTTAATTTCGCATAGTGTTGTCCCGCAAGTGTGTCCGTCGGGGCCAATAATGCCGTTTGCCCGCCTGATTCCGCCATTTTTACCATCGCGCCCATGGCAACCATCGTTTTACCACAACCAACATCCCCCTGGACCAGGCGCATCATCGGAAATTCACGCGCCATATCGGCAAAGATTTCATCCAAAGCGCGCCGTTGCCCACCCGTCAATTCAAACGGCAACATGGCATAGAATTTTTCCAACAAATCGTATTTCTTGGTGCGTGGCACGCGTGCATAACGCGCATCACGCCGATTGCGCCGATTTATCGCAATTGCAACCTGGTGTGCCAATAATTCAAAATACGCCAATTTTACAATATCGTCCGCGTTTGGCAATAAATCTTCGTTGGTTTCCGCAAAGTGCGCCCGGCGCAACGCATCGAAAAATTCCGCAATATGTTCGTCCGCACCCGCCAATTTATCGGGCAGGGCGGCAAAAACCTGGTCCCGGATGTTTATAAATGTTTTCTGGGTAATGCCTTCGCCGGAACGATAAATCGGTTGCACGCGGGGAATTTTGTCGGCGTGTGTGGGTTCTTCGATAAAGTCCGGATGATTTATTGTGGGTGTGCGCCCAGATTCTAATTTGCCACTGATTATCCGCCATTCACCAATTGGCAATTTCTTTAACCAGTAATCAAGGTAATTTACATTAAAAAATTGAATCGTAAGGTTTTTGCCCATTTTGTCGGTGCATATTATCTGGGTCGGACTGCGCCGGCGACCAAAGGCACGCCCCGGTCGGTGCGATTTTACCAACACATTTACGGTCACAATATCGCCCGGATTTGCCAACGCCACAGAATCAATAATGCCACGGTCTTTGACATAGACGGGCGTGTGCAACATAAAATCCAAAATCCGTCGCCCGCCCAATAAATCATTAAACCGCGACGCCAAAACCGGTCCCACCCCGCGGATGAATTGCAGGTCTGTATTCAAAAAATCGAACAGTTCTTGCCTCATTACACATAAAAAATACTAAAAATTCGATATACAAGGCAAGTGAAAAAGAAACCGCCCCAATTGGGGCGATTTTTATTTTGCAATCGCATTTTGACTTTTTAATATCAACGCCCGTATATCTTCTAATTGTTTTAACATCTTGTCTTTATTTTGCACGCCCAGTAATTCTTCGGTGGCTTCAACTATGTATTTTTGCAGAAAATACACTGCATCATTGGTGTGTTCTACATACGGATTTGTAAATTGTTTGCCATCGGCCTTGGCTTTGATTGCCTGATATAAATCAATATAATCTTTTTGAAAATCCCTTGTAAATTTGCCAACCTGAACCGGCAAATAGAATGAGGTTCCGTTTTTTGTAAACACCAACTCTTCACTGTACCCATTTAAATACTCGTTTTTGCGCGACACATCGTGATGTGCAAGTCTATATGGTCCAAATGTGTAAACAGTTATAAAATTGTTATCGTACGTATAGGAAAGAATGTTTTTATCATTTGCCGCTATCTGGCCATCGGGATAGGATACTGTGACAGGATTGGATTCTAACGCGGCATACATTTTTATAATTTCCTGCATAGTTTCGTCCTTTTGCAAACAGTTCGCTGGAATTATAAATGTTTTTTACGGAATTTAAAGAAAAATCTTGAAAACCAAATATTTTAATGATAGACTGCTTCGCACATGGCGGATGTAGCTCAGCTGGTTAGAGCGTCGGTTTGTGGTACCGAATGTCGCCGGTTCGAATCCGGTCATCCGCCCCATAAAATTCAACCCCACCAAAATGGTGGGGTTTAATTTTATCTGGTCGAATCCGGATTTGAACCGGCGAAACAGCCGGTTCGAAATATTAGCCCAAGGCGAACGGAAGTGCGCCGGTTTGCGAAAGCAAATGGGATAATATTGGTGAAACAATCCGGTCATCCGCCCCATTAAAAATTAAATGCGCCGGTGGCGCGTTTTATTTTTAATGTTTCGGCGGTTCGGATAAGAACCGCAGGTTCGACACGATAGTTGATGAGAACAAGCGCCAGCGAAGTTCGAATCTTACGAGTGGAAGGGTCCCGACACGAAGTGTTGGGATGTGCAATCCGGTCATCCGCCCCATGAATTTGAGAATCCAGCCGAATGGGCTGGATTATATTTATTTTTTCTTTTGTTTTGATAACCAATTTTCTTTCATACGTTTTACTGTTAAATTCTCGATAAGTTCATTGGCTTCTTTCGCATCATAGCTGCCACCATTGCCACTATTTTCTAACAATGTGAGTTTCATAAATCTCCGAACGACAACTTCATGACCAGGCTCCACAGAAGGTAATAAATAATCATTGGACGTTCCAGTTATAGTGTATTCTAGGCCATATTTGGTTACAACCCGCGCATTTATATTACTATAACTTCCATTTGCATCGCTGCTAACCACTCTGTTTACCCAAAGAACCAATACTGTATCCACTGATAGTTCTTTTTCTGCTTTTTCCGCGATTTTTTGTTCTTTTTTTGCCTTACGAAAATCTTGCGCTACGATCTCGGTTGGAATACAATTAGACAACCCGAGCGCCAACGCCAATAATAGTATTTTCTTTTTCATTTTTATCCTTTTAGTTTTATGAACATAAAATAGCACAAAAAAACAAACTGTCAAGTACAAAAATGATTTTCGAGACACCAATCAGGAATAGGCCAAGGTTGTGTGCAATCCGGTCATCCGCCCCATTAAATTCAACCCCACCAAAATGGTGGGGTTTAATTTTTAATGTTTCGGCGGTGTTTTTATATTGCCAATGTATCGCATCATACTCGCACTTGCATTTTTGTTTATTGGGTGTTATTATTTGCAATCGCAAGAAGGTTTGTATGTCAACAAATGCGAAAAAAACATTTAAAAAACTGTTGGGGTATTCCGGCATAGTATTCTTTTGTTTGGCGGCGGGGATGCTCTGGTGGCAATTGCGTAATTATTCCTTGTCTGATATTGCGCATGCGTTGTTAAATATTCCGTTTATAAATTTGGTTTTGGCGTCGGTGGCGTGTTTGGCGGGTTATGTGGCGTTGGCGCTGTATGATTACCTTGCGTTGAAATATGTGGGGGCGGGGGACAAGGTTTCTTGGTGGAAATGGATGTTGGCCGGGATGCTTGGGTTCGCAATAAGTAATAATGCCGGTCATGCGGTTGTGTCTGGTGGCGCGATTCGTTATCGCCTTTATACCCGGTGGCGAATTCGCGGTGGCGATATTGTCAAGATTGTCACGATAAACGGGTTCACATATTTTCTTGGGGCGACGGCGATTGCGGTTGTGGGTTATTTTCTTATACCGCATGATATTTTTGCCGAATCGGTTGGGGCGTCTGTGGGCCTTAACACATTGTTTATATTCTGTCTTGCGGCATTGTTGGCATATTTTGCGATAACTGTATTTTTCCGCAACAAAAGTGTAAAGATTGGCCAATTAAAATTTGAAATCCCATCGACCAAGATGGCGTTTCTCCAGACTTTACTTGGTATGGCGGACAGTGTTCTTGCCGGATTGGTTCTGTATTTTTGTCTGTCGCCGTTTGTGCATATTCCGTTTGGGACATTTATCGGGCTGTTTGTGGTGGCGCAAACCACCGGTGTATTTAGCCAGGTTCCTGGTGGCATTGGCGTGTTTGAAAGTGTTTTCTTGCTTGCATTGCCCGAAGGCGCGGACAAGGCCAGCGTTTTTGGCGCATTGCTTGCGTATCGCATAATTTATTATGTTTTGCCATTGATTGGGGTGGGGGGGCTGTTCTTTATATACGAACGGTGGGTGCGTGCGCGCATGCGTCGTTGGTTGGCCGAAGCGAAAGAGCATATGCCCCGTTTTCCGCACGTTTCCAAGAATAAAGTCAACAACGAATAAAATACCGCCATTCGGCGGTGTTTTTTTTACCTATGACTTAGCGTTTTTGGCACAGTTGTTTATGGTATAAATCCCACATTTGGTTTGCTATCTGCCTAAATTCGTCATCGGGCATACCGTATACTGGATATCTAATGTTTCCAAGGTCAAAATCCGGCATCGCCCAATCATATTTGGATAATATTGCAATTCCATTACGAATAAATAATGTCCCAAGGTGTGAATCATAAAATCGAAAATAACATTTGCTGTCCTTTTTTGGTTGGCCGTTTTTTACGTCGCCACGCAAATATGCTTTTATATCCCAATATGTGTCCAAGGCGCCACATTCCTTGCCACCAAATATAGAAACTTTCTTTTCGCCTTTATCCAAGCAATCCCCGATTTCTTTGCTGGCGATTGCCCCATTGGCCCTTACTTTTTCGGGACAGGTTAAATCGTGGTATGCGGCATCGCTGTAAAAACTACCTATACCCTTTGTTGGAATTTCTTCCCCACTTATTACGCGGGTGACCAGGGGGCACCAGGGATTATCCATATTTAGCGATGTCTTTAAATAGAAATTTGCTTCCCCAGCAAAATATTGTTGTACAAGACGACCAATTTCCAAATCTTGCTCTGAATCAGGCTTGGCTTTTTGGTCGGGTTTGATGGCATAAATAAAATTGCCTGGAACTGGTTTATTGCCACGTTGTTGGTCCATTTCCCAAATTTGTTGGATAAAGTTTATTACCTCTTGCTTTTGATTCTTTGGCGTGTAGTGTATTATCGTGTGACCAACATTATTACCATACACTGTTTCGTGCCGCACATATCCGCAAAATAGTGACGCCTGGTAATAACGCCCCAAACAACGAATAGTGACATCGCCCCAAAAATCTCTAAATTTAATCGGTGCTTGTCCACCGGCATAATAATGCCATGTGGGCGGGTTTTCACGGGCAACATTTAACCAATCTGCAACCCAATCCGGTTCTTGTTCGGCCATGTCGAATCCTTTTTTTATTAATCTTATGTTATGAATGTTAAGAACGCACGCTTAAGTCTTGCATTACCTTCGCAACTGTGGCATTCCAACAATCGGTCCTATGTTTCTCTTCTTCAAGTGCATATTGCGCCCGTCTTTCCTCTTCGGCTTTCTTCTGTTTTTTCAAATGGTCCATGTATAGGGCGCTAGCATAAAACCATCCGTGTTTTTTTGTATCGATAGTTGTTTTATTTATTGTGATGGCATGAACATCATATTCTTCGGGTTTGGGACCAAGACACGCAAAACCACCACGATAAGGTGCCCAAGTTGTTAGTTTGTAATCCGTACCTGTCATTAAACACATTTGGACAATACGCCCAACATCCAAATCCTGTTTCGAATCCGGCCTATCGTAATAACCCTTTATGGCGCAAACATCATCAGAAGGACGTATATTCATTTCAGGTCCTTTGCTTTTGTCCCAAATTTGTTTAATACATTCCAACAAACTTTTTGGTTGATACGCGGGCAAATGGTCTTCTGGCTCAATGTTGGCTCTATATGGATTGTTAAATTCCTTTACATGCCTTATATATCCACAGAAAAGTGATATGATATAACGAATTCGTCCTTCGTCATTATAAATTTGTAAATCACCCCAAAATGTTTCAAAACTTTCAAACTTTCGGCCAAAGTAAACCCATTCTGTGTCCTTTGGGGCAACAACTTGTAGCGTTAGTTCCAACTTTGTCTTCATTCAAAATCCTTTTGTTGCAATCGCAACATACTACAAAAATCCACAATGTCAAGCTACCCAAAAACAAACGAATAAAATATCCTTGCCAAATGATTGGGGGCGTGGTAGACTCTTGTTCAACGTATAATATGGGGTTGTAAAACATGTTGTTTTTATTTCCTTTGATTCGATTGGTGCTGTGTCTTATCGTGGCGTATTCCCTTGGCATGGGCTTGGACGCCCCACGGGGACGGATTAATGGCCATTTATACGCAATAAACACAAAAGGATTATTTGATGTCAAAAAAGATATATGTGGACGCAGTCCACCCGGAAGAAACACGCGTTGTCGTTGTTGATTCACTGAACAACCGCGTGTCTGATTTTGACGTTGAAACAACCACCAAGCCCCAGATAAAAGGGAACATTTATCTGGCCAAGGTTATAAGGGTTGAACCGTCACTCCAGGCCGCGTTTGTTGACTATGGCACCGGTAAAAATGGATTCTTGCCGTTTTCGGAAATCCATCCTGATTATTACCAGGTGACCCCCGAACAGAAAAAGAAATTATTAGAATTGGCACATGCCAATATCGTTGACGACGACGAAGACCCCGATGATGAAATGGACGAAGTCGCCGAATACGATGACCACAGTGCCGGCGAAGATAACAAAGAATTTGTTAAACGCGCCCGTGAATTCAAAATCCAGGATGTTATTAAACCAAAGCAAATATTGCTGGTCCAGGGGGTAAAGGAAGAACGCGGACAAAAGGGCGCGTCTATGACGACATATTTGTCGTTGGCGGGTCGTTTTGCGGTCTTGATGCCGAATTCCCGCAAACGCAACAGTTATGGAATTTCTAAAAAGATTTCTGACCGTGCCGAACGCGCACGCCTGCGTGAAATATTGCATACATTAAAGATACCAAAGGGCATGACGGTCGTTTTGCGGACGGCGGCATTTGGGGCAACGGCGGCGGATATATCGGCGGACTATGATTACCTTGTGAATTTGTGGAACGAAATTCGCAAAACGACATTGGAATCGGTTGCACCGGTAATAATTCATACCGAAGATTCTCTTCTTCGCCGTGTGGTTCGCGATTTCCTTTCGTCCAAAGACGATGTTTTGACTATCCAGGGCGAAGAGGCTTTTGAAGCCGCCAAGACATATTTTCAGCAAATGTATGGCCGCGCACCACGCAAACAATTGGTCTTGTATAAAGATGCCGCGGTGCCACTTATGACCAAGGCCGGCGTTGAAAAACAATTGGAAGGCCTGCATGGTCCGTATGTTCAATTGCCGTCTGGCGGGTCACTGGTTATAAACCAGACCGAAGCGATGGTGACAATTGATGTCAATTCTTCGCGCGCGATTAAGGAAAAAGATATTGAACAAACGGCCCTTAACACTAATCTCGAGGCCGCCGAAGAAATTGCCCTGCAATTGCGCCTGCGTGATTTGGCGGGCATTGTCGCGATTGACTTTATCGACATGGAAGAAGAAAAGAACAACCGCAAATTAGAAATGAAAATGCGCGAGGTTATGAAGCATGACCGCGCCCGGACCCAGGTTGCAAAAATCAACGCGTTTGGGGTTTTGATGCTGTCGCGCCAAAGATTACGCAGCAGTTTTATTGAATCATCCTATGTTCCGTGTCCGCATTGTATGGGCGCGGGCGTGGTGCCAAGTATTCAAACGGCGTCTATTATCTTGTTCCGCCATCTTCAGGAAAAATTACTGGCGAAAGCGGCGCAAAAGATAATTATGACCGTTCCGACCGATATTGCGATTTATATATTGAACCACAAACGGGCGGAATTGAATGCGATGGAAAATGAATTTGGAACCGAAATCGTGATTGTCGGCGACGACAGTTTGATGAACATTGACCAATATTCAATCCAACGCGTTGCGCCAGAGCAAAATAAAACGGACGATTTGCTGATGGCGAATGCGCCGTCAACGGATGCGAAAAAGAAAAACGCGCAACATATCGAGGCAAAAAAGACCACGATGAACGCGCCACATCGCACGCGCAAGCGTCCGTCGCAAAAGGGCAAAAAGACCAGTTTGTGGAAAAAATTGGTGGGATAATTCCCCACCCCTTTTTTCCAAATTGGATGTTTTTTGTCCCCACGGACACTTGATTTTTGAAAGGCTTTTGATACCCAATCCCCACCACGGTGGGGATTATTATGGAATAACCTGTTAAATCTCATAACCCAAGAAATATACCTTATATGAATTTTTTTTTAAATGAGAGCAAAGAGCAATCAACCACCGAGACTTATTTCTCTCTCTAGATTTCCGCGGTGTCCAAAACATAACCTTTCCTTGTGCATGGTTTCCTCTAACCAAAATGTTAGAAAAAAACGATTATGTCGGTCAAGGAAATAATATATAACTTTTTACTTTAATTCGCTTATGACATCTGCGATTTTATATGACAATCGCGCAATCAATTTACTTTGTTCCGCAACAATCGCATCATAGTCGGGCGTATCCGATTCCGCGCCGGGCGTATCTGTGACAAGGTTTGTTTTTTTCTGGGCCAAGACATCACCGCGGTTGTTTGCAACCGTCCACCACGCAGATATTGTTATCTTGCCGTCCATTTCGGTTTCAAACCGAACAAAATCAATCGACACAAAGTATTTCGTGTTTGTGTTATGTGCGGCAAATCGTTTCGGACGTGCGTTGATATTTTTGGCATACATATTCATATTTTCTGATATTGCCACGGGCAGGGCGGTATTCAACCCTTCGACCCAGCGATTAAATTCGGACACCGTCACGATATTTGAATCAGAATGCTTTATAACAATTTGTGGACGATCAACCGATTGTGGCACCGACACATTTTCAATCAATACATTTGTGGATGTGGCGGGGCCACGAACCTGGGCTACATCGGGGGTTGTAATTGCATAAAATTGTGATGGGTCACTGGGGCGACCAAAACTGCACGCGGTCAATGCAAACATACCAATCGCAAGAAATATATTTTTTATTTTCATTTTAATATCCTCCTTTACCTTTTAATAATGCCTCGGGGTGGCGTTCAAGATAGTCACTTAAACGCGATACAGATTTTGCGGCCTCGCTAACATCATTTATCATTTTGTTCAAATCCGACACGGTGTTCGACCCCGGCCCAGATATAGAATTTGCAAGTCTGTTTATACTTGCCACCGCCGCGGTTGATTGCCGCAACAATTCCGGAATATCGTTGTTAAGGTTTTGTAACAATCCGTTCATGTTGCTGGAAATATCAGAAATTGGTATTTTTTCAAGGTTCTGGGAAATTTCATCCAACATTGATGGGACGGTTGGAATTTCAATATCGTCTATGTCGTATTTTTCTGCGCGGAAACGTTCCGGATAATTCGGATAGAAATCCAGTTCGATTGTCATCTGGCCGGTCAAGACACTCTGGGTTTGTAATTTTCCCTTTAATCCGTGTTTTACCATTCCGACAATCCATTTTTCCATTTGCGATTTTGACATTTGACCGTTCGCACTCATTTGCGGGTCAATGCGAACATAGACGGGTATAACAATTTTATCTTCGCTGGTTGGAATCATTTGAATTTTATCGACATGGCCAATTGGCACACCGCGGAAATATACATTTGCGCCGACATTTAATCCCTTGACCGAACCTTCAAAAAACAAAACCGGTGTCACGCTGTTGCGTTCCAATCGCGCCCCGAAAAAGAACAGCAACGCCCCGATAAACAACAATATACCGAATATTAAAAAAACACCGATTAAACGTTTGTTTGGTTTGTTCATTTTTTACCCCCATGTGATTTTCCGCGCGTCAAGAATTCTATGATTTGCGGATTTTTTGTTGTGTTCAATATATTTCGTGGCGAACCACATGATGCGACCGAACGCGTATCGCAATCGATATAAACACTGTTTGTTGCAATAGACATAATCGTTGGCAATTCGTGTGTCACCATCACAATCGTTGTTCCATGTGTGCGATTTATATCTAAAATCAATTGGTCCAATTCCGCACTGCGCACCGGGTCCAAACCCGCCGACGGTTCGTCAAAAAACAAAGTGTCTGGTTCGGTGACCAACGCCCGCGCCAATGCCACCCGTTTTATCATACCACCACTAATCTGGGCGGGATACAGGTTTTCACACCCACCCATCCCCACAATCTTTAATTTTTCACGAACGCGTTCACGAATTTTTGTTGCAGACAAACAGGATTTTAATTCAATCGGCAACGCAACATTTTCACCAACCGTCATAGATGAAAACAACGCGCCACTTTGAAAAGACACACCAAATTTTTCAATAACTTTTTTACGCGCGTCATCGTCAACCGCCCATAAATCTGTGCCGTCAACCAAGATGTTGCCGCGCATCGGCCGCAACAGCCCAACCACAGAACGCATAATCGTACTTTTCCCGCAACCCGACATCCCCATAATAACGAAAATATCACCACGATTTATCGTGAAATTTATATCGCGCAGAACAACCCGGTCCCCATACCCCAGGTCAAGATTTTTCATCACAATAAAATTCGCATCACTTCGTTTCATTATATGTCAATCCAGTTAAAGACAAGTGTCAATATCGCGGTGACGACAATGCACCCAACTATACTTGCAACGACGGCACGTGTTGCCGCGCGACCGACCCCACTTGATGTTTTTGTCGCACCCATTCCATACAGGCAACCAGTAATTGCAATAACCCACCCGAACAGCCAACCATGCAAAACACCAATTGCGAAATTATTAAAACTTAACCAATCCATTGTTGTGTGCCAATATTCAATAACGGACACATTCATCACCGCGATTGCAACACACATTCCGCCAATTATTGCAACAACATCGGCAATGATAGTTAATATCGGCATAGTAATCGTCAACGCCAAAACGCGTGGCGCCACCAAGAATTCCACCGGCGACACAGCCATTGTTTTCAACGCGTCAATTTCTTCGTTTGTACGCATTGTGCCAATTTCCGCGGCATACGATGCACCGGTTCGACCCGACATAATAATTCCGGTCATCATTGCACCCAAAATGCGAATCATAGAAATTGCAACCAATGCCGCGACATATATTTCTGCACCGAACATTTTTAACTGCATATGTCCGACAAAGGCGATGATTACACCAATCATAAAACTTATAAGTGCAACAATCGGCACCGCCCGAACACCGGCGCGGTCAATTTCAACCCATAAATCTATGCGACGCGTGACCGCCCGCCCAAGGAAAATATTTTTAATTGCACAAAATATTTCAACAACAAATCGCATAACATTCCGAACGCGTCGGACAAATTGCAATGCGCCATCGCCGACACGTTCAAAAATGTCTTGTTTGTTTTGTGGTTGTTTTTGAAAATGCGCCCTCCTGAAATGCATTATTCAAATTGCCCCTTTACCACATTTTATATCCCGGATTGCATGTGCGAACACATTTCTTGGTGATGTTGTCCCAATGCTTGCTGCCTGTGTCATCAGACGCTGTTTCGCATATTGGTCTGCATTCGCTGTTTTCCAATGCATACTTTTGACCCTGGTACATACAGGTTGCGATTTCGCATCCGGTAACATAACTGCTGACCGCCGGTTGACCGTCTGCGCCCATATAGTTGCCACAGCGCCCACATGCAGTATTAGACGCATTTGGCTCGAAACCCGGGTCACATTCTGTCACGACACAGTTGCCCCATTGCGTTCCATTCCATGCCCGTTCGCCGCGTCCGTTTGCGACATTGCATAACTGGTCATTCGGCACACACGCATTTGACGCAACATGATAACCATCTTCGCATTCTTGAATCTGGCAAGAACCGTATGCACCAAGGGTTGGATTCCATGTACGTGTTGCCGTTGCGGCGTATGGCGCATCACAGATAATTACATCATCTTCACACGCCCCATGCGCAATGTGTTGACCCGTCGGACAGGCGGCCAGGAAACATGCATCCAATCCAACGGACCCCGGCACCGAAGAATAATCTTCTGGACATGGTTCACATATACCATTTTCCCAATACGTTCCCGCCGGACACGGCACACATTCGGTTGCCTGGGCGTTCGGAACATAACCCGGCGCGCACGGTTCGCACGTTCCATTTGTTCCCGCGGTCCCATCTGGACACGGCACACATTCGGTATGGTCTGCGTTCGGTTGTGTGCCGTCCGGACAGGGCTCGCATGAATTATTTATCGAGGCTTCATTCCCTGTACACGGTTCACAGGTGTTGTTTGTCGGGTTCCAACCATAACCGCCCGCACATGTGACCGATTCTATTGGGCAAACCAAAGGTGTTGCATTACACGCGTCAGTGCCGAAATACCATGCGCCACTGTTTGGATTGGTTCCATATGTGCACGATGTCGAATTCGCAGGGCACTCGGGTTCTGTACATGGCGTTTCGCAATCATGATAGCATTGTGATTGACTTGTAGCATTTGCATCGGAATGATCGAATCCGTCCGGGCAATCTGTGCATGTTTCGTTATCGACATATTGACCATCTGGACATGCACTACATTGGTTTTCATTGGTTGAACCGGCCGGACTGGTGGTTCCATTTGGACATGGTTCGCACACAGTTCCATTCAGGAAAAATCCTGCGTCACATATAATTTCGGTAATTTCGCAATTCTGTGGAACGGCATCGCATGTGCCACCATAATATTGAGTTCCGTTATACATGGTATTGGTCTGGGTGCACGTAGAATTTGCCGGACACGCAACCGTGGTGCACGGAACACTGCAATTTTTATAGCATTGTTCGATTGCCGATGCGCCCGCCACAGACAACGGATATTCGCCCGGGCAATCTGTGCACTGAGTTTCGGTTTCGCCCGCATATGTTCCCGCCGTGCACATTTCCCATTGTGCGAACAAATTGACATCCGACGCGGTAACGTATGTATATGTATGCGCCAGTTCTGGATACGGGGTGTTGGGTTGATTTGACCCGGACCCCCATGCGGTCATTTCATATCCCGGACGATGGAATGTCCCCGCCGGTTTGGTTGTGAATGTTGCACCGTATGTCACACTTTGTGTCACATCGGGTTCGGTTGCGCCATCATAGTTCGGTTTATACGTGATGGTGTAAGTGTTCCCGGTATCATTCCATTTTGCGGTAAATGTCGCATCATTGGCGTAATTCCATGGTCGGAACACATAGCCTTCGTTATACATGGTGCTATCGCCCGAAAATACCCAGCCCAAGAAACTGTATCCCGGTTTTTCACAGTCTGTATAGTCCGTGTTATTTTTTACAGTATAATTTTCGCCATATGTCGCGGTGTCGGTCTGCGTTGTCCCGGTCCCTGTTCCACAACTATATGTAATGGCGTATTCGTTTTGCGTGTATCCACCATTTTCAAGTGTCGCATACAGGTGCCGAGTCTGACTATAATCCCCCGGTTGACCATTCAAAACGGATGCCGCATTTTGGCCGTTTAATCCATAATCCGATCCGACATACTGCGTGCCATCGCTGATTGGGTAATAATATCCGTTAAAAGTATAACCTTGTACTGTTGCGTCCGGGGCGGTTTGGGCCGGATATATAATATGTGTATAGTAATAGTTAGGGCTTCCGTTCAGTTCCACCTTTTGTGCCGGGCCGTCAAGCGAACTCCACAGTTTCCCATTGACTATATTAAGGCCTTCACCCCCTTGACGGCTTCCAAATATATAACGTGTACCGACCAGTGTTTGTCCATCAAGGCCACCATGGAAATCTACCCTGGTGGTCATCGGTTTATATGGCTGTGTGCTTGGACACCTCATAAACCCGCGTGGACAATATACGTTATCAGGATTATTACATGTATCTATCCCTGCGTCAGAATTACCTTTGAATTCGATTTGTTTGCCGGTGCTGTTTTGGAAATCTTCAAAGCTTGTTACAGTACATGATTCCATATCCCACAAATTTGGATTGGAATCACAGCGATGATTGGCATCACCCAGAAGCGTATTACTTGGGCATTCGCGATAACATTGATCAATACTCCAATTAAACCCAGATTTACTGTGTTTAAACTCCGTCGGACAGTTCGAACAACTGTTTGCCTCTTCGTCCCAATATTGGTCATCATCGCAAACGGCGCACGCTCCTGTATCTGGATCAATATGATACGGGTGTTCGCATTCCCAGTTTGCCCAGAATGTTTTATTACCAGTTGCATTGGTTGGAATTGTTTGGGTCGGCGCACAGTTGGCCAATGTGCTCTCCGTGCACCAACCGATGAATATGCTGTGTTCGCGTGTCGGAACACCGTCTATGGTCGCGCCAGTACCATAGGTATATGTTGTTGGCATACCGGTTTGGGACCCTGTTGCATTGGCCATATTTGCGTATGTAATAGTATACGTGTTCGCACCACCCCATTGTGCAACCAATGTCACCGGGTCTTCATACGGCCATTCGTCAACAGTGGCGCCGGCATTGAATGTCTGATTGTCGCTTGGGTTTTTCCAATTATTAAACGCCAACCCGCTTTCGCAACCAACCGTCTCTGGGGTCTGGGTTGTGTATTCCCGTTCAAAGACCGCGTATGGCGCGTCATTATATACATCTGTTGCTTCTTCACTGCATTTATATGTGACGCGTTGCGGGCAATAACTTATACCATATATATTAAGGTCTGTTATCTGGGCCAAAGAAATTTCATTCAATATTGATTGAACATTGGTGCCGGCCGGGGTTTTATAACATGTGCGTCCCTGGGTGTCGTTCTCTATATGTTCCCATGTTGTTGGCAGGTTTTGATTTTCCAAACCCGTGGCACAAACAACCTTGCGATTATATCCATGTGGTCCACTTGGATTATCAAGCGGGCAGCTTCCACCACACGAATTGAAAAAGTTGATTATATCCTGTTCGATTTCGTTTTGGTTTTCAAATGTCATCGTGAAAGTTTGACTTGTTCCGCCCTGGCCACAACTAACCGTGATGGGTTTGTTGATGAACTTGGTCAACGGTTCAAAGGTAAGATCCGTTGGGCAATTCCAAGGAAAATTGTCGTTTGGCCCGTAATGCAGGTCACTTGAAGAAATCAGACATTGTGCGTCGGGCACCGGACTGGTAAGGTTTTGTGTATAACTTGTTTCCCATGTATAATTTGTTTCCAACCAACCGTCATACTCCGGTTTTACTTCACAAGGCATGTTTGGCATTGTAAGTGTTCCGCCCAATAACACAGATTGCGCCGCGGGTGCCGAACCACCGGTTGGTGTTTGCCAATAATCATTATTGCAATTAAAGGTTGCGGTGTATGCCGGGGTAAATGTTTGGTTGTTGCCGTATGTCCAACTTGGAATTATATCACCCGCATTATAATCGGTATTGGTACCCGAAAAACGCCATTTATAACCCGGTACAGGGTTGTTGTTATTGATGTTGCATGCGCTGTACCACGATAATGAACGCACGGCGTAATTCGTAAGTGTGACCCCGTTATCAATTTGTCCGCTGTCATCAACATAACACTTATATGTCACAGACGCCGTATTTTGTTCACATGTATGTGTGTTCGCGTTCCACACATAGTTTGTGTCGCATTGCCAACGGGCATACAGTGTTGTTGGAGCACTGATTATCCACGTGTTTGTGCCATATGTTGTTGCCGCACCACTGGTGTTAAATATCATGGAACCGCCGGTGTCACGTGTGGTATAATACCCCAAGAATGTGGCATGTGCGGGAACGTTATCACTACTTGGAACGTTGACGGTCGGATTTGTGCCTTCATATATTTTTCCACATGGGTCCGACGGTGTCGCGTTTACGCCCCACCAATCTGGACTACCTGTTCGTTTGTGTTGGGGGTTGTTTGCGTTAACACTGGTCATGCCATTATTGTCATCAAATGTTATTTCGTTGCAATTACCCGTCCATTCCGCCACCAATTCAACTTTTGGCTGGGAACACAATCCCCACACAGGAATATTAATATTCAGATTACTATCATAGTATTTGACGCCATTTTGGTTGGTAACACGGTATCCCATAAAAGTATAACCGGCTAGCGTTGGCTTACAACCGGTGTTCAATGTTGGTGTCATCCATTGTCCAGTTGTTGAATCGTAATATGGATAGAATTCATTGGCGCATGTATCGGAAAAATTTCCACCATTCGGATTAAGAACAATCATACTGTCACATGTGGCATAATGCGCATACCATGTCATATCGCCCGTGATGTTCAAATTGTTAAGATTGGTTGAAAATGAGCCACCTTCTAGAATATAAATCACACCACCGGATATTTCAGACCAATAACCATTAAACGGACCATTGTTTGATGTCGGTTTTGTGAAATTGCACTTTGTGAATATGCTTTCGCCGTTATTGATTTGGGTGGTCCCTGCATTGTCACAATAGAAACGATTATTATTATAATATATTGTATATGTGATACCGCTACCTGCATTTGTCGGATTCAGTGAAATTTTATATGCATCACTGGTCCACTTGGCAAAAACTGTGATATCGGACGTTGGTGAATACGACGTAGATATAACACCACTATTGCTAATGAACTGATTACCACTGCCGCCTGTGCCTGTATAATGGCCGCCATATGTGTATCCCGTTAATGTTGGTGTTGTAATACTGGTGACACTTGCGGCGGCGCAAGATTGAGTTCTTTTATAACCCGAACAATTTGAAACAGCCGAATTTGTATTTTTATAAAGCACAGTTGGGTTTGAATATGTTGTCGGATTGGTGCCGTTATTCTTATCATCTATGGTAATTGTTATCCATGTTGGTTGTGCAACATCTTCATATCTTGCGTACAGTATTTTTGTGTTGCCAGATAAATCAATGGTCGTTCCGGCATTGGTACGTGTAAGGTTACCATAATATGCGCCGGTGGATGCGGGTGTAATTATCTGGGTCCCGCCTGTTTGTGCACTGTACCATCCAACAAATTTTTTACCGGAAATTGTTGGTGCGGTCGGTGTGACAAACGTTGGGTAAATGACGCTGGATTCAGAATTGTCAATTGATGTGTCTTGTGTGCTCCATACCGCATCATACACAACATAATATGTATCTATTATTGTGCCACTTGCATTTCTAAATTGTACGGGTATATGTCCTTTTTTCTGCCTTTTCAATTCATATGTACAATAATCTGTCTTTACATCACATCCAGAATTTATATTCAGCATTTTGAATTTAATTTTATCTTTGATAAACAATTTTGGTTGAAACGAACCGTATGTCGATCCAAAATAGTTTTGCCATTGTGTGTCGGTCACATAATTACAACTTGGAACATTGCCAGAACAATTGCTTATATTAAAACACTGACCCTCATAAAGGTTGAATGTCGCAGACCAATTGTCTGTACCCAATAAACTTTTGGGGTATGCGGTTGGACATGTGTGACAATCAACCGTGCCATTATTAATGCTACCGGTACCATATTGATTGTTTGAACAACCACCGCGACATTCACTCATATTTGTATCGCACACATAGCATTGCGTATCATCGCAATACGTACACCCAGTTTCGTCACACACAGGATCGTTGTAGATGCCGTATTCCGATGGGTTTCCCGTATCAGTCGCAGCAAATGCGCCATTAAACGCGAAACTCAAAATCAACGAAAAAAGCCCGAAAATCCGCAGAAATTTCATATTTTCTCCCTTTCTTTTATAACCAGTGTAGAAAAAAACAATAACACAAGGCAAGTGAAAAATATTTTTTATTTTCAATAATGAAAAAAATCACGCCGTTCGAAAACGGCGTGAACGATTTTTCAACTATAATCGAGAAATCATATCGCGTCCCCGCAAATGCAAAGACGGATGGTGGGTTATGTAGGACTCGAACCCACGACCAAAGCGTTATGAGCGCTCCGCTCTAACCAACTGAGCTAATAACCCAACGCGTGCATTATTATACATTTTATTTTGCCTTGCAAGTTAAAATTTTTCTTTCTGCTTTATTTTTGTCTTTTGTTATGCCAAAATGCGACCATGTCCGAAATCGTTCCCATTTTAAGTGCCGAACAAATGGCCGCGTTCAATACAATCGAACGCACGCATTCTAATGTCTTGGTTTTGGGCAGTGCCGGCACCGGTAAATCAACATTTGTGAATTATTTGAAATCTGCAACCGCAAAGCGTGTTGTCTGTGCGTGCCCAACGGCGGTTGCGGCGTTGAATATCGGCGGGCAAACGATTCATTCTCTGTTTCAGATTCAACCGCGTGATTTTATATTTCCCGAATTCTTGGAATTAAAGGCGCGTGTGCGCAATATTTTAACCGCAACCGATATCCTGGTATTGGACGAGGTTTCTATGATTGCGCCCGATTTGATGGATGCGATGGATATACTTGCGCGGCGCGCACGAAAAAATAACGAACCATTTGGCGGGATTCAGGTTGTTGCAATTGGCGACCTGTTTCAATTGCCACCGGTTATAACGCGTGATGCACGACGGTATTACCAAGAATCTTATGAACACGAACGCGCGTATTTTTTTGACAGCAATGTTTATCGGCGGGCGAATTTTGTGCGATTTAATTTTGATTTGGTGTACCGGCAAAGTGACGGCGCATTGTTGGAAAAACTGAACGCGCTGCGTGGCGGGGACGCGTCCGCAATCGGGTTCTTTAACACATGTAAAATAGATGACGAAGTCCGTCGGGCAAATTCGGTTTTAATAACACCTTTTCGCGCGGTGGCGGAACGGATAAATATGGAACGCCTGGCCCAGATTGCCGCAAATTCTGTGCATTATACCGGGGAATTGTCGGGAAACTTTGCCGAACGCGATGTCCCGGCGCCGATGGATTTGGAATTAAAGGTTGGGGCATTGGTTGTCTTTGTAAAAAATGGCGACAAATGGCATAATGGTTCGGTTGGAATTGTGCAAAAACTTGGCGCGCGGGAAATTGTTGTGGGATTGTTGAATCGCGACCGAACGGTGGTGTCGGTTCGCCCCGAAAAGTGGCAAAAAATCGAATACACGCGTGATGAAAATGACCGCCTGCAAGAAAACGAAACCGGCGCGTATAAACAATTTCCGCTTATGCTTGGGTACGCAATGACGATACACAAGGCCCAGGGTAAAACCTTGGATTCCGTAATTGTTGATATTTCGCGCGGGGCATTTGAACACGGTCAAACCTATGTCGCGTTGTCACGCACGCGCGCCGCAACCGATATGCATATTGCGCGCCCACTTTCGGCCCGTGATGTTATATTTGACCCGCGGGTGTTGGAATTTGTAAAGGGAAATTAAATATCTTTCTTCATCAAAATCGCGTCCACGCCGTCATAGTATTTCGGACGCAATCCATTTTGAACAAATCCGCATTTTTTATAAAGGTTTATTGCGGGCGCGTTTTCGGCGGATACTTCCAGAAATATTTTTTTCGCACCACCCCGTTTAATCTCGTTTTCCATCAATCCAAGCATGGCAATCGCGATTCCTGTGCCACGCGCATCGGGATGAACACCGATTGTGATAATTTCTGCTTCGTCCAAAACGGTGCGCCAAACGATGAACCCATTTTCAGACGCCACGATTTCGCAACCGGATTTTTTAAGGTCACGAAATTCGTCCGCGCCCCACGGCCGATGTGGAAAACAAACCCTGTGAAGTTCGGCGATTTTATCAAACATTTTTAACGATTTTTCACTTTGTTCTTTTTGGCAGATTTGGCCAAAAACAGGCTGTACGCGTGGTCGTATAAAGATTTTGCGCGTTCTGTGCCGATTTCGCATAATTTATTATTTTCTGTTTTAACATCAAAACCATATGTCACAATCGGTTTGTCGTTTTCTGTGGTTTCTTGCTTCCGATTACAAGATAATTGAAAATAACGGTTTTTTATCGAATATGTATGCTTGATAGAATAGGTTGTTAAAAGATATTTTGAATCATAAGAAAATTTAATATCATCACAATATACATCAAACACTTCAATTAGGTCTATTTGATCGATTTGACCGCGTTTATCCAGTTCTTTAATCTTGCGTGCGATTTGAAATTTTTCAATTATTTGCATTGTTGTTTTTCCTTTAAGAATTTTTATTTTTTGCCGTTTCTGCATAACTTGGGCGCAGGTACATCGGAACAACCGGGTCCAAATCGCCACGTTTGATTTTGTCCGCAACGATTTTTGGGGCCAATGTTAAATCAAACGGCCGATGCCCAACGGTGCGCGGACATTTCATTTGTTCGGTCTCGACTTCTTCGATTGTCATGGTGGCGGGTTGGTGGTGGGGACTTGCCACAAAGAAATCGCCCCGACCGGAATCTATGGCAACAAATGCATCGGGGGCGGCGGCGAAGTATAAATCAAACGCACTGATACCAACAACCGGAATGTTTAACCCCATGGCGATTCCCTTGGCATAGGCAATTCCCATACGGATTCCGGTAAAACTTCCCGGGCCGGTGACGACACCAATCGCGGTTACGTCATGCCACGTGGCACCGCATTCGGCCAAGAATTGTTCGGTCGCCGTTGGCAACGCCAAAGATTGCTTTTCGACCGCAAGTGTTTTGTAATGGTCGCCCAAAACAAATTCTAAACCCGCCCCCGAAGTATTTATAACAAGAATCATTTTTACATTTCCTTGGTTGATGGCTGTGGAACAGATTTGCAGTTCAATACCAGTGCGCGGTATATGCGTTTGCCCCAATATTCGTTTTTGGTGTAAAGTGTTTCAGCATAATGTACGCTGTCCGGTATCGGGTGCGCATTATACAAGATTGTGTAGACCGATGGCAGTAATCCTTTATACTTAGGAAAAGATGTACGAGTAGCACGTACCCAAACACCATTCGAAGAGTGTATATTATATGTAGTAACCACAGCAAGTCCACGATACGGACGACTTTCCTTGCTATACTCTATCTTTACATCTTTTGATTCAAAAATTTCTGGTATTTTTTGATAGATTTTATAACCATCTTTGGGAAACGTATCTACTTCATCAACAAACATTG
This sequence comes from uncultured Pseudomonadota bacterium, assembly GCA_902801125.1. Lineage (GTDB taxonomy): Bacteria > Pseudomonadota > Alphaproteobacteria > Rs-D84 > Rs-D84 > Enterousia. The sequence continues at coordinate 64,451 of CADCGT010000004.1, read as the reverse complement.
GTTTATCCCCTTTTATATTACACCCTATATACTAATGCCGAAACCGATGCGCTTTGAAAAGCCGGCGGATTGGTGCAACGAAAGCAAGTCATCAATTTTTTGGATTGTGAATTCCGTTGGAACATCTTCGCCATCGTTTTCAAGCAATGTTCGTCGTAAAATCGCCGTCAATTCACGTTGCAATTGGCGAACGCCGGCTTCGGCGGTGTATTTGCGAATAATATGACGAATCGCATCATCAGAAATGTTTATATTGTCCATGTTCCATCCCGTATCCGCCGCGGCGCGCCCAATTAAATGTTCGCGTGCGATTTGCACTTTTTCATCTTCGCTGTATCCCGGCATTTCGATAATTTCCATACGGTCTTTTAATGCGCTGGACATATTCAAACTGTTTGCGGTTGCGATAAACATTACATTAGAAAGGTCAAAATCTACTTCCAAATAATGGTCACGGAACGATTTATTTTGTTCCGGGTCTAACACTTCCAGCAACGCAGATTCCGGGTCGCCCCGCCAATCACGCCCCATCTTATCAATTTCGTCCAGAACAATAACCGGATTATTTGCGTGCGCCCGTTTAAGGGCATCCATAATGCGCCCAGGTTGTGACCCAATATATGTTTTGCGGTGGCCACGGAAATGCGCTTCGTCCGATACACCACCAAGTGAAATGCGCGCGTATTTACGCCCCAACGCATTCGCAATAGATTTACACAGCGATGTTTTACCAACACCCGGCGCCCCGACCAGGCACAAAATACTGCCCTTGGTGGAACCGGTTTTTTTCATAACGGCAATGTGTTCCAATATGCGTTCTTTGACGGCGCGCATGCCGGAATGTTCGCTGTCCAGAATTTTGCGCGCGGTGTCCAAATTTATATCCGATTTATCACCAACCCCCCACGGCATAGACAACAATTCATCAAGATATGTTTTAATAAGGCCACCTTCGTTTGACATTGGCGACATATTGCGCATGCGCTTCCATTCACTTAATGCCTTTTCTTTGACATCATCGGGCATTGCGGATTTTTCAATTTTTTTACGCATATTGACCGTGTCTGTTTCTTCATCTTCTTCGCCCATTTCTTTTTGAATTGCGCGCATTTTTTCTTGCAAAATTGCTTCGCGTCGACCGTGTTCCATCTGCATGCTAACGCGGCGATTTATAGAATCTTCGACCTTGGCCGCTTCGAACATGACGCGAACGCGTTCGAACAAGGCAACCATTTTGTCATACCAAGACGGAATAGTTAAAATCTTTAACGCAGAATCTGTATCAATTTCGGCGGTCTGAATCACAGAATCAACAAATGCCGGCATCGGATAGTTTTGAATCACACTGCGCAATTTATCCATTTTGAATTTGCGAAACGCGGCCATTGATTGAATTGTTTCAAAAACCTTTTCCCGCATCAGTATTGTGCGTTCATCGTTTTCATCGTTTGCGATTGGAATATATTCAACCGCGCCCGAAAACACGCCGTTTTCAATTGTCATATCGGTTATTTTTACCACATCGGTCGTTCGCACAATTGTATGCAATGCGCCATCCGGCATGCGCAAGACTTGGACCACATCGCCGATTGTGCCGTATTCATACATATCGCTTGGGCTTGTGGGGTATGCAATACTGTGTTGCGGTGCGACGACAATTCGCCCATGCGACGCAACCGCGCCTTCGACGCACGCAATAGATATTGGATTATCAACATAAACCGGCAGTGTCATCCCCGGATGCACAACCAAATCCCGACAAGGTAAAATAAATTCTTTCATAGCAAGATAAATATAAACTATTTTTATGACTTTTCAAGGGTAATAAAAAATCCCCAGAAACCGGGGATTCATAATATATCTGTCTTGGTCTTTTAACGACGGCGACCGTTAAAGCCGTGCTGGGCATTGCCACCCGAACGTTTTGAAAGATAGCGTGCCGCAATAATAACCAACCATTCAACCGCCAACAAAGCCAAAAATGCAAATTTACCTTCGGCAATCGCAACCCAGCCCAACACATACACCAATTGGGCGACGAAAGATGTATACAGTATTACAAACATACCACCAAAAAACAATTTTTTTACTTTTCCTAACATTTTATTACCCTTTTGTTCCTGTTAAAGTTTAATTTCTGGTTGCCGGGTTTCTGGTGCCAGGCACCCGGCCAGCCCCGCAAAAAGCCAAACGGACATAATCAACCATTGCCAATTATATCCAACCTATATCTTAGGCAGCCATTGCAAGACGAACATTATCGTTCGCATTCATTTTTTTGTTGGTCTTTAACGACACCACGTCGGATTCAGCCATTTGCCTTTATTACGTCTGTCGAAACTTGTACACCCCCCATATTTTTATTGGTGGAGGTGCCGGGTACCGCCCCCGGGTCCAAAACGTCTATTCCACAATGGGTTCAGAATCATCACCACTTGCGTGACACAACGATTATAATCTTTATACTGGAAATTGCAAGTTTTTAAGTTATAATGAACATTATGAAATTCTTGGACAAAGCGAAAATTTTTATCAAGGCGGGTGATGGCGGCAACGGTGCCGCTACGTTCCGTAGAGAGAAATACATAGAATTTGGCGGTCCCAACGGCGGCGATGGTGGCCGTGGTGGTGATGTTGTTTTTCGTGCGGTGCCGAATGTAAACACTTTAATCGATTATCGTTATAAAATGCACTTTGCGGCAGAGCGGGGTGAAAACGGAATGGGTAAAATGCGCACCGGTGCATCGGGTGAAACGCTTGTGTTGCCGGTGCCAACGGGAACGGTGATTTTATCTGAAAACGAAGAAATTGAATACGCAGATTTGAACGTTGATGGTATGGAATACCTGGCGGCGCGTGGCGGAAACGGCGGTTGGGGAAACCTGCATTTCAAAAGTCCGACAAACCGCGCCCCACGCCAGGCAAATGACGGTCTGCCGGGGGAAGAAAGAACGGTCGTGTTGCGCCTTAAACTAATTGCAGATATTGGCCTTGTGGGATTCCCAAATGCGGGCAAATCAACATTGTTGGCGGCGGTGACGGCGGCGCGGCCAAAAATTGCAAATTACCCATTCACAACATTGAATCCGCAATTGGGGGTTATGTATGCGCATAATCGTGAATTTGTTATGGTTGATTTGCCGGGTTTAATCGAAGGCGCGCATACTGGTGTCGGCCTTGGTGACCGGTTTTTGGGACACGCCGAACGAACCAAGATGATTTTACATGTAATCGATGGAACCGAACCCGATTGGGCGGCGCGTTATGCGGCGATACGGCACGAAATGGATTCCTATGGCGGCGGTTTGCTTACCAAACCGGAAATGGTTGTTATCAACAAAATCGATGCAATCAGTGACGAAGATTTGGCGGATAAAATGGCGGCATTCAAAAAATCTTTTGGGCGGAAAAAGAAACCCCAGATTTTGCAAATCAGTGCGGCGGGACGCACAGGAGTAGAGGATTTGGTCAAAGCGATAGAAAAACTATTCCTGGAGATAGAGCATGACGACAACGAATAAACACCTGTTGGACGAATTACGGCAATTAAATATATCTTTGGATGAATTCCGGATATATGAAACATTGGATATAACGCTTGACGATATAAGACGGTTGCACAAAACGGTTTTGTGGAATGCAATTCAGAAAAAATTACGCGCAAATCAACAACAAAGAAATGTTCAGTATTTGTTGGGTGTGCTGGGCCGATTGGCAAATAAAAAAATGCGCCCGTCGCCGGACGATAGGGCAACAAATCCATTGGCCGAATACTATAACCCCAAGAAAAGCGATAAAGAAAACGCCGCGGCAAAACGAATTGAATATAACAAGGCGCTGGATGCCGGCGCGGTTGCCTATACTGGATTTCAGAAATGCGAACCATTGGAAAATTTTGAATTTAATGATGTTGAATATATCGCGGGCCTGTGGCGTGTTCAACACAAGATTCCATACGAAATAACAAATGTTCGCGACCGTCAGTTTGTTTTGGTTGAAAAATTACCACGTACCGAGAAAAACAAATTTGAATACCATCGGGCGGCGTTGGCGACATGGGGCGGAACAGGTTGTTTGGCGGATGTGTCGCGTCCGGGTTGGATTGTGGCAAAATACGAAACACCACGCGGAACATTTATGTCATACGGCCAAACGATAGAGCAGGCACGTGCGTTCTTGGCAATCAGCATTTATGACGAATACCAAGATTTAATTCACACCGCCGAATTTGAAAAACAGAAATAATTATTTTGCTTTTTATGCCTTGGCATGGTATGATTTGGACACTTTCAATCTAAGGAGAAAAATATGAACTCATTAAAAGGCACAAAAACCGAAAAAAACCTGTTGATTGCATTTGCCGGCGAATCCCAGGCGCGCAATCGTTATTCTTTCTTTGCGTCCCGCGCGAAAGATGAAGGGTACCAGGCAATCGGTAAAATATTTCTTGAGACCGCAGAACAAGAACGCGAACACGCATCCCGCCTGTTTAAATTTCTGGAAGGCGGCGCTATCGAGATAACCGCGTCTTTCCCGGCGGGCAAAATTGGCACAACATTGGAAAACTTAAATGCGGCGGCATACGGCGAACACGAAGAAAACACCGATATGTATCCGCGTTTTGCGCAAATTGCGGCCGAAGAAGGTTTTGATTCCATTGCCGAAATATTAAAGAATATCGGCCTTGCCGAACGGTATCACGAATCGCGCTTTCGTGCGCTGGCCGATGCGATTGAAAACGGTACATTGTTCAAACAAGATAAAATCGTTATGTGGCGTTGCACAAATTGTGGTATGTGGCACATTGGAACCGAGGCCCCAAAGGTTTGCCCGGCCTGTCTGCACGCCCAGGGTTATTTTATAAGCGAAGGCACAATTTCCCGTTGTGACACAAACGAAGGTTTCTGTGAATACGCAAAAATCGATGAATAGTATTGAATATAAAAATAAAAGAACCGGCGCGTTTTGCGCCGGTTTTGTTATCTTGATTTTTGGCTGGACATATAATTGCGCAAATTGTTTGCGTATCTGTTCACTTTTCTTTGCACTTTTGTCGGCATGGTTTCAATATCAAATGTATCTAGAATTTTTTGTGCGGCATCTGGGTACGATTTCAAATGCCCCAGTATGATATTTTCTGCCACATTTATATCGGCAACCGAATCCGGATTTTGCATCATTTTATCAAACAACCCCGGATTATGTTTTGAAATATGTTGCACCAGAATCCGCGCCAATTTGTCACTGAAGATTTCATCGGTTAAATCAATTTGATAATCAGGGCTGCCCATGTATCTGAGTATTTCTTGGCGTATGTTCCGCATGTCATTTTTTAACGCCTCGTGTATTTTTGGTGTTACATGTAAAGCCCACAAGAAAGTCAAGAAAAACAGAAAGCCAGTGGCGCCCAAAAGCAGTTCTGGGTGGGCAAGTTTTTTTTCGTTAATTCCCAATCCAACAAAGGCACCCCCAGAAATCAAAGGCCACACCCATTGATTCAACAAACCCGACCGCACCATTAAAAACGGGGGCAGGCTTTCCGCGCGTTTTTTATCGCGCGCCACGCGTTTTGCTTCGGCCTTGTTGGCTTTTTCCAATGCCTTGGCAACGCGTTCTTGTTCTTGCTGTACTATTCTTTCTTGTTCGGCATCGTATCCCGGAAAGGCCTGTTTTACTGCATCATTATTCATATTTTATCCTTTAATTATTTTTAATTTCTAATTCGTCCAAGAATCGGTCCAGTTTGCGCAAAGAACTGTTTTGGCAACCGCGTCCGCGCCAAGATAATATTTCTTCGCCGGTTTTCTGGTCTGCGATTGAAACGCTAAATTTCCACCACCAAAAACCGTTAAACACGCACCACCACGGCATAAAAGATTCGGTCTGTTCGTTTACGCGAACGATGTATTTTGCATCATTTGGCATTTCGACTTTATCAACATCAACCGAAGATTCGCCCTTTAATTTTCCAACGGTGACAACAAAATTATGATTTTCCAATTTTTCTTTTATTCCGCGTATCATTGAAAAACCGCCGCGTTGGGCATAAACGGTACTGCCCGGTTCCATTGTGTTTGGTTTGATGTAAACACTGTTACACGCAGTCATTAAAACCAGGGAAAATAAAACGATAATTTTCTTCATCGTAACTCCAAATACGCGGGGCGCTAATACATGGCCTGCCATACGAAGCCTTGGCGAAGTATGGCGCACCCGGCGCGATTCGAACGCGCAATCCCCGCCTTCGGAGGGCGATGCTCTATCCAGTTAAGCCACGGGTGCGTGTGCCAGTCCATATTATATTTGTTATTGTCCAAATTGCAAGCATAAATCAACGCGAACATTTGCGTGGATGAATCATATTGCATATGGATTTGAAACGTTCGCGGTCTATGCTTTGGCCACTGATTTTTTCCCAGTGTTTTACCAGTCCCCAAAAATCAGTTTCCGAACAATAACACGGGTATTTTACCGCCACAGATGCCAAAAATGTATTCAATGTTGTCATAGATACCGATGCCATATCTAACAGTCCGGCGAATTCCCATCGCGGCCCCAGCAAAATGTTTCCTGCATGTAAATCATTGTGATACAGTTTCATTGGCATATCGAAAATTTTGTTTGCGATAAAATCTTGATGTGAATTGAACATATCGCGCGACATTTTCTGGACCGGGATGTTCACATTTGATATTTTATAAACCACGTCCATTGCATCACAGTATATTGAAAAAATCAAATCGCGCGGCAATCCTAATTTAATCCATTCGGCCAACGTTTTATTCGGGTTGTATTCGTATGTGGTAAAGAACAATCCGTCATAATTTGCAATCTTTATATTCGGCACGCAAATATCGTTTTTGCGCAGTTTTTCAGAAACATATCGGTCATGACGACAAACAGATTCTTCATCAAATTTACATACGATTTTTTTCTTTGGCGTGTGCGCAATCAATATATTTGAATTTATCCCCAAAACATCCGGTTCTGTTATATCATAAACGCCGGGAAAGGTATTTTTTATTGCCTTAACAAATTTTGGGTTTTTCATATTTTAATATCCACCTTGCAACAGACTTAACATAAAACCATCCAAATCCCCGTCCAGCACGGCATCCGAATCCGTCGTTTCAAACCCGGTGCGAACATCTTTGACCAACTGGTACGGATACAATACATAGTTTCTAATCTGACTGCCCCATTCAATTTTTTTCTGGGCGGCCTTGGCGGCGTCTTCCGCCGCGGCGCGTTTTTTTAATTCCAGTTCATACAATCGCGACCGCAGCATTTTCATTGCCATATCTTTGTTTTGAAATTGGCTGCGTTCGTTTTGGCACGTAACGACAATTCCGGTTGGAATGTGTGTTATGCGAACGGCGCTGTCGGTTTTATTTACGTGTTGCCCACCCGCGCCCGATGAACGGTATGTGTCGATACGCAAATCTTTATCATTTATTTCAATTTGTATGGAATCATCAACATCCGGCCACACGTCCACAGATGCAAAACTGGTTTGGCGTTTACCGTTCGCATTAAAAGGCGAAATTCGTACCAACCGATGCACCCCGATTTCATTGCGCAACCACCCATACGCGCGTTCGCCGATAATTCGCATTGTAATACTTTTTATGCCTGCGGTGTCGCCTTCGTGTTCTTCGACAACCTCTACCGCAAAGTTATGCCGTTCGGCCCATCGCGTATACATGCGTGTCAACATTTGCGCCCAATCTTGGGCCTCGGTTCCGCCGGCCCCGGCCTGGATAAACAAAAATGCGTCGTTGCCGTCCGCCGGATTATTGAACAAAGTAATATATTTTGCGTGCTGGACACGTGTCGCCAATTTTTCAATACCGTCTATGACATCGGCATCGTCGGGCGCAATCGCGTACAGTTCGACGATGTTTTTATATTCATCGTCCATCGTGACAAATTCATTCAGTTCGCGTTCCAATGCAGATTTTTTCTGTAATAATGCGCGCGCCGCATCCGGGTCATCCCACAAATCGGGGGCCAAAGATTTTTGTGTTATTTCGGCAATTTGTTCCCGTAATTTATCGGGGTCAAAGAAACCCCCGAATTGCAATCAGGTTATCTTTAATTTCATTCAAAACTTCGTTTGGTAAAATCATATTTCGATATTATCATCAAAAATTGTAAAATCAACCATAAATCAAGTGTTGCGTTTTTGATTCGCCTGTGATAAAATAATCCTTAAGAGAGGGGATTCAATGAAACATTTATTCAAAATTTTTGGTCCAATTTGCGCATGTGTTGTCGGTGCGTCTGCGTATGGCGTGTCGGCGGGAACGGTTGCAAACAATAATGCGCGCGGTGGAATCATAAATCCGACGGTTGCGGTTGGAACGGCGAATGGCCTGCGTGGGAATACCGGGTTGGCAAATGCGTATAAAACTAACCAGCGGAATACATATTACATGGTAAATGTCCCCGATGTGGACAGTGCGTGTCGCACCAAAATCGACAGATGTTTAACCGATTATTGTGGTGATATAACCGTTGTCCCAGGCCAGGTTTCCGGTCGTTGCGCATACGCAACCGAAAGTGAATTGTACAACTATGTCTTGATGTGCCTGCGCAAAGATACATCTATGTTGTTGCCGAATTTTGCAGCGGGAACCAAGATGGGTGTTGGTGGCGTGAATACGGCGGCACATCTGTGCCCGTCCTATGTTCAACAAGAATTGATGGCGTGGATGTCTATGTCGAATATGGCGACCGAATTGACCAAGGCACATTCGCCCCAGTGTCTTGCCCGGCGCCAGGAATTAGAGGCCGCATTATCATGCCATTCGGTGGCATTGGCCTATGGCAATGAAACATCAAGTATGTTGATGTCGCAATTGACCGATTTCTGTGGTGCGGGCGTTCCGGGCGGTTCGGCGGAAATGGTTTCGCGTTTTGCGAACGCCGGTAATGTCGGCGCGAACATCTGGGGCTGGGCGGAAAAGATTGTTAGCCTTGATATGAACAAAAAGGCGTCCGATTGGGAAACGGCGGTTGATGCGGTCTTGGCGTCCTATACAAATCGCATGAATTTGGCGTGTGGTGATGATATGCAATTGAATTTACCGGCACGCGATACTTCAAATACGTATTCGGGGTTGCAAAATGCGGCGGCCATTGCGACCAGTGTCGCATTCCCAGACACGCAAAAAAAAACTAACGTCGGTGGCAATGTAGATTTATATATGGAAATAAAATCGCGTCAAGAAATCTATGATTACGCGACGGCGAACACCGTTGTCCAGGCGGGACTTACCAATTCGGCGTTGACCCAAAATGCTTTCTTTACACCGGCGCAAATGGACGATATGCAAAACGCATATAAACGTGGAACAAACCTGTTTATATTGCGCGACAGTACGCGTTGCTTCATCGTTCCGGTTGCAGAAATGACATCGGCCGAAAAATCTATGATGGCCCAACAATTCGGCACATGTATATATAAATAGTGGTTAGTGTTAGTGGTTAGTGATTGTTGAAACCCGCGAAAATTCGCGGGTTTTTGCCTGCACGGGCGGATTTCTATCTTACGGAAAATTATTTGTCGATGCGATATCATATAAAAATCAAAGGAGGTATTAAATGAATGATTTTTTATATGACAATGAATGCGAACAAAAATGTATGCCGACCATCGGCGAGGCCGCGCCAGAATTTGGTGCAAACACCACAAACGGATATGTGCATTTTCCGCACGATTATCGTGGGAAATGGGTTATTTTCTTTTCGCATCCGGGTGATTTTACGCCGGTATGCACAACCGAATTTATGACTTTCCAGGTCATGCATGATGAATTTGCGGCATTAAATACAGAACTGTTGGGGTTGTCGGTTGATTCAAATCCGTCGCATATTGCCTGGATTCAGGCGATTAAACGCGACATAGTATTCCAAGGATGGAAAGATATGGATATCGAATTCCCAATTGTCGCGGATAACGCCGGCGCGATTGCGCGCGAATATGGCATGATTCATGACGCGTCGGGAAATACAGATACCGTGCGTGCCGTGTTTATAATTGACCCGCGTGGCATTATTCGCGCAATTATGTATTACCCAAAGGCCGTGGGGCGTAATATCACAGAAATCAAACGCGTTCTTATCGCCCTGCAAACATCGGATGCCTTTCGCGTTGCCACGCCGGCAGAATGGATTCCGGGCGACGATGTTATAATTCCGGCACCAAATACCGCACGCGAAGCGCACAGTGCAACAAAATCTGGGGATGGCCGGAATTGGTTTTTGCGGTTTAAATCTTTAAGTCCGGACGCGATTTTGAATAAAATTACAAATCGTAAGTATATCGGTGACGATAAAAAACGCAAAAGCAGAAAGAAATAGTGGGTAGTGGTTAGTGTAAGTGGATAGTGGTTTCTGGCATTAGTTCATAATTATGAAATTATTCCAGATTCTACTAACCACTAACACTAACCACTAAAACTTTAACGGCCAATCGCGAATATCCGCCGGCATAGATTCAGATTCCGGGTGCCATTGAAATTCATCCATTTTAACGCGTTTGTCCCGCGTAAACTTTACACCTTCGGCCTTTAACGCCCGGTATGATTGTTCGAAAAATTGCTCGCTGCAAAGACTGCCATCTTTGAATACAACACGATGCCAGGGCAGATTCCAACTTTTCTGATTATTCGATGCGTATCCCACAAATCGTGCCATACGCGGGCGGCCCAACATTCGTGCAATCTGGCCAAATGTCGCCACACGACCGGGCGGAATTTTTGCAACAATTTCATAAACGCTGTCATAGAATCCGGACATTTACCGCCCCCGTATGCGCCCAAGTCCAACAAAGTTCGGATTCATCGCACGAATGCGGTCAATTTCCAGCCCCGTCAACATAGACCGAATTTGTTCACCATATTCGCGCCGATGCAGGTTCGCATTTAATTCCAATGGATTGTTGCTGTACAGGCCCATATCGTCATGCGGGTCAACATAGAACAATGCCGCGCGACGACGCACATCCGGGGCCAATGGACTTATTTCCGGGATAAACATATCGACGATGTGCATAACCTCGTGCCGCAGGTCCATAAGGAACGCCAACGGGTCACGCCCCGAATAATGCGCCCAATTTGTGTTTATGGAAAGCACCCCCTTGCTTGATACACTCATTAAACCATCGTTTGCTTCACGCACAGATATTTTAGGCATTTTTGACATATCTGACCGCACAGTTTTATCAAAATCGTCCGCCAAGCCCGCGTGATTATAAATTGTGACGCGCCCGGCGGCCATATCTGATTGAATATTTGCAAGCAACACGCGAACGATATCGGACGCAAGTTTTATTTTATCATTCCCAGACAGTTTTTCCCAATTACCAAACCGTGCACTGATTGCGCGGTCACGACACGCGTCGACAAAACGGCCCGTCAAATAGTCTGCAAAACGGCCACATTTATCTTCTTCTATTTTTCCGGCGACGGCACGGGCACCATCTTTTTTAATCGCGTTCCATTGCGCGCCGTTCATCATTGTGCGCATCATATGGCGCACCGCATCAGGATTCTTGGCGTTATTGTTCATCATATTCGCCCCCTTTGGTTCAATTATCTTCACAAATATTATAGTCAAAAACGCATTGCAATTCAAGGCCCAGACACGATAAAAACAATAAAAAATCTGCGGTTGCAGATTGTTCGTCCATACCCGATATGTCCGCCATAAATTGACCCGCCATACAAGGCGGGCAAATTCCTGGCGGAGATAGGGGGATTCGAACCCTCGATACAGTTTCCTGTATACGCGATTTCGAGTCGCGCGCATTCAACCAGCTCTGCCATATCTCCAGTGTGTGCCATTATACAGCCCAAACATCATTTTGCAAGTGGTTTATGCTTCGAAATCATAATTTTTTACAGACCGCACGATTGCGGCAACCAATTTATCCTGGTGTGCGGAACTTTTTAACAATTTTTCTTCTGCCTTGTTTGACAGGTGACCACATTCAACCAATGCGCCCGGAACCGTTGATCGCAACACCGCCAATGGCGCGTGGCGCACGGCGGGGCCGGGTTGTTGTTCGATTCCCGCACGGTTAAATGCGCGGGCGCAACCGTTTGCGTATTCTTCACTCATTTCCGCGACCGCGTGCTGTTGCAACGCCGACAGGGCGACACGAATATCCTTAGAAAAACTTTCGAAACCGGAAACATCAATCTTGTCCGCCGCATTTTCAGAATCCGCCAATTTTTGCGCTTCTTCGTCCGATGCCTTTTCGGACAGTGTATATATTGAAAAACCTTTCATACTGCGACTTGGGTTCGCGTTTGCATGGATGGATATGAACAGGTCCGCCTTTTTCCGTTCCGCAATTGCCGCGCGTTCCGCCAATTTAAGGTATGTGTCATCCGCACGTGTCATATATACCGCGAATCCGGCGTTTTGCAACGCCGTGCGCAATTTGCGCCCAACCGATAACACGACCGCTTTTTCTTTTGTACCGCCACGCCCGATACAGCCCGGGTCTTTGCCCCCATGCCCCGGGTCCAGGACAATTATGCGTTTGCGGGTTGTCGTATTTGATTCGTTTGTTGCGGCGGCCTTTTGTGTTGCGGTTTTTGCGCCCGTACCCGCCGCAAAATCCAACACCAACCGGTAATCATTATCGCCGTTCGGTTCCAAAATCATTACCTGGTTCTTTGGAATTTCGCCAATTGGTTTGCGCAATTCGGCAACAATGTTTAACGCGTCACCAATTTGCGCCTGGGTCACGGTCTTGACCAGGCCCCCCGACGCCAATTTCGCCGCCACAGAATTATTTCCAACGGTATTAGATAATTTTACGGTCAAAGTATTTTCGCCATATACCAGTGTATATGATGGTCGCAAAGCCGTTTCTATAACAAGGCGCGTTTTACCGTTCGGTTGAACCCCGGTGCGCATATTTTTCAAAGAGTTTCGGGCGGCAAACGCCACGCGCGGAACCATGCCCGCGACCACGACCCCAACCCCCGTGATTTGCAAAAGGCAACGTCTTGATATTTTCATAACACAGATACTATATCAGAAAATATGATATTTTTCAAAACAAAAACACACACAGGCGATTTTTATTTATCGGTGCCCCCGATTGTGTCAACAGTGTAATAACACACAAAAGGGCGTATTTACAAAATTTATAAAAAACTGCGTCGCGAAATTCCGCAGGAATCCGCGGGGTTCGGGCGTAAAAAAACCAAGGTTTAAAGTCAACACTTTTTTACAAAAAATCAAAATTTTGTTTTTTCGTAAAATCAAAGTGTTAGCGATTTTGCAAAAATTTAAATCCAAGGCGTAAAAAAACCTTGGTTTTTTATACACTTTTTATACAGGGAAAGATTGGAGAAAATATGAAAAAGTTTTTATTCATTTTGTTTGGTTTATTTGTGATTGCGGGCGCGTTTGCGGCCGGCGAAAATATTCCAACAAGTAAATCCTATGTAGATTCAAAACTGGGCGAAAAACAAGACACTATTCCGGCGAACGATGGCACGACACAGGTTTTAACCAACACCGGCACGGCGGGCGAATATGGCACAAAGGGAATATATGATGCAAATGGCGCGTATGCAACGCAAACGCAAAACCTTGTTGACGCGGCAACAATGAACGCGGGCGTGCAAAACGCAATAAACAGCGAATTTCAATGTATTGAATGGGCCAACCCCAATGACCACAGCAGTGATTGTTTGCTTATGGATGTGTTCGGCCAAACCGAACACCGAAGCCCGAATTTGTTTGATTCATCGCAAATATTAAAGGCGTCGGGATGGACCGAAAATAATGGTGTTTATTCGGGGCAAATAAACAATTTGTATAGATTGGGTGATATGATTATTAGTCAAGAATTTAAACCGGATACACAGTACACATTATCTTATACCTTGGCGAACGATGAAAATAATATTTACGCTGATGTAAATGCAAGATTCCAATTCAGATACACGGACGGAACTACAAGTTCGCCATCAAATTATGTATATACAACCATATCAACAGACCCCTTGCGATGGCGGGTGGTTGCAAGATCTGCTAGTGGCAAGACAATCTCCGCCTTATACACTAATTATAATCACAATGGAATAATTTATCTCTCTGACATTCAACTCCAAGAAGGCACGACCGCGACGCCCTATGTGCCGTATGGCAATTTATACCTGCCCAATGGGGAATGAAAAACCACCACTTGCATTTTAGTCTTGGTCGTGATACAATTCACGCCGATATGAAAGAAAACATGGGGGTTATATTATGAAACGTTCTGATATTGTTCGCACGATCCAGGTGCAGTTTAAACGTATGCGCGCACGTGACGCCGCCGCGGTTTTGGACACGGTTGCGGAATCTATGATTGATTCTGTGGCCAATGGCGACCGTATTGAAATTCGTGGGTTTGGAACATTTCAACCGCGCCCACGCGCGACCAAGGTTGGTTATAACCCGGTCACCGGTCAACCTATGCATTTGCCGGCAAACACAATCATTTTGTTCAAACCAAGTCGTGAACTAACCAAAAAAATGAATGGATAAGAAATGTTGTTCGGGAAAAAAACCGGAATTAAAAACAAAGACCGCGAAAGATATGACCGCGTTCGCAAACTTATGTGGATAAAATGCGAAGCGTGCGATAAATTGGTCTATTACAAAGATTACAAAGATAATCACTATGTGTGCCCGCGTTGTGGGCGCGCGTTTATTATGAATCCAAAGCAACGATTTGATTTGTTGTTTGATGACCGCACATGGGAAAAAATACCGTTGCCAACAATGCCGGATGACCCGTTGAAATTTACGGACCGTATGCCGTATGCGGAACGCCTGGCCGAGGCCCGGGCCGAGACTGGATTCAATGACGCGGTGACAACGGCGGATGGAACGATTGGCGGTATTCCAACAACAATCTGTATTTTAAATGGCGAATTTATGATGGGGTCTATGGGGCGCGTCGCCGGCGAAGCCATAGTGGCAAGTGCCGAACACGCAATAAAAACCCGTCGCCCAATGATTATGGTCGCGTGCAGTGGTGGCGCCCGTATGCAGGAAAACATACTGTCACTTATGCAGATGGCGCGCACAACCGTTGCGGTAAATAAATTGCACGACGCGGGCGTGCCGTATATTGTATTGCTGACCGATCCGACATACGGTGGTGTGACGGCGTCTTTTGCGATGTTGGGTGATATAAATATTGCCGAATCTGGCGCACGCATTGGCTTTGCGGGTCGCCGTGTTATCGAACAAAACATTCGTGAAAAATTGCCGGCAAATTTCCAAACGGCGGACTATCTGTATGAACACGGAATGGTCGATATGGTCGTTCCACGTTCAGAATTAAAGGCGCATTTGGAAAAAATACTTGCGGTTTTAACAAAGCAACCACATGCGCCACATGAAATTATTGCGGCAACGCCCGCGGCGAACGATGCATCTAAATCTATGCGTGGTATGGGTGAAAATGATGCCTATGACAAAGTGTTGTTGGCGCGTAATGAAAATCGGCCGCATTTCTTGGACTATATAAACGGAATTGTGGATGATTGGACATACCTTGCCGGTGACAGATTGTTCGGTGAAGACGCGGCAATGTGTGGCGGTATTGGGTTTTGGAACGGCTTTCCGGCGGTAATATTGGGACAAGAAAAGGGCCGCACAATCGAAACACGCCAGGCGCATCGTTTCGGTATGCCAAATCCCGAAGGCTATCGCAAGGCACAAAGGCTTATGCGCCTTGCCGAACGGTTCAATTTGCCGGTTGTGTCGTTGTTTGACACGGCGGGCGCGTTCGCTGGTTCGGCCGCCGAAGAACGTGGCCAATCCCAGGCCGTCGCCTCGTCCATTCAAACGGGGTTGTCGATTAAAACGCCATATATCGCCGTCAATGTAGGCGAGGGCGGTTCCGGTGGTGCAATCGCAATTGGAACCGGTGACCGTGTTTTAATGTTGGAAAACGCGATTTATTCCGTGATTGCGCCGGAATCTTGTGCAAGTATATTGTGGAAAGATAATAAATTCCGTGCGACCGCCGCCGCGGCAATGAAATTGACCGCGAACGATATGATGGAAATGCGCGTGATTGATAAAATTATTCCTGAACCGACGGGCGGGGCGCATACCGATTGGCAAACAACAATGCAGAATTTGGCAAACGCGGTTAGTGAACAAATTAAATTGTTGCAAAAAACGCCGGCGGAAAAATTTCCGGAATTGCGTGCGGAAAAGTTCTTGAAGATGACCCGCAAAATCGACGAAGTGGCGGATAAAAAAACGCCTACGAATAAAAAATCGAAATAGGGCAATATAAATGAAAACCACCACCCAAACGGGTGGTGATTATTTTTGACGGGAATCTTGAAACCATTGGTATATAATGTTCGCGGTCCGAAATTCCGGGAACGGGTTCTTTTTCTTTAATTTGCGTTGTTTGAATTCCTGTTTAATACGCCGCACCAATTCCTGCATAGAAATCTGTTTGCCAATTTGGATTGATTGCGCCCCGCATTGGTTCAGTTTCTTGAAATCGGGGCATTCTTGTTTAATAACCCGCCCAAGGGGTATTACTTCGTATATGGCGATTTTGTCGGTGGGTTTTGTTAAAATCTCGTACCAAATCAGTGTTTCAAACGCGGTTTCGGAAAAATGAATCACTGGCACATCGGATTTGATGCATACGTCCATATCAAATGGTTTATGTGCGGTAAAACGCGCGCCCAGTGGCACCGCCGTGACATCGGCGATATTATATTCCCCGGCAAAGTGCGAATTATCAGTAATAATTTTATAGTATTTTGCCATCCGTGCACCCCTATACCATAAATATAGTGCGCCCCCGCCCGGATTCAATCCCCACAAATAAAAACGCCCAACGCGGGGCATAATCACGGCTTTGCGAATGCAAAGACGGATGGCGGAGCGTATAGGATTGGACTCCCCTTCCGCTGGCGCGGTGGGGATACCCCTCTCCACTCGCAACGATTTGACTGCGCGGGCTTGTCAAATCTGCTCCGTGTCGAACCTATACGGTTCTCGTGACATTATATTTCCACCATTTTTAATGCCCCGCTTGGGGCATAAAAAATGGCGGAGCGTATAGGACTCGAACCTATGGACCGCTATAACACGGTCACGGATTAGCAATCCGCTGCATTACCACTCTGCCAACGCTCCGCATGGTGCCGTGATTATAACAAACATAAATGTAAAAAATCAAGACAAAATTATAAAAATTCTTTTTCCTGCACGTTCGCCGGCACATATTTCATAGCAACTTTGACCTTGGGCCGAATGTGTTTAATGTAATCTTCAATCGTAGCCAGGTTTGTTTGTGCCAATTTTAAATCGCCTTTTTCTATACAGTCCATTGCAATGGTGACAACATCGTCAATTTCCGTAAGTGTTTCGTCAATGCTGAAATGCTTTGTTGTAAATGTCCCAGATTTTACGTATTTCATTGTAATACAACCCCATTTGGCTGGGATTATACAAAATATTGCGAATATCGCGCAACAAGAAAAATTCAATATTTTGCAAATTTTTACCTGGTAAACGCTTGTTGTGCCACCGTGATTTTTTCTACACTTACGATAAGTGGTATTATGCCATAACTGTTTTAGTACCACAAAAAAGGCCAAAAAAGTGAGGGTATGGCGGATTATTTTAGCAGCGTTTTTAACGACATACGCACGTATGGCGGGCGGGTATGATTTGCATATTGGGAATGTATCGGTGCCGTTATCAAATGATTGCAGTGCCGATCATAATCTGCATGTTAAGGTTGGTAATACCGAACTGTGCGCGCCAATGACAACCGAATGGTCTGATAATTCATTACATGTAAAAATGAACGATATAACATACACCGTGTGCAATGGTTCATGTGATGGCGGTGGTGGCGGCGGTGGCGAATGGGTAATTCCCGAAACACCTGAGGATCCGATTGTGATACCAAATTGCAACTGGAACCAGACAAATGATAAAGCATATTTACTATCGGATGGAAATCAATATTTTGATACGGGGGTACCAATAAATTCTCGTGATAATATTGAGGTTACACTTCAGATTATAAATGGCAAAAGTGTAAAAATATTAGGAACTGTTGGCTCGTCTTGTAAATATGATATCACGCTGAATGCAAGCGGTGGTTTACGTTTTCGTATAGGTGATTCTACCGGTGGTGGTTCGGGCACACTGGATCCGACGGTCGCAATACAGAAAAATATCATTAAAACAGAAAATCAAAAGATTCAGGGAAACTATGTTTATAAATACTACAAATTAAACGGAACCCCATTGAATAGTGGAGATAGACGCAAGATTTGTGAAGATAATAATTCCACTATGTTGGTATTAAAAAATGATTATACAACCACTAATAATACACAAAGTGGTGGTATCAAGTTATATCGTATACGTCAATGGGATTCATCTGGTACACTAATACACGATTTCCAACCAGTGGCGGCGGGGACAAATATCTGTGGAACCGTTGCAGCAACAAATGCAATGTGGGATACGGTTACCAAAAAACTTTATTATCCGGCCGGCACCGGTCAAATGGGCTATGGTGTTGACCCGTAAAATAAATTGGTGTCAAATGGTCCCCGACATTTGTTGTCGATATACGTCTTGCATAATGTTTACAATTATGCAATAATTCCTGGGCTTTTTAAAAACAAGGTTTCGGTATGATGGCAAATCATGAAGAAAAAATTTCAGATAATAAACCAACAACGTTGGTTTCCCAGTTGAAATTTAACAAGGATTTTTTGGAAAAACTGCTTGGCAAATTAACCGTTGGTAATGGGCGGTCCATTCATTTGAATGCTGTTCCGGGGCGGCTAAAAACGCGCCTTGATGTCACGGATTTATCAATTGACGAAAATCCGGATGATTCTGTGGCGAACGATTTCCTGAACGAATTATTAACCAAAGATAAATTTTCGTTTAAAATATCGTTGAACAAGAAAAATCAAAACGATATGTCCGATGATGTCAAACAAAAATTACGTACGGTATCGCGGCGATTGGATGCAATAGTTGTTGATAACGAAGATATGTTTTTGGAAACAGGTATAAAAAATTTTGGTTTTGGGTTTCCATTGTTGATTAAACCAGATATCAAAGATTCTAAAAAAATAATAATCGCGCCAATTTTTATATGGTCGTTGGATATAGAAAAACCAAATGTTAAAAACGAATGGATTATATCTAAAACCGAAGACAGCCCCATAAAGGTTAATGAACTGTTGGCATCCCACATAGAGAACGATGAAAACATAAAAATACCCGAATTATCATCGGCCGAATTGGACGACAACATATTGTCCGCCCAAGATATTATGGAATATATCGCAAATTTGTTCAAAGTATTGGATGTCAAAGATGCCCCAACAAATTTGTCTTTGGAAAAATGTCCAAACAAAGATGAAATAGAATCCGCCACCAAGGACAAGGCATGGATTCAATGGAGTGGGGTGTTCGGGCTTTATCGGTCGCAAAAAGAATCTATTATCGCATCTACGCGTGAATTGTTGGATAATATCGACGCGTTTAATGCCGAAGATTTGGTCATAGAACCCTTTCAAACATCTACAACATCTTCGTTTGATATGGACCCAAGCCAATCAGAGATAGTCAACACACTAAACAATGATGAATTCAAAATAATCCAAGGCCCCCCGGGAACCGGTAAATCCCAGGCGATTTCTGCAATTATATCAAACGCGTTGGCAAACGGCGCCAAAACTTTGGTCGTATGTGAAAAAAAGACCGCGTTGGATGTGTTGGCAAATAATTTACAAAAAAAGAATCTTGATACATTCTGTATAGTTGTTGACGACAGTGCCAAAGACCGCAGGATTATTGTGCAAAAGGCACGCGATTTATACGATGGTGGTATTTCCGGTGTTCGCGGTTTTGATAAAGCCGCCTTTAAAAAGTCTTATGATAGTTTTATAAAGTTGCGTGATGATGTAAATGGTGCGTATAATGAATCCAGCCGCCCAATTTTTGCGGGTAATAATTGGAAAGAAATTGTTGGTAAATATCTAAAATATTCTAAATCTGATAATTTCGATGCGGTAAAAGACAAATTCGCAAAATTGAACTTTGTGTTTACCCCCGAAGAGTTAAGTGAATACATAGAAAAAATTCGTGCCGGCGGAATTTTATATACCCAAATGGCCGATATAAACCAAGACGTTTTTTCAATATTGAATTTTTCCGAATTGGGCGAAACCGTAACATTAAAAGACAAAAATGAAATCAAAAGTAAAATAAATAATGCACGGACGATTATCCAAGATGCGTTAAAGTATGTCGAACATGATAATTTTACTATAAATACATTATCAATTGCATCAAGTGCGGATAAATTAAATACAATCATGGAACATATTGCCGCGTATGTTGCCCTGTGTGATTATGCCGATAATTTTAAGGTTCAACCACTTACGCGTCAATGTGTGATGGATTTCTTGGATAAATTATCTGAATTTAACAGGGGGGTGCAGAAATTACCTGATGTTATTCACACTGTTTCCGTGGACGAAGACTTCTTGCGAAAATTTACAATCACAGAAAACATTATTTCATCTTGTGACGGGTTAAATGCGTTGGCCGTCACGGGTGCGCGATTGGCCGGTGATAAATTTAATAATAAAAAAATTGGTGCATTTAGCCGCCTGTTCTCATCGGCCGCGGTCAAAGCCACATCGGTTTTATCAGAAATGCAGTCTTTGTTTGAAAAAATCAGGGGTTCCGCCAAGGGCGCCAATGATTACATGGGTATAAATATCAAACTGAATGATTGGAACCGGTATGCAACGATTCCGGAAATGATGGATGATACAGGGACACTATCAGATGACGCATCGCGTGCCAAAGAAAAATTGGCGCAATATATAAACGGTGTTGCCACCCAGATTTCTGCGCAACGTTCGGCATTGGAAAAATATAAAAATGCGTGTTTGAATATTATAAAATGCCGTGATTTTATATCCGACACGAATATCGCGCTGTTAAACATATTTCCAAACATAAATTGTTTCAAGGCGGAATATGCCGGCGTGGATGAATACGTTCAAATTTTGGGCGGTTTGGCCACTAATTTGGACGCGCTGTACAACAATTTGCAATCATTAAATATTGTAAATTCGTGGATAAAACATCGCAACGCGGACAAAATTTTGTTTGATATTTTAACAAAATTACCAATTTCTGACTGGGAAGAAGTCTTTATTGGTTCGTATTATTATAATTTCTTGTTGGATTTTGAATCAAAATCTAAAAGCGGATTACCAAGAACAGACGCTAAATTGAAATTGTTGCGTAAATTATATAACGATTTACAGGCACAAACGGTTAAAAAGATATACGATTATTGGTTCACAGAACGCAAAAATACGATTGACAATATAGAAAGTAAATATGGTTTCAAATCATTGTTTGCATTAAAAAGAAATCAAAAATTTGGCAAACGTTTGTCATTGCGACAAATTATTCAAAAAGATTTTCAATCGTTTACATCGTTGTTCCCTGTGGTTATGGTCAATCCGATTGTTGCCAACGATTTGTTGCCTTTAAAACAAGGCCTGTTCGATTTGGTAATTTTTGACGAGGCCAGTCAATTGCGTGTCGAAGACATATATACCGCGATGTTGCGTGGTAAATATAAAATAATTGCCGGCGACAGGCATCAAATGCCACCATCTAACTATTTTGCCGCCGGAATCGATGGGGCCGCGGATTCCACGGACGAAGAAGATGTCGGCGATTTAAATATAAGACCAAACAGCATGCTGGATGCCGAATCTTTGTTGGAATTTTCCGAATATTTGGAAAAGAAAAATATGTCATATCTTGATTTCCACTATCGGTCTAAACATCCGGCATTGATAGAATTTTCCAATACGGCATTTTATGGTCGGAATTTGTGTCCATTGCCGGTCAATGGCCAAGATTATACACCAATTATCTTAAAAGAAGTCAATGGTGTTTATGAAAGTGGCAAAGGTCATAATATAAATAAACAGGAAGCCGCCACAGTGGTTCAAATACTGGCCGAAATGCCGGAAAATTCGGATGGGACTATGCCGTCTGTGGGTGTTGCGACATTTAACATACACCAACGTAATTGTATCATAGATTTATTGTATGAACGCGCCCAAAATGATGCTGAATTTGCCGAAAAATATAACAAATTAAAGAAAAACGGATTGTTCGTCAAGAATCTTGAAAATATCCAGGGCGATGAAAGGGATATTATCATAATATCTACAACATTTGGGCTGGATGAAAACGGTAAATTTTATGAACGCTTTGCAAGTGTTGGGCAATCACATGGTTATAAATTGATAAATGTATTGATAACACGGGCCAAAAAACAGGTTTATGTTGTCACATCTATTCCGCAATCTTATTATTCCCGCTATAAAGAAGAAATAGAAGCCAAACAGGAAAATAATAGAAAGGCGATATTGTATGCGTATTTGTCTTATGCGCGGGCCATTTCTGAAAACAATATGCGTGCGG
Organism: uncultured Pseudomonadota bacterium; assembly: GCA_902801125.1. Classification (GTDB taxonomy): domain Bacteria; phylum Pseudomonadota; class Alphaproteobacteria; order Rs-D84; family Rs-D84; genus Enterousia. The sequence goes on along the minus strand of CADCGT010000004.1, from coordinate 41,891 downwards.
CGGATGCCGTCTTGCAAGATTTATGCCGGTTTAGTCCAGATAAACCGCGGTCGGGACAAAATGATTCTGTGGGGCATACAGATTCGGTTTTTGAACAACAGGTTTATGATGAATTGTGCAAGATTATAGACGGCAAATTGATAACTCCACAGTATAAAATTGGGGGATACAGATTGGACTTTATGATTGACATAAATGGTCATAAAATAGCATTAGAATGCGATGGCAAATCGTATCATTCCACGCCCCAGGCCTATGCCGCGGACATGAACAGACAAAAACAAATAGAACAATTTGGTTTTGTGTTTTACAGAATCTGGTCTACAAACTGGTTTGAAGACAAAGATGGGGAAATTTCAAAATTACAAAATTTCATATCGGGTTTAAAGTAATGTTTGAATTATAAAAATAAAAGCAAATAACCATGCCTGGTGACAGGTTGGGTTGCCCCCAATTCGCGCATGGACCGACAGGCAGCAAAGTAGAGCATAATAAAATCTGTTTTGTTACTGGGTTCAATTTCTCGAAAATGTTTATATTTTATCAACAATCTTTTTAGGGGTGCCGCATTCATCAATATCTTTCGGTGAAAGTCCAATCTTTTATGCAAAAAAACTGACATTGACACCCGAATTAACAGCAAACCTGCAATTTACCCGGATTTCCTTGGAGTGCAGCGTGTAAGACCCATGAATCAGTAAAGGTATCTACTAAAACCAAGGCTTGTTGCCAAGGCATTGATATACAGCACGAATAACCTTTACAAAGGAACCGTTTAGAAGTCATCATTGTAATGACGGCTCTTGGGTTTACAGTGGTTTGATACCATTAAAATAAATCGCAACAGATTGAAATCATTCTGTTTATGGGCTATAATACCAGAAACAAGGAAAGATAATGTTCAGAATATCAAAATCAGATTATGTGCTTGGAATAAAATGCCCCAATGCGTTGTGGTTCAAGAAATACCGCAAGGATTTGCAACCTGAAATGAATCAGGCAGTATTAGATAATGGAACCGCGGTTGGTGAATTGGCTTGTAATAGGTTCCCAGGCGGTGTTCGTATTGTCGCTAAACCATGGGAAGAGGCTGCAATTACACAAACCAAATCTGCGATATCAGAAAATGTACCATTTATTTATGAAGCAACACTCGGTACCAATACTGGTGAATATTGCGCTGTAGATATTCTGCAAAACAACGATGACGGAACCTGGGATATCATAGAGGTTAAATCAACCACGTCACCACACGATTATCACATCATTGATGCATCTTTCCAAAGATATGTTTTCACACAATGCGGTGTTAAAATCAGGAATTGTTTCATACTGACCCTGAACCCAGAATACAGTCGCCATGGTGCGCTGGATATTGATGAGCTTTTCACAATGCACGATGTAACTGAAGAGCTTCAGGATTTGGAAACAGTTCAGGCTGAAACAGCACGCATTCGTGCAATCTTGGACGGGCCAGAACTTGGTGTCGCAATATCCAAGGTAAAGTGCAATCGCTTTTATGAATGTGGCTATAAATGTCACTGCTGGCGCAATGTTCCCGAATATTCAGTTTTTGATGTTTTCAAGGGACGGGCCGCAGATGAAATCTATGCTGAATATGGTGCAGACCTGCGTAATGTTCCGGTGGAACTGAGAGAGCAGCAGATGCACAAAGGCGACATAGAGGCATTCCTGGACAACATTGATGTAATCAACAAAGACGTGTTGCGTGAATTTACAGGTCGGTTGAAATGGCCATTGTATTATCTGGACTATGAATCAATAATGCCGGCAGTGCCGATGTTTGATAATTCCAGACCATATCAGCAGATATGCTTCCAGTTTTCTTTGCATGTTCAACGTACCCCGGGTGGCGAACTGGAACACTATGAATACCTGCATAACGATCCAAAGACAGATCCTCGTCCGGGCCTGATTAAAAAACTGATTGAAACAATCGGCGATTCCGGATCGGTTATCGTCTATAACCAGGGATTTGAACAGGGACGGAACAGCGAAATGGCTCGTGACTTTCCAGAATACGCAGAACAACTGAATGCGATAAATGACCGCATGGTGGATCTGCTGATACCGTTCCGGGAACGTGGCCTGTATCGTCCATGCCAGAAAGGCAGTGCATCAATCAAACAAACATTGCCAGCATTCGTTCCGGAAATGTCCTATGCGAACCTGGGCATACATAATGGAACCGAGGCCAGTGATCAGTTCATGGCATTCATGACCGGAAAGCAGACACCAGAAGAAAGCAAACAGATGATGTCAAACCTGCACGAATACTGTGGTCAAGACACAATGGCAATGGTACGATTGTTGGACGTGATACAAAACATTATAAAAGGATAAGATATGAATATAAAAACACTGTTGAAAAAAACATTTTTTGTTTACCATAAAATGAAACCGTTTAATATTGATAATGCAAAAGTTGTAATATTAGGAACATTTCCAGGCGAAGAATCATTAAAGCACAATAAATATTATTCAAACCCTACAAACAAATTTTGGGAACTATTAGGGATAGAATTCGGTGATTTTGAAACATTAAAGAAGAAAGGTATCGGTTTGTGGGATGTAATAAAATATTGCGACAGAAATGATAATGGTAAAGACACCAGTTTGGATAAGCATATAAAGAACGAAGTTTATAATGATCTTTCTAAATTAAATGGCAAGAATATACTTTTTAACGGTAAAAAAGCTTATAACTACTACGTAAAAGCAAAGAAAAATCCTAAATATGCAAATTGGCCAGAAGTTGATGAAGACAAAATACTAAAATCAAGTAGTGCAGCTCTTTCTATAAAATTTGAAGAAAAACAAAAAAACTGGAACAACAAATTGAAAAAATTGGGGATTAAATAAATCACCAGTTTTATTTTATTCTTCCATATATGGTGTATGAATAAGAATAGGTATTCTGCCGGCATCGCTAAACAAAGCTTCGCCTTGGGTTGATAGTGTTTCTGCGCCCGGTTCGCCTAATATTTTAACGGATTCCTTTTTTGCTGCTACCCAAAATGCCATCCTGACCGGAAAATACACTTTGAACAGGTTGCTGATTTTATCAAAATGATTTGATGTTATTATCAAATGTATTCCTGTTGCACGTGCTTTTTCTGCTAACGGGATGATGTTTTGTTCAACTTTTTTTCCAAAAAATGGTTTATCGTTTGTATCCGTGCCGATAATTATCGGTAATACCGCCGTTGATTGCTTATATTCTGGATGTTTTAATAGTTCGGATAAAGATATGTTTTTCATATTTACCTCCAAGTTTTTGAATATTATAAAATATGTGATGGACAAAAATGGTCTGATGTGTTTTCTAAGAGTATTGAAACTAGCCAGGAATTATTGTATAATGGACACGAAAAGGGGTCCCGTTATGATTACAAATGAACAAAAGATAATAATTGATTATTACGAAAACATTGGAAGCGCAATAAAAGGACACTTGGTCGATATTGTTGATGGTCCAATTGTTTATAACTTCATTGTTAAACCAGGCGAAAACTCAAAACTGAATACGATTAAAAAAGCTGCAAGTGAACATAATTATATGATCGCATACAGTTCCAAACAAATAAATGTACAGATACCAAAAGAAACTAGACAGGTGGTATTCTTGGACAAATTGTTAAAAACAAAGGAGTTCAAGAATACAGACGCGATATTACCGATAATTATGGGGGTTGATACGTTCGGAGAGATTATGATTAAAGATTTAAGAAAACTGCCACATATGCTTGTTTGTGGACGTACAGGTTGTGGTATATCTGTGTTTTTTAATTCTTTATTGAAGTCGTTAAAATCTGCTGTGCCAGCAACAGAATGTAAATTTATAATCATAGATCCAAAAGGTGCCGATTATGATATTTGGAAATCCGATAAACATTTGATGTGTCCAATGGTTAAGCTTGATGCTAAAGCAGCAGTTCAGAAATTACAGGAAGTGACCGAGCTTATAGATGAAAGGTATCAAAAATTACAGAATAATAAAGTTAAAAATGTTGAAGAATACAAAAAGAAAACAAACAAAAAAGATATGCCATATATAGTAGTTGTGATTGATGAAGTTGCTGATTTGAGGACCTCTGCTAAAAAGCAAACAGAACTTTGTGTTCAGTATGTTGCCCAGAAAGCACGTGCGGTTGGTATACATTTGATAATCGGTACGCAAAGACCAGATGCATTAAGTGGTATAATCAAGGCAAATATGCCAACGAGAGTTTCTTTCCAAGCTAGAACAGGTGTAAATTCAATGCAAATGCTTGGCGAGAAGGGGGCAGAAAATCTACTACCAAATGCAGATATTCTATTCAGCGATGCCGGACGAATTCCGGTACGAATTCATACACCATATGTAGAATGCTAAGTAAAAGGTGCCAAACGGCACCTTTTATATATTTGAAAACATTGTAAAAAATATTTATTGCTCATATTGCAAATGAAAATAAATAGGGTATAGTTCCTACATAGAAAGGAGTCCCCATGATTGCAAAAATAAAAAACTGGTTGAATACAAATAATCATTTGTTGTGGGTATCCATTATTGCGTTGGTGGTATTAGGTTTGCTCGGAATGTATTGTGTCGGACCATACGAAATATCTCGAACTAGTTGGGGAAAGTATTTTGGACCAAATTATTTTTTCAATAGGTTTTTGCCATTCGCACTGGTTGGAACTGTAATAATGTTCGCATTCAGCAAGATGTCCAAAAAATGGGTTATTCGTATAAGCTGGATTTTAGGAATTATTGGATTGTTGCTGATGATCAAGACAATAATAGATCCTTTCATTATCAATGGTTCAGCAAGGTGGGTACGTATAGGTCCTGCACCTATTGATCCATTTATGATGTCACTACCTGCATATATTGTTTTGATGTCGCATTGGCTCAGTAGAGAAAAGCAAAACAAAACCTGGACCACAATCGGCACAAGCGTATTGACACTATTTATCGTAGGAACAGCAATCGTGGCTCCATATGTATTTATGGCGCAGATATACTTATTGTTATTTTGCATACTTACATTTAAGGCACGCAAAGACAATTCTGCTGCTTTCAAAGTAGGCATGATTGCGTTGATAAGTTTTGTTGCTTTGTTTGTACTAGCAATTTGGCGGTATCCGCACATTTATACAAGAATAGATTCAATGTTTCACCCACAAATGTATTCGCAGACATGGATAGCCCGTCAAGCTTTAGCAAATAGTGCCCTAATAGGAAATACAACAGAATCTTTACATTGGTTGGCAACGTTACCAGAATCAATTTCAGATTATATGTTCACAAGCATGATCGCAAAGTTTGGTGTATTGATGGGACTGTTGATCATTGCATTGTATGGGTGTGTTGCTAAAGGACTTACAAACATGATCCATAATACCAAAGATAATTTTAACAAATTGGTGACAACCGGGACGTTGGGATTGCTGGCAATTTTAATAATTATTGGATTAGCGGTAGCATTTGGCTTGCTACGTACAGCGGCATATTGGCCATTGATAGGTTTCGGAGGAACGGAATTCTTAACTTGGTCGGTATTGCTTGGTTTTGTGCTGGCAATAAACAAGAAATAAGCAAAGGGAAATCAAAATGTTAATACTAGAAATAGCAGCTGGTATAGTTTTAGGTTATCTATTATTGTGTGTAATTAACACAGATGCTTTTTGGAAAATTTTGTTTTCTATTCTTGGCGTAGGATTGGTGATTTTGGTAGTCGCACTAGTGGTAGCAAACATAGATATAATATATGAATTTTTGCAAGCACTTTTGATGATATTGCCGATCTTAGCCTTACTGTATTTGCCGGCCTTTATATATTTAAAATATATGAATTCTATTCGTTATCGAAAAATAAAAATGATAATATACAAAGGTGAAAAAAAACGTATAAAAATTGTGGCCTTAGGTGAAATAGTTGCTTTGTATAATGATATGACGTCCAACAAAGAAGCAGAAGAAAGATTTTTTAAGGAAAAAAAATTAGACGTAAAAAATTACAAAGTAGAGATGATAAAAAAAGACGAAAAAAAAGATACTTGGCTCTATACAAAAATAAAGAATAGTAAGTAACGGATTTTTTAATAATGTTAAGAAAGGTGCCAAACGGCACCTTTTTTAAATCTGTATTCCAGATATACTTTTGTCGCATAATTTTGCATATATCGGTTTGTCTAAGCCATATGCCTTGATTAAGGTGCTTGGTTTTTGATTGCGCCAGAGATCACGATAGGAAATGATGCCGTTTTTAATCGTTTTTATCAGACCACTGGGCAACTCGGCACGTCCGATGCACGAAGACAGATAAACAAAACATTCGTCGTTGTCGGCCAAGTTTTCACACGCTAAAATACGGGCATAGACATTAAGTGTCAAATCTGCCTTGCTGGGGTCCTTGGTCCATGGACTGCCACCACCAATCGGACAGGCGGTTGAATAAAAATCACACGCCAATTTTCGCCCTGTAATACCACAATCTGCGATGGAACTATGGTATGTATACCGTCCAGTGCCATTTACGATGATATGCGCTGGCTTTTCGCCAAGAACGGACACGATAAAATCGGTCAGATCTTCATCGTGCAACATTGGTATCGCCACAATGGCGGTTTCAATCTTGTCATCGTTCAAAGTGATTTGGGTTTTAATGTCTAAACCAAGATTATCGGATTGACGTGCCTTTTCGTACAGGGCCTTGTTAAGCTTCCGGGCCAAAAACAATTCCCGATTTATCTTTCCTTCGCCTTGGGCTGCATAGCCAACAAACACGCCCTGATCACCCCAGCCGTCCTGATTAACCCCTTTGGCGATATCGGACGATTGCACTCCAATCATGTTGATAACTTTGACCTTGTCCGGATCAATAGCATATTCTCCCCATATTGACGCATACCGGTCATCATACCCTATCTCTGACAGGGCAGACTTAACATAGACCGTCAAATCACTCAATAGGGCAGAGGTAGTAACTTCACCGCCAAGAACAACGGTGTTATCCTTGATCATAACTTCAACGGCATATCTGGTATGTGGGTCTTGTTCGATTAACCGATCCAATATGTAACTTGAAATGTAATCGGCGATTTTATCTGGGTGTCCCAAAGACACCGCTTCTGCTGTTCTTTGCATAATTCACTCCTTTGGTTTTTGCATAAAGAACCAAAGGTGGATTTCATATGGCTACCAACACAGGTGCAAAAGCACTGTGCAAAATGCGGCATAAAATATAGGAAAAATTGCATATAACAACTCCTTGTTTAGTCCATTTAAAGGTAGGACAAGTCAGGTTAAATCCACCTTGATTGATAGCATTATAACATGGCCAGAATTGTTATTCAAGAATTTATTAGAAAATACACCCGAATTCCGTATGTAAATATATGTTTTTCTAACGAACTTGGGGGTATATTTGCGACCTTTCATACGATTTTGTTAAAAATATGGTCGTGTGAAAAACATTAAAAAATCCGCAGAAATCTGCGGAAATCTTGGCTCGGGCAACTGGACTCTAGTCAGTAAGTGACTCGTGCCTGAATTCTGGCTTTTTGATCTCAGAACCTTGTTATTTTTTTACATCAATTTACTATCAGTTTCACGTGTATTGTTGCATAAATAGGGTATGTTTGGCAAGTGGTATTTAGTAGTTTACTTCGCGGGCTAGTAATTACTTTTTGAGATCGCCTTTATAGGATTTTTTTCCAATTTTGAAATGCGTTTTCAACTGCATCAAAAAAAAAATAAAAAAGTCAGAAAATTTTTTGAAAAACACAGTTCTATATATCAGCAATGAATGTTTGGCATTAGAAAAAAAGAAAGACAAGCATTCGTTGAAATACTAGCTCACAATAAAAAGATGTAAGTTTCTAATGCAACCCCATCCGGTTTTGTGAGCAGCCAGGTGGGGTTTCTTTTATAGCACAAATTCCCGCGGGCATATAAAAAAAGCACTGTGCTGAAACCCAATGTGACGTTTGCATACAGTTTTTTGTATGGCAAACGGGCATTGAAGATTTAATAAGACTCAATTATAGGGGAAAAAGATGTAGAAACAATGCAAAAATCTGTTTATTTACTAGCGATAGTATTTAGACATAAAACAGACCGATAAGCTTGCACTCGTTATTGTATTTGAGAGAACCATGGCAGCTCGTGATCGGCAGAAATCAGGCAAAAACTAGGAAAATGTTTCTAACTTTTTCCAGTTCTTTTTATAGTCTGCGAACATTCAAAAAGCAACAAAAAAGCAGGAGTTTTTTCATGACAGAGGACGAACAAATCGCAAAACAATTAGAAGAATTTCAAATGTTATTTTACAACAAATTTCCCGCAGGAACTTCGGTTTATCACATAATTATACAATTTCCATATGAACTCAAAACCTATAACGAAGGTATCTTCGCATATAGACTCAAACTGTTAGCGAAATTATATGAAAAACGTTTGTGTAGATATGGTAAGAATTTTTATAAACACCTTTACCATTTAGATACGTTTTTTGAAAATGAATTCGAAACATCATGGTTTCATGTGCATATGTTAGGAACATTTATAGATAAATCAGGAACACAACTTCCGTTTGTTTTTGTTGAGAATTGTTTGAAAAAAGCTTGTGAAGGATTCAAACGACAATACAAATTGAATGGGAATATCAATTATAAGGTTCAACTGGTACCGTATGAAGATGCGTTGAATATTGTCGGATATTGTACAAAGGAATTTGTACGACCTGATTGGCTACCTATAAAAAACACCAAGTTTGGATGCCAACAACCAGATTTACAGAATCTTTACCAGGAAATACAGAATTTGCCAAATTATACCCCATTGGAACGACTTCGCTTATGGAACATGATAAACATAAAACGCCTGGGGGAAGGACCAAAAGCATTACGAATTGATCGATATTATCCGATACAAACCTTGTTTGACATTCATAAACACAAAAAGAACGGTAAAAAGAGAAATCTCACAAAAACTCAACGTAAAATCAGTAAAATAAAAACGATTGACGATCTCGCGGATGTTCTACAAGCGAAACATAGTGTAGAAATCACTAAAAATGCCCATAGAACGCGAATAAAGTTATGAAAAGGATCTTGTGCCATTAGGGGAAAATCTTACAGTCTCGTAGCAATTACCGCGGACTATAATATCTGCCCCCTGGTGGTATGCATCGCGGGCGTTTTTTACTGTGTAGAGGTAATTTCCGGACAAACTACGAATTACTACGTCTTTACCACCATTTACCCATTCAAATTTTACCCCAATGCTCATTTTACATCCTTTTTTACATTCTTATCGTCACGTTTCAGGTAGTTATAAACACTTGCACGAGAGAGATTATAACGTTTCATGGCATCTTTTATTGATATTTTTTTAGAGGACACCAATTCTTTCAATTCCGCGGCTAGTGTTTCAGGTATTTTAGGTTGTGATCCTTTGAATTTGTGTTTGTCTTTTGCAATAGCTATACCTTCGGCTTGTCTAGCTTTGATTAGTTCGCGTTCAAATTCTGCAATACCGCCCAGGATCTGTAACATCAAATTGCTCATAGGGTTGTTTTTTCCTGGTTCAAACCGTAAATTTTCTTTTTCAAACACCACCAAACAATCTTTATCTGTAATTTCTTTGATCAGGGCTTGCAAATCAAACATATTTCTAGCCAATCTGTCTAAACTATGGCAGGTAATTTCGTCTCCAGGTCTCAAATTACTCAACATAGCCTGCAATTCCGGACGTTCTGTGTTTTTCCCACTGCATTTATCAATATACAGACGGTCAAATTCATTTTCATTCAAAGTCTGTCGATCTGTATTCTGACTAATCGAAGACACACGAGCATATAAGAACTTCATTTTTTATTACCTCTTGTATAAATTATTTCTTTGAGTTCAGTTAGAATTGTACTATTTTGTGTCTAAATGTCAAGAAAAAAACTTCATTTAGACACTTTTTGGCTATATAATACAAGTATACCCAATTTAGACACAGAAAAAGGCTGAATTTTGGTGTTTTTTTCAATTCCTAGACCGTCCGACAACAAAGACTTGAATAATTTAGCCGGAATGATAAAATACTGCTTATGGTAAGGATAATTATGAATTTTGGTGTTTTTTTTGTTTTCGCGGCATTATCTGCTTGTTGTCCTACTAATTATGAGACCAAAACAGAGCCTGTAGCACATATGAAGGTTTTTTTTACTCCTAGTACTGATTGTGAACAAAATATCATTGCAGAGGTAAATAAAGCCCAACAAATGGATATTGCTGTTTATTCCATTTCAAACATCAAGATAGTGGATTCTTTGATCAATGCATTCCACCGCGGGGCTCAAATACGCATTATTACAGATAGAACACAGGCTAAGGGTAAAGGATCATTGGTTGAAAAGCTCAAATCTGCAGGTATTCCAGTGGTTACAAACAAAAAGACCAAAATAGAGCACAATAAGTATGCTATATTTGACAATAAGCATGTGGTATCTGGTAGCTACAACTGGACAGAAAACGCATCAAAATTCAATAGTGAAAATTGTGTCTTCTTTGATCAGCTCAGCGAAGAATATAGCCGCAGGTTTGAATACTTATGGAATCTGTATCAAAAATAATAAAATTAGGATTCTTTTCCTTATAGATTTTTAGTGATCTTTCCTAACTGTCTTTCTGCCGCGATGTGATCCTCTGCATTCGTCTATCACATCTGGGGAAATCCAACGAATGATAGGTGGTGTTCCAAATTGTTCTCTATCCCATATAAACCATGCATACGTCACATAGCCAGAACCACTGTTTCCTTTTATCAAATCTGGGTTGAATGTGAGTCTCTTTGTAAAAACCAAGACACTTGTAGGAGGTGTTTTTGAATATATGTTTTCATATCTTCTTGCACCTTCTAAAAATGCAAGTCTTAGTAACAAAGCAATTTTTTTCTTGGTTATCTTCAAGGCATGTATAACAAATTGATCAGCTTGGTTATATGGTGCATTGGTTATCAGATTTTCTGCTGGTGTATTTATAGAAAAAAAGTCCACATTTGGTTTGCCGTACCCATAATCATGAATGTCACTACTAATCACATTGAACCCAGCCGCTTTCAATTTTTCGGATATGTTTCCTGTACCGCAAGCTGGCTCTAATATATCCCCAGTAAATTTTTCATATTTTAGTAACACATCCACAGCCCAAGGGGGAGTAGGATAAAAATCTAGGGATGCCTTTGAATTTTTTCTGACGTTGAAACTCAATTATTGTCCTCATGAGTAATATGCCAAAGAAGACTTTTGCATTCTGGGTTTCTATCTGCTACAAGACTTGCCCATTGTACAAAACGATCTGGTGCTATTCTTGTAACTTTCCATAAATCTTTCAAAATATCTTCTGGTATAGAAAGTAATCGTTGCCGTATCTCGTTCTGCAACATGTACAAATTATATAAACTACGAGAAACATTCAAGACACTACCATTGATCTCTAAATTGACGCGACCACCTGCTGAAAAGGAATCTCTCAAGGATGTTGATACGATACCATAATTAGATACCAACCATAACGAGAAATTATCATACTTATCCGCGGCTCCACTAGAAATCTCAGGAAAGAAAGCATATGCACTGATAATAAATCTTAGTTTTTCCTCTTGTGACAATGTTTTCCATAAGCGAACCTTTGTAGAGGCGGCAGCAATGTTTTCTTCTGCGTTATTTTCGTAATCTAACCACCATAAACGTTCCCCAGGCTTCAGTTGTCCTTTGTAGTATTTTATAACATCTTTAGCTGGATTTTCTTTTTTTCTGAGAGTGTCGTAATCCATGTTCATTTTATCAAAGATTGTTTCGCCAGCCCCCAGTTTCATATCTATCTTATATCGCGGATAATGTGTAACAACAACGTCAGACAGACAATCTTGGTAAGGTCTACTTCTAAATTCTACTGGGTTGATCAATTTTCCAAAAGTCAAAAATATCCGTTCTACATCCGCCACCCTAGTAGACTCATTTATACTACCACCCAAAGTAACCCAATGCTCGTCTTTTGAACTCTTTACCTCAACACCAAAAAAACGGGCAGCTACTATATCCGGAAAATACTGCCCAGAGACTTTTTGAATAGATCCCGCAAAAGGAGTATCTACAGCAGCTTTATTCAGTGCATCTACAACATCGTCTTCAAGTTTTTGTGCGTTTCTTGTGACAAAGTATGCATTATTCCTTGATGCCTCTACATTCAATATATCAGTAGCTTTCAACACTAAATCAGAAAAATCGTCTACTGTTGGTTTTTTGTTTTGGGATATTATCATTCGTCGTCCTTTTTGAAATATAGATCCCAATTTTCTTCCAACCGCTTTGCCAAATTATATGCTAAATATGGCGGCACAGCATTACCTATAAGTTGATATGCCTTAGAGCCGGATACAGCAACAAGATCTTCGTCCTTCTTTGAAATAAAACGGTAGTCGTCAGGGAAAGTTTGGATTCTAGCACACTCTCTGATTGTCAAACGTCTTTCTTGTTTTCCTTCGTTCAATTCTTTAGTATGTGTACCACCATGTTCAGAGCTCAATCTTCTGAATTCTATATTACCATGGTGTTCTGATCTGATTGTAGGACCAACAGCATTTAGCTTTATTTCGTTCTGTCCTTGACAATGTTTCCCCATATACATGGCTTTGGAATATGTTTGTTGATCTATATCTGTTGAATTGTCTGGTTCTGGTAAATCTGCGAATACTTGTCCTGTTGTAACTATTGGTAATAAATTTGCATCTTCCTTTTTTCCATGAGTCTTTACCGGGTATGGGTTGTACTGATCACTTATCTCGGTTTTAGATAATTCTTCCAAAGCTTCCGGTCTCAATGCAGATTTTTTGAATCCTAGGAAAATGACTCTCTCTCTAGACTGAGGAACGCCATAGTCAGGTGCATATAAGACTTTAGCCTCAACAACCAAATAGCCATTATCACATGTAGATCTAAAATCTTTCTCAATTATTTGTTTTGCATCCGCTAGATTTGTCAGCCCCTTTACGTTTTCTGCGATAAATAATTTTGGTTGAACAATAGAAATAACATCTTTCATCCATAAATATAATGATCCGCGGCTTTCTGAAGGATCTACACATACAACAGATGTCTCGCCTGTGTGGCTTTTATTGGAACAGAAACCTTTCCTTTTACCAGCAACAGAAAAATCTTGGCAGGGGAACCCACCGGTAACAACATCGATTTTTTCTGGAAATGTATATTCGCCTTTCTTTGCTGCTTTTACCAAATCAACAATACTGCCAACAGTGTAAACATCTTTCTTCTGTTTTGAAAAATATCCAACCCATGCAGCTTTCGCATCATCCCTAATATCATTCGCAAAAACGGTCTCAAAAGCTGTTCGTTGTAGTTTGAGATACCCATTTCGCGTCTTTTTGGGTTTCCAGTCTGGGTGGATTTTTTTATTATAACAAGCCGAAGGAATCTCAAAGCCTCCTTCTAGTCCTAAATCCATACCCCCACATCCTGAAAATAATGATAAAACACGAAGACTCTTTTTGCTCATATAAACACCTTCCATAGTTAGATAGTTAGTAGAATACTTACATAAAAGAACTATAAAATCAATACCATTTTTAGCATTATTTTTAGTTCTAATAAACAAACAAAGGATTTTACATGCAAACAAAAAATGATCTGATCTTTAGAAGAAAAAATGACGAAATCGTAGTAAAACGAAATGACGGAAAAACTTTATCATTTCCCAACGCAAAAAGGGCATGGCATAGCAAGAAAGACGGGGAAGATACAGTCGTTGTTGTTACCGCGATGGGTAGTCAAACACAAGTAAACAAATCCCTAAGTAAAGAATGCTAATTACTTATTGGGCTCCAGAAAGAAGGTTGCAGAATTGTTATATACCGCCATTCCGCGGACAGGTTTCCCTATAACTACTGAGATTTTTTTCCTAAGCACAGGATCATTCAAAGGATTCTTTGGATTTGCTCTTTCTTCTGCTGTGGTTGTTGGTGTGGTATACATAGTAACCCCATTATTATTTTCGTCTTTATTGTCTGCATTCTTATTACCCAGTAAAATATCAATATGTGGGTAAGTTATTTTTTCTACGGCATTTATAAGAGTTGCCTTTGAGGTGTCCATGGATAATTGTGTATAGCATCTCGCGGCAACACTATTATTACTTGGTTTGTTCCCAGCCAAAGCTTCTAATACCTCAAGATCTCCGGCATGCCCTAAGTTGCAAGAATAAAAACATTTCTTCAACGAATGAAAGTCTTTCAATACCTTGCTGTCTTTGGTTGGTTTTATTCCTAGTTGAATAAATAGCTTGTTTACTGACTGATTCAAATAACTATCTTTGTAACCATTTTCTGTAGATATGAATTCTTCAAAAATGAACGCAGACTTTCCATGTGCTAGTTCGTGTTGAATCAAATAATTTTTCAATCCTAAATCATTCAACAAAACAGATGCTATTGGAACTACTCTTTCGGATTCGTCTGTCTTCAATCTTTTTTGCATCTCGCGGATGTCTTTATGTTGAATTAGAGATTTATTTATGTGAAAATTGATTGTATTATTCGTCAAATCTATATCTTGGTGACGTAAGGTGGTTATTGCATTAGAGCGAGCACCGGTATAGAGAGCCAATAGGATAGCAAAATACCATTGGTCTGGATAAGTATATAAACGGTCAATCAAGAATTTATCGTCTCGGGTATAATTTTTTCGCATAGCATTCAACTCAGATAAATCTCTGTTTTTTACCTTTGCCATGCATTCAAAAAGTTTTTTATAATCGTCTTCATCAAATGCCACACGTTCTTTTGTTTGGGATAAATCTTTCGTTGCCACACTACTTGATAATTTCAATTTCCTGATCATTTTATCGGTGTTTTCTAAACCAAACTCATTATCCGCGGTCACTATTATTTGTCGTAGCAGACGAAAATGTTCTTTGATAGTTTTCTTTGTATATTTTTGCCCTTTGTTTTTACCTGAAGGTTGTTTATATTCAAAGAGTTCCTTTTTCATTTCGTCTATTTTATGTGGAGTAGCATCAAGGTCCTCTATAGTAGAGCACCCAAGTCTGGATAATATAGAAAGCATTGTTGTAACACGCGTATCCGCGGTCTTTTGATTTGTTTTATTGAAACCATGATCCACTCGGTTTTCCCATATTTCTTGAATGGGATGCCCTACGGTTGGTGTTATATTTGATGCTGCATTATCCATTTGTTGTCCTTTGTGTTTATAATGTTCTTGTGCCAGCAATGTATTTGAGAATAGCATATTTTTATTTTTTGTAAAATTTTTTTTAGTAACTAACTTAGTAACTATTGACGGATTATTGCGGATTCCTAATAGATACATCGTTTCTAACTCTAAAACTAGGTACTGTGCTAAGATAGGATTTTGCGTTCGTAACGACTTGAGAATTCGCTTTCCTTTTACCATTTTACGAAAGTAGAAAATCCCATTTCGTACGCATAAGTTACATGTGGGTGCATGTGGTATCATTTTTGTATCATTTTGGGAAGAAAAAACCGCTGATTTCATTTTACTACCTCCTGGAAGGCTTTGAAATCAACGGCTTCAGCAATTTCTTGGCTCGGGCAACTGGACTCGAACCAGTGACATACGGATTAACAGTCCGTTGTTCTACCGACTGAACTATGCCCGAATAACGCGACATATAATAACTCTAAAATCCGCACAAGTCAAGGACTTTCTAAACATTTTGCAAAGAAAATTTGTCTGCCCTAGTAATCCGCCTTTTTGGGCAAATTTTATTTCGGTGTAGACAGGGTGTAGATGAGAAAAAATCAGGTAAAAATTACGAATTGTTCGCGTAAAAATACTCCGTATTATTCCGTTTTTCTCAGAAAATATAATGAACTATTTATTTATAATCGGCAGGCAGGATAAATCCAATTTTGCATAACCATCGCCAGCCAAAAGATTTTCCATTTCCTGCTTATTCAAGAATACATCTGGGGTTTGATTTTTATATATTTTGTTAAAACCGTTTGCCACATTATAGCCATTTATTACCTGCAGACCACCGTTTCCGGCAACAAACAACATCGGGGTTGAATACGCAACCTTGGTATGATTCCCCAGGTTCATAATACTGCGGCCATCGTTCCCTAGGTATGCCAACCCCATTGAATTTGATATAAATTCAGATGTTAGGGTTTGATATAAATCATTATCAATTTTGGCAATCTTTCGCATCTGTGGCATACTGATAGTCAGATTGTAATTTTTATAAGATTTTTTGATGTCGTGCATCTTTTCAACAAAGTCTAACGCCATACCGTCATCGTTGTCTATTCTGAACGTCAGCATATGCGGTTCTTTCAAATCGTCTGGTATGTCCATTTGTCCAGTTGTGTAAACATTTCTCATAAATGGGTACTGTTTGGCAAGGTTATCAAACAATACCTTTTTATCATCTGGAATCAAGTTCGTATGATATACACATAATACAAAATCCTGGCTTGTTTGTTGGGCAAAAGATGGCAGTGTTATATTGCGAAAGATATTAAACCGGTCTGAAAAATACGGTTCTTCGTATAATTGCACCAGAGAACGCGAGTTGTTCGTGTTTGTAAAACTGTTTGGAATTGCATATCTAACCATACCAATTATCATAATAAAACCTTTTCATTGTTGGTTTCTATGATATAATGCCCCAAATGAATGTAAAGAAAAAAAGAGATTAGAATGATAGATTTTCATACGCACAGTAATGCTTCGGATGGGGTGTTATCCCCGGTTGAATTGGTCAATTTGGCGGTGGAAAAAGGATTAAAATATATTGCCTTAACGGATCACAATAATGTTGATGGCCTGGTCGCGGCGGCAAAAGCGGCAGAGCAATGCGGTATCAACTTTATAAATGGGATAGAGGTTTCTTGTGAAAGAAATACACACATTATCGGATTATTTCTAAAACGGTTTGACGAGATAAATAACAAAGCCATTATTCGCAGGGAATACATAGAACAATCATTAAAAAACTATGGTTATACCAAGGGAAAATATGAAACACTGATTGGTGCCAGGGATGCCTTTATAAAAATGATGATTGATACCGACAAGGGTTCAGACAAAACATTTGTTATTGAGCATTTTCTGCAACCCCCGTTTGGATATGGCGAGGCAATAGATATGATTCATCGTGCCGGGGGGCTGGCGATACTGGCGCACCCAAACAGGACAAAGGGTGTTGATAGCAATAATTTGCAAGAATTTATCCACGAGTTGAAACAATACGGAATCGATGGTATAGAGGTATATCAGTCGGGCCAAACAGACGAATATACAGACTTTGTTGCGGATTTGGCGCAAAGGAATGATTTACTGGCCAGTGGCGGCAGCGATTATCACAGCCCGAGCAAAATAAACAGGGAACTTGGGATGTATGGCGACATTGATAATCGAAAAATGATACCAGCGGACATCTTGGACAAACTTTTACAGAATAAAGACAGATATCTATAAAACCCATTTTTCGGCATAAAACTGGGGCAAAGGTTAGAATTTTGTGGTATTTCCAAAAAAATAGAGTAATATGTGCCTAACAAACGGATAAAAGGCAAAGTAAATGCACAATATCATTGTCCCGAATTTTGGTTGGTATTGGGGTTCAAAGTTTAATGAATCATGGGGTTCGGGTTCATCTGGATCATCGCCACTGCCTGATTGGAACAACCGAAACAATCGTGACGATGATAAAGGAGCGTTGTGGCTTTGGATTCTTTGCATTGTTTTGATGGGTGCAATGACTGCTTATGCGGGATATGTAGCATTTTTCTATAAAACCGAATGGGATGAACAATTAGATCAAGCACGAAAATATGGAACAGAACAGGTTTTGGAATCCACGCATTCGCGTGCGGTAAAATCGGTGGATACGATCAATTTTGCGAATTATGTGATGATTCCACAAAAGACAGCAGAACGTGATTCAGCACGTTACAGTCGGAAAATATCCCGTTTTATTAACCTCAGTGGAACCGATTATTTATACAAATATGTTGTATACGAAACCCCAGGGGATGGGTATCGTCATGCTTATTATAAAGTGGGCTTTGATAAGGATGCTTTTGTTAAAGAACCCAAAGTTCAAAAAGCATTAAAAGGATACGAACAGGCGTGTCAGCAACTGGCCGCCCGGCGCAAAGTTTATAAACCCCAAAGCAGATAAGAGGTAAATAAAATGCAAAAACAGTTGTTAGATACACCAGAACAAATTGTAAAATTTTTATCACAACACCAAAATTCACTCCAATGGCTGTTTTTTGGACGTGGTCTAAAATTCAAAAAAGATTCCATTGACATTAAAGTAATAGATAAAAATAAAGAACATCAAATATATAGCCCATCTCCAAACTATAAGTATAGAATGGTTTCCCGAACCGTTCATGATGGGGGGTATGAAATAATACACAACAACCAAAAATTTATGATATGGTATGGCGATGATTTGCATTATACACTTGAAAACCTGTTTTATTTACAAGAAAAAAGATGTCCACTAGTCATGATAATTTTGGTGCTTATGATGGCGGGGATAAGTGCGGGTCTTATTTATAAATATGGACTACTAGAAAAAGCAGAAAAAACGAAAACACACCAAGAGCAACCGTCGAAAAAAACAATTGTTAATCCTGTTGGTGTTATTGCATATGATAAGTTACAAAATGCAATGTAAACAACAAAAACAGAAACAGGTTGAAAAAAGACTAAATTTCGATTACGATAAATTTATCAAAGGGGGATAAAATGCCCGAAATAATAGATTTATATGACAATACAAGACGATTTGTTTGTTCTGTTGAACGCGGATCTGAAATACCGGATGATTTAAACAAAATATCCGTGCACGTATGGTTTATTAACAATAAACAGGAATTTTTATTACAACAACGTGTCGCAACCGCCAAAAAGTTCCCAAATATGTGGGGGCAAACCGGTGGCGGAGCCCAGACCGGCGAATCCAGTTGGGATACATGTGTTCGCGAATCTGTTGAAGAATTGGGTTTAAAACCCGATATAAAAAAATCTGTATGGGTCGGGACATTTAAACGCCCAAAAGATTTTGTGGATGTTTGGTTGGTTCATACAGATGCAAATATTGATGATTTAAAATTGCAACAGACCGAAGTTCAAAACGTAAAATGGGCAACCCTAGCAGAAATTCAACATATGCAGAATACCAAAGAGTTTATACCATCGATTATCCCATCTTTTAATATGGTGTTAAATTATCAAAAAATGATGAATGCGCAACCTGTTAATGCTCGGGATTTTCTGGGTAAACTGGTGCATGTTCAAATGGATAGACCCCAGGGCAGCAAGCACCCAAAACATGGTTTTACATACGAAGTGAACTATGGTTTTATTCCAAATACTGTCTCGGGCGATGGCGAAGAATTAGATGCATATATCTTGGCTGTGGATGCACCATTGGCAACATTTACTGGCAGATGTATCGCGATTATTCATCGTACGAATGATAACGATGATAAATTGGTTGTTGTACCAGACGGTCAAAATCTAACAAATGAATACATAGAACAAAAAACGGCATTCCAAGAACAATGGTTTAAACATACAATTGTACGCTGACATATTGACGGCATGTTCATCGTGAATGTTGGAATTGAACGAATTTATCTTATGCGTTTGATTTCCATGCCGACGACTTGTTCGCGGGCCAGTTCTTCGCGGGATACAAACTTAGTAATTGTATCCATAAGTTCGGCTATATCTTTAAACCCCGAACGTTTTATATCTATTTTTTTGAACAAAGATTCAAAGTCCGGTGCAACGTGCATATTTAATATTTCACAAATGATATATTCATCAGGATTTTCTGCATCAAACAGCAAGAATTTATCGCCAGCTTTCATCTTTTTGCGTTTTTCGTCATACGCGCGTAATTCAATATCTTTTTGTCCTGATTTTATCAATTCAAAATACTTATGCCGCACACTCATAGTGAATTGATATGGAATATCTGATGTGGGGTTTTGATTCTGTGTCATTGTTTTATAATTGTTCTGCGTATTTTGCGATTTCATTCTTTAAACTGGGGTCTGCGGACATATCTGCAAATTCAGACGGATATATCCACTTATAATCTGTGTGTTCGTTCGACAACTTCACTTCTCCCCCCCAAATATTTCGCCAACAAAGTAATTCCAACGGTTTGTTTTTCTTTTGCCGGTGTCATAAAAGACCACAAAGACCAAGGTCTGAATTCAATTTCAACATCCAAACCCGTTTCTTCAAATACTTCGCGTTTTATACCATCAATGGTTTTTTCGCCATATTCAATTTTACCGCCGGGAATATCCCACAATTCTGCGAATACATCTTCTTCGCAACTGCGTTTCAAAACTAAAATTTTGCCATCTTTTTGTATAATTGCTTTCAGTGCAACCTTAAATTCTGCCATTTTGCTCTCCTGTGGGTTGTTTATATTGATATTACCGCACAAATTCACAAAATCAAGATGTTTATAGTAGTGAGGAAGGTTGCCTCTTGGGTCGTATATTTATATTCTTTTAAATGAATAAAAATTATTGATTATGCGCAAAAAGACAATAAGATAAATGAGATGGCTAATAAAAGAGGTTTTTTATGATACATGGTCGCAAACTCGCTGAAAATATTATACGCCCACGTCAAGATTATGACACAAGATTAAATAAAATTCGTTTAGGTATGAATGAACTTTACCCATCCATGCCAGAGGATTTGTTTAGAGAAATTATTTCTGGATATACTATTGAAGAAGCAAGCGCATACCCAGAAATGAAATCCGTGTATGAATCTTTGTCAAAATATATCGGACAACCAACAGGTCGCATTTTGTTGGCAAGTGGTGCCGATATTGCTATAAAAACAGTATTAGAATCAATTTGTGATCAGGGATGCAATTTACTGACATGTTATCCTACGTATGTCATGTATAAAGTCTATTCAAAAATGTTAAACTGTAAATTACGAGGAATACAACCGGATGAGAACGGAAAATATAAAATACAAAATTTGATAGAAGAAGCAAAGAAAGATACAGATGTTGTAATATTGGCCAATCCAAATGGGATCTCTGGCTTTTATTTTACATTAGATGAAATAAAATCATTACTTTTAGCATTGCCAGATGTACCTGTAATATTAGATGAAGCGTATGCAGATTTTGCTGGTTTAGATGCGTCTTGTTTGCTAAAAGAATTTGATAATTTGATCATAATACGAAGTTTTTCGAAAAATATCGGTTTTGCAGGATTACAAATAGGTTACGTGCTGGCACAAGAACAAGTTGTTGAATTTATAGAGAAATTTAAACCGACAATAGAACTGAATTCGCTTGCCGCAAGAGCAATAAAGGTCATGTGTTCAAAACCTGGTTTGTTAAAGCGATTGGTCCAAGATACAATACGTACAAGGCATTTTTTTGCATCGGAATTAAAAAAACTGGGATATAAAGTGATAGAAAATGGTGGAAACTTTGTTTTGGTAAATTTCGAGTCAAGATCGGAAGATATTAAGAAAAAACTTGAAAATAATAATATAGAATTTAAAACAATGTCAGCACCGTTTGATGGGTACATTAGGTTGGCAATAGCGAACAAAAAGATCATGGATTTTGTGTTAAAGGTTACATGTGATGTATAAAATATCGTTGACATTTTATAATTTTGTGCTAGTTTTGTGTAAAACAGGATTTGTCCGTGAATAATAGTAATAGTGCTATAAATAAGTTTTTAATTGAACATCCGGATTTATTAACTTTAAATCCAGAAGGGATGCCATCGCTCGGAAAACCTTTATCGCGTCAAGATTTTTCAACTGATTTGTTACCATTAAAAAACATGTTCGATTTTTACGGGGATTCTAAACGTTTCATAACAGATGATTTACCATTGCCGCCCACAGAAAAAATACGGCTAGGTGGTGGAAGCCCGGGGAGTTTTCCGATTTTTCCCGGAATCACTAGGGCGATGATGAATAAGTTCAACACATGCAAATTAAATGAATATCCGATGGCCGCAGGGGATGAAATGGCCCGAAATGATGTAGCAGATTATATGAATTCCATTGGGTTTCCAGAACTAAATAATTCAAATGTTATCTTTACTAGTGGTTCAACCCAAGGTTTCGAATTTGTTCTAAAATTGATTTTATCAAAGGGGGATGACGTTGTCATACCTGCGCCAAATTATGGATTGTTTTCTTTTATTCCAGAACGAACAGGCGCGAATGTAAAATTTATACCGTTATCTTCGGATGATAATTGGATGATAAATCCAGACAAACTGGCAAAAATCTTAGACGAAAACCGTAACGTGAAAGTTTTTATAAACACAAATCCACATAATCCAATGGGGAAAGTTATGGGTAAAAAAGAAATGGGTTTGTTGAAAAAAATACATGATGTATGTTCACAAAGAGATGTTTTTATTATAGATGATTTAACATATAGAGATTTGTGTTTTGATCAGGATAATATGGCAATTCCTATCGGTACATTGCCGGGTGCATTCTCAAATACAATATCGTTATTTAGTCTGTCAAAAAGTTATCATGCTGCGGCATTGAGAGCTGGCGCAATTGTTGCGGATTCTCGTATTATAGCGGGTATAAGAAACCATATATTTCAAACAATAGATTCGATTCCTGTAATTACATGTGCCGCAGTTGCTGGTGCTTTTAACAATACACAAACCAGACACCAAGAATATAAAGAGTATTTTTCAGGTGTCCTTGGGGAATATAAATACAGATATTACTTAATGAAATCTATTCTGGACGGTATTGATTCTATCCAAGATGATAAAATGAAAAATGATATTTTTCAAGACATCAAGAAATATGCAATAAAATTACCAAACGATTATGATGGGATAGATAATATAGATTTAATTAGCTCGGATTTACCAGATTCAGGATTTTTTGCGATGCTAGATTTTTCCAAGATGAAAGATAAATATTATTATTCCAGACAGATAGTTAATGATGAAGAATTATCAAGATTCTTTTATTGTGATAATAATATAAAATTCTTAACAGGTAGTTCAATTGCATGGCCTGATAGAAATCAATTGGTTGGTCGCGTTACTTATGCTTTTGACAGATCTGATTTAATAAATTGTTTTTTGAAATTAAAAGAATCTGCCGCAAAAATTAAGAATTATCCGACAATATACAAAAGGACAAGATAGATGTGTGTGGCAATTGTATCTTGTTTAAATTACTGTAATAAAATCTCTGAAGATGTGGCGTTGGTTGAATGTCTTAGAAATATCGGTGTATCTGGAGAAGTTGTGCCTTGGGATGATGAGAATATTGATTGGAATAAATATGATATTGCCGTATTGCGCAGCGCATGGGGATACCATAAACAATATGATAAGTTCTTAAATTGGTTAGCTTTATTAGACAAAAGAGAACTACAATTGATAAATAATACAGATATTGTGCGCTGGAATACAAATAAAGAGGTTCAGTTTGCCACTCTTTCTCAATTAAAAGTTCCGGTGATTCCTTATGTTATATCAGATTCTTCGGTTAATTTTGAAAGATTATATCAGATTTTGAATACTAAAAGGCTGGTCTGTAAACCTATCGTTTCGGCGAGTGGTGATGATACGTATGTTGTGAACGCATCCGGTCAAAAAAACAATATACAAGCTAATACTATAAAAACAATTTTTAATGAACGTAAATTTATTGTCCAACCATTCGTTGAAAGCGTGTATAGTGGTGAATATGCTTTAGTTTTTCTTGATGGTGAATTTAGTCATGCAGTTATTAGATTTCCAGGTGTATTTACGGATAAAAAAACGGTCCGTTATATACCAAAAACAGATATTCCAAAAAATATCATGAATATGGCGTTTAATGTCGCAGAAAAAATTAGGTGTCATTTTGGTGAAAATCCTGTTTATGCAAGATATGATATGGTTAATGAAGGCATAATGGAAATAGAGTTGGCAGAACCTGATTTAATGACCAGAAATATTCCAGTTGATCAAAAACAATTGGTTTTAACAAAATTTGCCGATATTATACTAAAAAGGTGGCAGCGATGAAATTTATAATTTCCATTGATGGACGTACTTGTTCTGGTAAAAGCACAACGATTAAATTGTTACAACAAAAATTGAAAGAAATATATGATATTGATGTTCCTTATTTCTCGTGCGGTCAATATTATAGAGAGAATTTACAAAATAAAATCCCAAACGAACAAGTGGATGATGAAATGATAAAATTTATGCGCTCGGTATACGAAAATAACGATGTCGCAATAATTGACGGTCGAAGTGTTTCTTTTGCTATCAAATCAGGGGATATATTATTATCGAACAAACCTTTGATATCAATTCTTTTTGATGTTGATAAAAATACCCAGTTATTACGTTTGATAGAAAGAGTTCAATCAAATCATCCTGAACCATTAAAGTACGCTATGGAACGAGACGCCAGTGACGAACAAAGGTGTTTTGCGAGATATCAAAGAAACATATTTGATAAACAATATTATGATTTGTATTTGAATACATCATATCTCTCAATAGAGGAATCTTTGAATGCCATTATAGATTCAATAGAGCAAAGAGGTAATATACGTAAAAAAACATTATTATATGCTGAAGAAACAGATACCCCCTTGGGTAAAAAATTATTAACACGAGATGATATAAATGTTATTTTTTTACGATTTGAACAACATTGTCATTTTAGCGAACAATACATAATAGATACGTATGCTCAACATGTATTTACCGTTTCGGCATCGAGGTCATATGAGGAAGAAGCGCTAAGATTTCACAGTTGGACTTCGGAAATTGGCGCAAATCCAGATTATTTCTATAATGGCTCAGAATTTTTACAAGAAAAAGCAAATATCTTCGCACGTAATTTAGGGTTGCCTGCGTTAAATGATAATCAAATTTTATGGACACGTGATAAATTAGAAATGAAAACAAAATTAAAATTATCAGGTATTGCAGTTACGGAATTTAGTCCAATATACAATAAAGATGATATTGCAAATTTTGCGGCATTGTATGGTTACCCAATCATTTTTAAACGTCGCAAAGGACAATCTTGTATGGATACTTATAAATTATCAAATAAGCAGGATGTAGCACAATTGCCTATTTCAGATATATCACCAAACAAATATATGGTTGAAAAATTCAATGATGGCAAAGAATGGATTATTGATGGTTTAATCCAAGACGGCAAGGTTGTAAGGACGTTTTTAACCTATGTACCAAATTCTCCGTTGGCGGCAATGACAGACGGTTTGGTTCGTGGACATATTGCTTGTAATGATGTCCCAAAGAACTTTAATTTTGTACCAGATGATTTTATTCAAAAAATTATTACTTCTATGAATTTGCGCAATGGATATATACATCTGGAATGTTTTATTGATAAAAAAGGGCTTCCTGTTGTTGGAGAGTTTGGATGGCGACCATCTGGACACCGTATTATAGAAAATCATGCTTATGCATCAGGAGTTGACATTTATGATGCAATAATAGATACAGCTATAGGAAAAACAATTCATATACAACCGCAAACGGAAAAATCAAAAACGATAGGAAATGTTTTCTTACCAAAACGGTCCGGAACAATCACAGAAATAGTGTCAAAAGAACAATTACTTGCCAAAGATGGGGTGTTTGATGTTGAATTGTTCGACAAAGTTGGGAATACCCATCAATTGCAACGTAAATCCAGTGAAACGGCTGGCTATGTTTTTATAGAAGGAAAAGATATCGAAAGCGTTGAAACAAGAATGCAACAAATTCGCAATTATTACCAAAACAATATAAGAACGAAGTAAAATTATATAAAATATAATTGAAAAAATACATTTTACATGGCATCATAGTGTAAACAAAAGGGGTAAAAAAATGAAAGAAAGAGCGATGTTTAAGGGTGTTATAAATCTTATTATTAAACAAGACGATAAAATATTATTATTCTTTCGAAATGATGGCTTTTTTAGTTATGGTGGTGGTTGGTGGGTTATACCTGCCGGTCATATAGAACAAGGTGAAACAGCCAAAGAAGCTGCTATTCGTGAAGCCAAAGAAGAATTGGATATAGATATTCAACCACAGGATATAAAATGTGTTCATATTATGAGCAATTTAGCAAGTAAAACCGAAGGTTTCGATTTCTTTTTTGTGGTTGAAAAATTCTCTGGCACTTTGCGTAATTGCGAAGGTGACAAGTGTGTAGAAATGCGATATATGTCACCAGATGAAATAAAAAATACTAAAAACATTGTTACAACTACAAATATCGCATTAAATGCGATAATGGACGGTGATTTTTATTCGGAATGTAAGGCCTATACCGCAGATTAAAGTAAGGGTTATTGCATGTTTCGGCTAAGTATCAAAGATTATACCCTTATATTAAATAGAGATGGTGTAAAAACCAAGCTGAATTATGATCCTGTCAAAGGTATGATGTTTCGCAGACAGTTGCCGGAATATATGCAATATCTTGCGCCAAAAAGCGAAAATATATGGCGTGATTCAGATCAAGAGATACTTTTGATAGGTGGGGGATTGTCAAATATTCGACAGTGGTTAAGAAAGATAGGTGTTCAATCCAAAATAACGAATGTAGATTTTTATACAGATTATAAATCAACGGTTTCACATAAGCATTTTAAAGAAGATTTCTATGATTGGGATATTCCGTTGGATTGTTACGATCAAGAATGGGCATTATGGTCTTTACCTACTTATGCTTTATCTAAAACAGAATTAGAAACGTTTTTTATCAAAGCAGTATTAGGTTTAAAACCAAATGGGATATTACGAGTTTTTCCTATCAACCGTTGTCCAGGTGATATGAATTCATCAAATGTTGAATACTCAAAAGATCAAAGAAAAACTGATGCTATATGTATACTAAAAAAAATTGAAAAATTGGGTTTTGATGTAAAAATTTTTTATCCACAAGACATGGAATATATCGTAGATAAAATACAAATGTCAGATTCAAATAAAGATAAAAAAATTTACAGCATGTTTATTAAACATGTATCAAACAGAAGGCGTAAGTACATTGAAAAAGAGTTTGAACAATATCAAAACAAACCGAAAGATAAAAATGCAATAGCGGTGAATATAACTGCTCCTGTAAAAAAAGATGTCAAACATATTGCAAACGTAAAATTAAATAAAATGTTATACGCTTTAACACGTTGATATATCTTTCTTATTTGGGCACAAAAACATTATTGTTGTCTTTATATCCGTTATGTTGTTCACTTTTTGCTATGTTATAACAATCCGCTTCTAACATTTTTAACACTTCTAAACAATGTTTTTCTGTTGTGTGTGGCGACATGGAGTATAATAGCATAGCAGGTTCTGGTTTCCCGTTACGAAAATATCGCGAAACTTGACTTATCATATAAGGCGATTTGTTTGCATACCATACATCATTACAAAGCCGTAGATAATCTTCCTTTGTAAAATTGTGTCCGTTTACAGATACAGTAAAAACTATCTCAAAGCCCAGTGATTTTGAATTTATTATATGGAATATATGTTTAAATTTATCTTTTATTAAAGCAATATAAGTCTCTTTAACGTTCATCAAATATAA
Organism: uncultured Pseudomonadota bacterium; assembly: GCA_902801125.1. Classification (GTDB taxonomy): domain Bacteria; phylum Pseudomonadota; class Alphaproteobacteria; order Rs-D84; family Rs-D84; genus Enterousia. The sequence continues at coordinate 14,190 of CADCGT010000004.1, read as the reverse complement.
TAAATAATCGGCAATCCCACAAGACCCCAATGTACAAAGTGCAGAATATGCAGAAATTATCCCCGCACCACTTTTGGAATTTTCTATTGAATGATAATGAGGGTGTTTTGTTCCCCAAAAGCCGTCATCCAAAGCCGTAACAGCGCCGCCCAACAAATTCATTTTCTGTTTGTCTTTAAGAATAAAAAAACTAGAATTATAAGGACAAAGCCCCATTTTATGAAAATCTACTCCTATACTATCTGTGTATTTCATATTTTTTAACATGGTTTTTATTTTTAATATTTTTTTTGCCGCAATAGTTCCAGATTGTTTTAAATATTCTTCATCGGCAAAGAACCATGCCCACCCAAAAACCATGTCGCCATGAATATGAATTTTATAGGGAAGATTGTATTTCTTTTCAAGTTTATCAGTTATGCTGCGTATCTTTTTAGCGTTATCCATGCAAAAATCGATTGTCGTACCGCCATTACAAATTACAGTAGCAATTTTTTTACCTTCCTTTATCGCTTTTTCAAGAGTTTGTTCTAAAATTGAATAATCCATTTCACCGTTTGGTAACAATGGGATTTTTAATAAAGCATTCGTTCCGATTCCGACATAGTCACAAACGTCTGCGATACAAAAATGAGAAGCATAACTACAAATGACTATGTATTTTCCGTCAAGACCTTCTTTTTTGTGCTTTAAGTCAGAATTACTTAATCCTGTTTTTATGGCGTATAATAAAGTTCCCTTGCCACCAAATGTAGAAAAACCATCCGATATATTTGAATGAAATACTTTTTTACCGAATAAATTTATAATTTTCTTTTCTGTGAGCACAAATTTTCCGCTGGTCAAATCCCACAGACAATTAGGGTTCATCAAAGTGGCTATAGTAGACGCTGCAACTGTATCAAATAATGGTGTTGAGGTTATGTTAAAAGCTGTACAAGAATTCTGCCAATTTATAGCTCCATCAAAAACCTGTTTTAATTCATTCATAAGCTGTTTTTGAGAAAGACCGTTATTTGTAAAAAAATCAGTGGTTAATTCATTTTCATATTTAAAACGTTTTATAGGGCGTTTTGCTAACTTGGAACTATTATCAAAAAGTTTAGAATGTAATCCATATATTTTGTCCAATAAAGGCTGAATGCTAAACTTATTGTCAGATAAAAAATTTGATTTAAATTTTTTTGTTTTGCTTAATGGATGCAATTTAGTAGCCATTTTATAACCTTACATTGTCATTACCTAAATATTACATTATAAAATCCCACAAAGCAAATCATACTTGCGTTTTTTATGGTGGTGTATAACAAATGTATAACTGCAAATATGGTAACACGTGTATAACTTTTTATTCATTTGTTGGGGGTATTGTGGGGGTGTTGGGGCAGGGAATTGTATGTAACACATTACCAAAACTGTGGCGGAAATCCGCGGATAATTTCAACCAAAGAATTAAATTTGTGCCGTTTGTGTGTTGTTGGCACAACAATTCGCCCGTGTAAAGTTTGGGTGGATGCTTTTAATCAACTGAAAGCGAGCAAACAAAGATAAAAAACACCGCCTTTACCGGCGGTATTTTAATCCTATAAATGCCAATAAATCCAGATTTGGTCATTTCGACTTTTGGGTGTTGGAATTTATATAAGCAGCTTTTGATGAAAACGAATTGTTTTTTACCTTTTCTTTGACCTACAACTATAACAACCCATGGCTAACAGTTTTTTTAATGCATCGACTTCCGGGTCTTTCGGAATCTTCGCCCATCCCATAAACCGAACAAACTCAGGATCATAATAAGCATCATTGCTAAAATTAGAAAAGCATTCTTTCAGGTCTTTTTGATTTTTTAGAATCTTTTTCGCCGCAGAATGAACAAGTTCCTCCCGCAAAACAGGAGCATACAACATTTCTTCAACGCAATAGTATGCCATCCACCTCGCATTCCTGGATATAGAATCGTGCGAAATCTGATACACCCAACGAGAGTTAATATCATGTTCAAAAACAAACCTGGACCACGCATGTTTACCATGTTTGGGGGACGGTTCACCAAGCATCATCTGACCTCCATTAGTTTTTGAAGTAACTATGTGCATCTCAATCGGTTGAATACCCCATTCTTTATACGTCTCGTCTTGAATATGTTCAAACATACCCGGCAATTCCTTAACCAAATCGATCTCTTGTCCAAGAAATTTTGCTGTTTCTTGTCCGCCAACAGCGACCTTTGTTGGTGTGATAACGATATAATCTTTACTTGTTATATGACTCATTATAAACCCTTTTAATATCAATGGCTCAAGTTGTACCATAAAATCATAATTTGTCAATAAATTTGTGTAACTATACCGGTTCGCGTAAAGACATCTTCATGCTTTCCACAAGAGCCACCAGGTTGTTGTATATTTCTTTGTTGGTCATTTTTTTCTCCTTTGTTATACCCCAGGAATATTTGTATAAAAAAGCAAGAAAAGTCAATAGTGTTCTATTTTTAATAGAATATAGTGCGATAAAACCATAAAATGTTTCTTTTTTATACTCCAACACAAAAAAGAATATGTTTTTTAATAAAATACTTGACAAAGTGCGTTTTTGGTCTATAATATATTGGAACATATAACCAAAAGGGTAAAATATGAAAAAGAATTTGAATGCAGAATTAAAAGATGCATTTTTATCGCTTGACGCCGAACGCGTACAACGTCTGTTGGCCGCAGGTGCCGATAAGAAACGTCGTATAAGAAACGAAATGTTGATGAGTTCTATTGGTGAACCGTGTTTTGAAAGCAACGCCGAACGTACAAAACGCATGAAATTGTTGCTTGCAAATGGCGCAAATCCAAACTGGATTGATCCAGATCCATCTTGGTTTGATACACCATTATTAGAAAGTCTGATGTCCTACAATTTTGAACAAGCGCAGATATTGATTGATAATGGTGCACGTGTAGATAGAAGCACATTGGGTGAACCAATATTTACCTTCCTTGCCGGAAGGCTTGATGGCGCATTCGCGGCAATGAAGTTTTTGTATAAAAACGGTGCAAATATCAATATCAAAGATGACCAAGGAAGAACCGGTCTTATGCGCGTTTGCGGCTTCGACGATGTTTTGGAACCGTGTATATTTTATGATACAGAATGGATTGTTAAACCCGTTAATTTCTTGGTGTCACATGGCGCAAAGGTTAATTTGCGTGATAAATCTGGAAAAACCGCTTTGGCTCATTCTTTGACGCAAAAATGGGGACGGTGGGATAACTGCATATGTAATGAAGATGATGACTATGAATATGCTGAAGCCAAAGACAACTTCTCTGCGACTTTCTATTATGAAATTCCAAAGATATTGTTGTCAAATGGTGCACACGTTGGCATAAAGGACAAATCTGGTAAGAATGCCATGAATTATGCGGCGGCGGACGAAGAAAAAATGGACTTGTTCGCACGCGCAATTGATGATTCAAACAAATTCTTGCGTAGAAAAATCGTTGTTATGTCCAGATAATCAAAAAGCCCCCTTTCGGGGGCCTTTTAATTTGTCCGTTTCTTGACATAAATCAAAGAATCACATTTGCCTACACATTTTGCCCAGGATGCCATTGGCAATCGCTTTTCCAATTTGTATCCGTTGCGGTTTGCGACGTTCTCAGACGGTGTATTTCCGTCGTCTATGTCTAACGTTATTTTATCAAAACAAAAGTCAAAAAAATAAAAGACACAAGACCCTTGAATAAAGGGGCTTGTTTTTTTGTTCGTGTTTATTTCAATCCCAACGCAACCCGCGCGCGGCTAAGCGTTTCGTCCGCCACAACACGTGCGCGTTCGGCCCCGTTGGCCAAGATGGCATTCAACACCGCCGGATTTTTGAATTGTTGATATTTTGCCTGAATATCAGCCAATAAATCACAAACCGCATCGGCCACCGCGCGTTTGAAATCGCCATAACCCCGGCCGGCAAAGCGGCGTTCTATTGCGGCAATATCGTCGTCCGTGATTGCGGCCAAGATACTTATAAGGTTTGATATTCCGGGCTTGTTTTCTTCGTCGAAACGAACGATGGATTCGCTGTCTGTGACCGCAGACATAATTTTCTTGCGGGCCAATTTCAAATCATCCATTAAAAAGATTGTCCCTGGATTTGGGCCGTCCGATTTATTCATCTTTTCAGTCGGGTTTTGCAGATTTAATATCTTGTTCCCCACGGGCGCGATATAGACATCTGGTTCATTAAAGGTGTCGCCATATCGCTTGTTAAACCGTTGGGCCAAATCACGCGTCAGTTCTACGTGCTGTTGCTGGTCAAGTCCGACCGGAACCATATCTGTGTTATACAGCAATATATCGGCGGACATCAACGGCGGATATACAAACAGGCCTGTATCAATACCGTTTTTACCCATGTTTTGCGATTTTAATTTGAACTGGGTCATTCGTGACAATTCGCCCATATGGGTTTGAAAGGTCATTATAAAACCCATAATACCGTGTTCCAAAACATCACTTTGCCGAAAGACAATCGTTTGTTCGGGGTCAACACCGCACGCCAAATACATGGCGATGCAGTCATTTACCGCGACACGCAATTCCACCGGATCGCGCGGCGATGTTATTGCGTGCAGGTCGGCAATAAAGATATAACTTTTATATTTGGTCTGACGAGTCACAAAGTTCTTGATTGCCCCCAAATAGTTGCCAAGTGTCAGGTTTCCACTGGGGCGCACACCGGTTAGCATAACTTTTTGTTCATTGTTTTTCATTTTATAATCCTTTTGTGTTTGTAATGGCCGGTTTCGCGACATGTGATTCAATATGTCACATTGTGCAACCAACCAGATATTGTTTTGTTAAAGAGAATTTTTTAAATTAAAGAAAATATTACAAACACCATCGTTCGGCCATGCCAAACAATGCGGAACTTGGATTAGTAAAGATACATTTTATATCTGTCATCCGTTCTATTATACGGTATTTTTTTATGAATGTCAAATGTTGTGGTGCCACGCGTTATCCGCCGCATACTTTACATGGGCGGGCACCACGGCGTTTGGCCTCGGAACTGTCTATTGTTATACAGTTTTTTGTGCAACGACGCGCCCAGGTGCAAGAATGGTCGTGATAAATATGCGTGTTTGTGTTAAATGCCACGCTGTGCGCCATGGCGCCCCCGCATATCAAACCGCAAACCAACGCGATAATAATTTTTTTCATTTTTACCCCTTTGATGTCCAATATATAATTCAAAAACAATATTTGTCAAGTGTATGCGATGGCAAATAAAACTTGACTTTGGGGGTGGGTATGATAAAATACATGTGAAAACAAAAGGATGAAACCCGATGCGTATGTAATATTGTAATTCTTGAATAAATATGTCGTGCATATCAATGTGCGTGGGTCAATTACAATACTAATGGGGTTTCATTATGTCTATCATTTCTTTATCAAATGTATCTTTTTCATATGATTCATTAAATCCAATTTTGGATGGTGTGTCTGTTGCGTTTTCTGATTCAGACCGTATTGCGATTGTTGGCGACAATGGTTCAGGCAAGACAACATTGTTGAAATTACTGGCCGGTGATATTGTGCCGGATGCCGGCCATGTCGCGCGCAACGCGTCGGTATATATGCTGAATCAAATAAATGCGCATGACGCCAAAAGTGGCGGCGAACGGCAAAGTGCCGAATTGCGTCGGGCCTTTGCCAGTGGCGCGGCGATATTGTTGTTGGATGAACCGACAAATAACCTTGATACCGATGCGCGGGCGCGTTTCTTTGACGAATTGGCATCGTATCCATTTGGTGCGGTAATTGTGTCGCACGACCGGGAATTATTGCAAAAAATGGATAAGATTATCGAAATAGCAAACGGCAAAATCAAAGTCTATGGTGGCAATTATGATTTCTATGTTGCGCAAAAACGTGCCGAACAGGACGCCATTTATTCAAAATATGTGACCGCCGGCAAAAAAATCAATCGTTTAATCGACACCATCAATATTGCACAAAACACGCGGCAACATCACGAGGCCAAGCAAAAGAAAGAAATCGCCAGTGCACGCCGCAGCCGTATTGATGCAAATGCCCTGACCGGCAAAAGCCAAGAAACCGAGGCAAAAAAACGTGCAATAATCCAGAAAAAAATTGATACGCAAATGAACCTGCGTGCGGAATTGTCGGCCAAAATGATTGACGACAAAATCAAAATACCTGTGCCGAACAAACCGTTTTACAGCAAGGAATTGGTCCAAATTTCAAACCTTGGGTTTGGGTATGGCGCAAATCGTGTTTTTGATGGATTTGATTTTTCTATGTACGGTGGACAACGCATTCGTATAATCGGCAAAAACGGTTCGGGTAAATCGACATTGTTAAAGATAATTTGTGGCGATTTGAAACCGGAATCTGGCACGGTTAAAACATTTGGCAAAATCGCGTATTTGAATCAAGACCTGTCGTTATTGGACATGGACAAGACCGTTGTAGAAAACATAATGGATATTGCCGGCGTATTAAAGCATGACGCGCATGTGATTGCGGCGAACTTTGGTTTCCGAGGCGACACGTCAAACAAATGTGTCGGGGTGCTTTCGGGTGGGGAATTGTTAAAGGCAACATTGGCGTCCGTTTTGGGTGGCGAAAATCAACCAGATTTACTGATTTTGGACGAACCGACAAACAACCTTGAAATCAAAAGCATTGCGATACTGGAAGACGCGCTGAACCAGTATCATGGTGCGATATTATTGGTTTCGCACGATGAAATGTTCGCCCGCAATATCAAGGTGGACCGGGAAATAGAAATTATAAAAAATCATAATTTGTGATATAATACGACAAAAGGAAATATTATGGAAAAATTTTATAAACTGTTTAGGCGGAATTTGAAAACCCCACGTTTGGAATTGCGGGTGTTGGAACCCACACCGGAAAATGCCGAATTGGTGTGGAACGCGATTAAAAATGAAAACCCTGCGGATTTTAAATATGTAAATTGGACACCGGAATACAAAAAACCACTGCCCGAAAGTTTGGCGGAAACATTGGCGCAAATGCAACAAGAACAAAATCGCGATGTTATTCCAAATGGGGCGGTTTGGTATGTGTTTCATGATGGAAAATTGATTGGACACCATGGCGTGTTTTATTTTAATAACAATAAATCCATGCAGTCGGGAAATGTCTGGTTTGTAAAATCTGCCTGGGGACATGGGTTTAATCAAGAGATTTGGGCTTTGCTTATCAAAATGGCGTTTGAACAATTGGGTGCAAATCGCATAATGCGCCAATGTATGGCGAATAATGAACAATCCCAAAAATCTATCAGTGGCAGTGGTTTCCACCTGGATGGTCGTATACGCGCATCAACACAAATGCCAGACGGCACATTTATGGACCAATTGGTTTTTACAAAATTGGCCAAGGAATATAAAAAATAATTGATTTATGTTAAACGGCATACGAATTAAAAGGCCCCCAAAACGGGGCATCTTTATTTTGCCCTGCCGGTGTTGGCTTTTTGGGCATCGACCAAGTATTCGGCCGGTGATTTATCCCAAACCACAGTATATTTTGTTGGATTATTGACCCCGATGACAAATGTTTTGCCGTCACGTGGTTTGACGGGTATCAACATCAGGTAATCGCGATTACGGTCAATGACATAGAAATTCCCATCCAATTCAACCAAAACATGCCTGGATTCGTTACCGCGTTCATTTTTTGCACTTACAATATGTATCGGCAGCGATGTTTTTCGTTTAATTTCATTGCAAAAATCATATATGAAGTATTCAGGGCCGCGGCGTGGCATGTTTTGTAATACGGATTCCAATGTTGCACAAATAATTTTTGTCTTACCGTGTCGAACCGAAGATACCCGCAAGAAATTCTTGAATTTTGATAAAGAACCTTCAAGTTCCCGCCATGTGGCAAATTTTACAATTCTATATTTTTTGCCCTGCATGCCCGGCAATATGTGTTCTATGGTATTGCCGATTTTTATTTTCCCGGGGATAAAAGGTCCCGTTATATGTGATTCCGTCCATGTAACCGCCGGATCGATGGCGCGATATTCACCATCGGCCATTTTTACAATTGGGACAGTGTGTCCGGCCATGGCGTCAACAAGGTTGTCTTCGTTGATTGTTATCATAACCTCTACATCCAACCGTTCATTTTGGGGCAGGGTGGAATTAACATAGCAAAATGCCTTGGCCGCGTTTCCGCACGAAAAGTATATGTGGTTTTGCATAATGTCGGCACCCGTCAACATGAATATCTTTTCGTCATACGGCGTGGATGGTGTGGCACCATGTTTGGCCGCCATTTTGTTTAATGTATCTTCTTTTGCCTTTTCATATTCGGCATTATTTTTTGTTGTCCGGCGCAATATCGGGCGCAACGCATCAAATCCGGTTTTTGAATCATGCAATATATCCATGATTTTAAACACGGTTTTCACAATTTTATCATTTTTTTCCTGAATTTCTTTTTTGGTCATACAAAAAACCTTTCTTTTATTTGTGAATATTATATCATAATTGACTGTAAAACAAAGTTTTTTTGTTTTGTGGGGACGTGAATCAATTCAACCAACCCCCGCGGACACCCCCGGTTATCCATTTGTTAAATTGAAACTTTCGTCGACCAATTCCATAATACAATCGTCGGACAAAGTATCATCCAGTATGATAGTAATCCACGAAACCTTGTTCATGTGGTATGCGGGATAAAATCCGTGTTTTTTAACCAATTTTTTAATCGCGTCCGGGGCCAGTTTTACATTCATAATATCGACCGCGCCGGAATGCCTTTTGTCCAGTTTTGCAATATCCAGGTTCATAAACAACGCAAACCATTTTTTGTTGCCGTCGTGTTTGAATACGCCAAATTCCGGGTATTTTTTCCATGGAAACATCGGACGCGTTGCGTATTTTTGCACTATTTGTTCGGCAATGCGGTTCGCCTGGGGGCCAACAAAGTAATTTTTGGTTGTGGCAATCGCCCGAATATCAATCAATATTTTTTCATATTCATCTTTGACGCGTCCAATAAAACCGTCCGCCATGTTTTCCACACGCATAGGCAAAAATTCTTCACCGGTTGCATTATCATATACGGTGCCTGTGACCGTGCCATCATTTGAAACATTTATGACCGTGCGAAACGCGCCCGCCATAAAGTTGGTTGTGCGCGTCCAACCATGCGGGGTTTGTGTAAAACCCGCCCCCGGCAAAGATTTTGTCACGATATGCGTGCGTTTAAAAACCTCTGATTCTATTGACATTTGTTTAATGTGGGCGTTTGTTAAATATATATGCCGCGCGCGCGCCAATATACCGCCCGATAAAGCGCGTCATAAATGCCTTGAATTTCCACTTTATTGACCACAGGGCAACCCGATGCCCGCGTTCACTTGCCCGCAAGGCGTGTGCAACAACCCTGTGCGGGTCACATCCATGTAAAACATCCCGCCGTTTGCCGTTGCTTGCCACATTGGCGAAATTGGTACTAACACTGCCGGGACACATGGCACAGACCGATATTCCGCGGTCACGCAATTCCGCCGCCAACGCGATACTAAATGACATTACATACGATTTTGTCGCGGCATATACCGCAAAGTTGCCCAACGGCAAAAATGCCGCAAGTGACGCCACATTTATAATACGTCCGCCGCGTTGCATATGCGGCAATACGAACCCGCAAATTCCCGTAAGTGATGTGCAGTTCAAATCTATCATTGACATTTCGCGCACAGGGTCGGTTTCATCAAACGGCCCGTATGTGCCAAACCCCGCATTGTTTATCAACAAATCAACAATAAATTTGCCGTTCTGTGATTCAGTGGCCAGCATATCGTTCACGCGCCCCGCGCCATTTGCACCACACAAATCGAATGCAAATGTTCGCACGGCAACATCACGCCCCGTCAATTCGCGCGCAAATTGGTTCAGTTTATCTTTTTCCCGGGCAATCAACCACATTTCGGTGGTTTTGCCGGCACCGCTGTGTTGGGCATAAATCTGGCGGGCGAACTCTGCACCCATACCCGAACTGGCCCCTGTAATGATAATAATATGTTTCATAGGCATGATTATATTATAAAAATGCTTGATTTTCAATTAAAAACTCTATATAATTCGTGCTGGTTTCGCGGGCGGGCGCGAAATCAGTCCGACTAACCCCGCAAGACCCTGCGGTTTTCTGATAGAAAATATGACCGTGGTGGCAAACTTTGTATGAATTTATAATGAAAGATTTATCCAAAGATTTATTTAACCCAATTGCCAACGAAGATTTCGTTAAAATGTTTGATGAAAACTATGGCAAACAAGAAACATTACAGGGATACGCAACCAAGGGCACCGTCAAGGATATTCGTGGCGATTTTGCCATGGTTGATGTTGGCCTTAAATCCGAAGGTCGCGTTCCATTAAAGGAATTCGGCGCATCGGTTCCATCTGTTGGCGATATCATCGATGTTTTCGTTGAAAGATACGAATCCCGCGAAGGAACGGCGGTTCTGTCCTATGCCAAGGCGCGCGCCGAAAAGGCATGGAAAGAATTGGAAAAGACCGTTGCCGAAGGTATTGACCCCGAAGGTACAATTATCGATGTCGTTCGTGGTGGCTATACTGTTGACATCAACGGCGTATTCGCATTTATGCCATCGTCCCAGGTTGACCATAAACCGGTTCGCGATGCGAAATCTCTGATTGGGTTGAAAGACAAATTCCGGGTTTTGAAAATGGACGCGTTGCGCACAAACGCAATTGTTTCCCGTCGCGCGATTCAATCTGACACAATCGCCGCCGCCCAGAAAGAGGCATTAAAGAACATCGAACTTGGTGCGGTTTTGGAAGGTACGGTTAAAAACATTACCGATTACGGCGTGTTTATTGACCTGGGTGGAATTGATGGTTTGTTGCACGTGACCGATTTGTCATGGAAACGCGTCAATCACCCGCGTGAATTGGTCCATGTTGGTGAAAAGATTAAGGTCAAAGTTATCCAATTCGACCCAGAAACACACCGTATTTCCCTTGGTGCGAAACAACTGGAAGAAGACCCATGGGAAACCGCGTCGCGCGCATTCAATGTTGGCGATACCGTATCGGGCAAGGTTTCGTCTGTCACCGATTATGGTGCATTTGTTGATTTGGGCAATAATATCGAAGGTTTGGTCCATATGTCTGAATTGTCATGGACAAACAAGAATATTCACCCGTCCAAGGTCTTGCAAAACGGCCAAGAAATCAACGTTGTTGTCTTGGATATTGACCAAGAAAAACGCCGTATTTCATTGGGTTATAAACAATTGCAACCAAACCCGTGGAAACAATTTGCCGAAACCCACAATGTTGGCGACATTATCACTGGGCCAATTAAGAATACAACCGAATTTGGTTTGTTTGTCGCATTGACACCGGAATTGGACGGTATGGTTCACATTTCCGATTTGTCTTGGAACCGTTTGGACGAAGAAGAATTAAAGAAATTCGTCCGTGGCCAAGAAGTGACCGCGAAAATTTTGGACATCAATCCGGAAAAAGAACGCGTCACATTGGGCATCAAACAATTGACGGCGGGCGCGGACAACAACGCGGCGTCTATCAAGAAAGGCGCGGTTGTATCCGGCACAGTATCTGAAATCACACCGGATGAATTGATTTTGGCGTTGCCGAACGACATCCGTGGAACAATTCGTCGCACCGATTTGTCGCGCGAAAAATCTGAACAGGATACATCCAAGTTCAAGGTTGGCGACACAGTCGAAGCATCGGTTGTTTCCGTGGAAGGTAACAATGTCAAATTGTCCATTCGTGCGCTCCAGGTCACATTGGAAAAACAGGCGGTCAAAGAATACGCCAACGAAGCAGACAGTGGTTCTGTTTTGGGTGACATCCTTGGCGCCGCGATTGAAAACAGCAAGAAATAATCTGTCGTTTTCAATAACAAACAAAAATCCCCACTTGCCCGTGGGGATTTTTTCATGATATAATTCGGCGACGATACAAGAAAGGATTTGCGATGAAACCAAAAATGATTCTTCTTATGGGTGGCCAAGGCGTAGGCAAGGGCACACATGCGCGTCGCCTTGTTGCGCGTGACGGGTACGGTTATGTTGAAACGGGTGCGATTTTGCGCGCATTGCCACCGGAATCAAAATTGGCAAAAATTATTGCGCGGGGCGAATTGGTGCCCGATGCCGATTTGTTTGATATTGTCGCCGGCGCGATTGCGCAAACATCGGGCGATGTTATTTTAGATGGGTTTCCGCGTACATTGGCCCAGGCCCAATGGATTATTCAAAATTATTCTGATAAATTTGATATTCGTGTTATATACCTGAATGTGCCGGAAAGTGTTATGTTGGCGCGTATTGAAAACCGCATCCGCGAAGGTGGCGGGCGCGCAGACGACGCGGACGCTGCGATTGTGCGCCGTCGGCTTGACGGTTTTTGGCGTATCACGATGCCGGCGATTGAATGGTTGCGCACCGCGGCCGGAATTAAATTCTTTGATTTGGATGTGTCAAACGACGATGTAAATGTAAATTTTGCGCGCGTGTCGTCGGCGGTTGCCGATTAAATGATGCGGCGACGCAGTGCGACAAATATCGCATACCCCAACAGCAACGCCATAATAACGGCAAATATCACGACGCCTGTATCGGCGTGTTCTGCGAATGGCAACGCGACATTCATGCCATAATATCCCACGACCAATGTTGGCAACATTAAAATAATGTTCCACATAGTAAGGCGGTTAATATAGGTATTTGAATCCATATTGATGACGCTTTCGAATGTTTCCTTGATGGATTTAAGCATTTTTGTATAACTGGTCACGACCTCGATACCCTGGGACAGTTCGATACGCGAATCTTCTACCAGTTCGACGCATTCATCGGTTTTTGCGAAACCGCGCACCTTTTCCAATTTGTCCAGCACCGACAGGTTGCCTTTAAGTCCGGTCATATACAGTGTATAACTGTTTTCCACATCCAGCAACGCCAGCAATTCGCGTTTTCTTATCTGTTGTTGCAGGTTTTTCTTGGACGCGATAACGCGTTTATTTAATTCTTTAAGGCACCGCAGGTAAGATTCTGCGATATAGTAAATAATGTTCAAAATAAATTCTTCGCGTGAAGTCTTTTCGTCTTTTTTAATGCGATCCAACAAATCACAGCGTTTACGACAAACGGTAATAACGCGATTTGTTGAATAAATAATAGACAGCGGTTCCGTGTGCCATTGTGTATCGGTTTCGCGGTTGACGATTGGGAATCGGACGATTATAACCTTGTAATCGTCTTCGATTTCGAATCTGGGCTGTTCATCGGGGTCCAGAATGTCCGATATAGTATCTTCGTCGATTTTATATTCGTCTTGCAGTTTTTGAAAATCTTCGTGATCGGGGTTTCCAACATTTATCCAAGAAAAAGTTTTTAATTTTTCCGTATCGAACATACCGCGCCCCCTTTGATTAAATTGTGCCACGAATTGTATCGCACTTTGGGCAAAAAATCAAATTAAAATTGTAATTTTTACCACGAACAACCGCATCGACGGCATGACGGCAATCTGGAATTTTTTTATAATATAAGCAGTTTATTATTTTTCCTGATATTTCATTTTACAAAGATTTGTCATGGCGGCAATTGTCATTCTGAACTTGTTTCGGGATGCCAAAACATATTTCATTTTCAAAAAAATTGTCATGGCGGGCACCGGGCCCCGAAAAATGCGAAAGCATTTTTGGGGTGGTTTTGGTCCGCCATAGGGCTTTACAGTTGCAACGCGGGTTTCAGAATAAATTCGAATAATCCGTCACAGGTTTATAGACCCTGTTGCGGCCTGCGCCGCAATGACAATTTTCTTGTATTTAGGTATATGAATAAATAAAAACTATCTGGAATAAAAAAACGGGCGCAAATGCACCCGTGACAAAGTGGTTTTATTTTAATTCCCCAGTTCCCACAACAGACAGTTTTCATCTGTGTGGTCTGGATTTTCCGGCGTATCCAACCACCGCGTACAGGTCATCTTGTTTTGCTTGGTTGCAAGGCCAGAATCCATGGCCATCCATGTTGGAATTACTTTATTAGTATTATCACTCCATGTGCCTAAATCCTCTACTGAATTAGCCACCGTCACCCTACCAAATGTGGGCGTATCT
>CADCGT010000003.1 GCA_902801125.1 uncultured Pseudomonadota bacterium | reverse complement strand
AGATACGCCCACATTTGGTAGGGTGACGGTGGCTAATTCAGTAGAGGATTTAGGCACATGGAGTGATAATACTAATAAAGTAATTCCAACATGGATGGCTATGGATTCTGGCCTTGCAACCAAACAAAACAAGATGACCTGTACGCGGTGGTTGGATACGCCGGAAAATCCAGACCACACAGATGAAAACTGTCTGTTATGGGAACTGTCGAATTAAAATAAAAATTCTTTATCACGGGTGCATTCGCACCCGTGTTTTTGTTCCAGACAGTTTTTATCGTTTTACATACTTCATTCCCCAAAGAATTGTCATGGCGGGCACCGGGCCCCGCAAAAAACAAAGTTTTTTGTGGGTGGTTTTGGTCCGCCATAGGGTCTATGAAATTGTGACAGATTATTCGAATTTATTCTGAAACCCGCGTCACAACTGTAAAGCCCTGTTGCGGTTCTGAAACAAGTTCAGAATGACAATTGCCGCAATGACAATTCTTTGGAAAACGAAATATCGGGAAAATAATAAACATTGTTTTTATTATTCGCCGTGCTTTTGCACCTTGCCGTCGTTTGGCATGAATGTCGCAAATTCTGCCAATGACATATTTAATGCGTTCAGCACGCACGCAATCGTATATGTTGACGGCCAATGTGGCGCGCCATCACGATTGGTGCGTTTGCTTTTGTTAAATGTTGTGGAATCCAGCCCCGAAAACCGTGCCAGGCCCGAACAAGACATATTTTTCCATTTTGCAATATTTACAATTGCCATCCATAAATCGTTATGTGTCATTCTATTTCCCCATCTGTTAAAACATAACTATATTTTGGCAAAATTTAAGAATTTAGTCAAATAATTCTAGTATTACAAGAAACCAATCTTAAAAACAATATTGTTGCGCGTATTTTTACAAAATTGGCCGAATCGATTCCCGCGCCCCCCAACCACCACTAACACTAACCACTACCACTAACCACTAATAACCTTTTCCATAAATTCTTTGTGAATTTCTTCTTCCGCCGCGGGCGCGGGAAATTGCCGATATGGAAAATCACCACCGATTTTTGGGTGCTTTAAAAACGCGGCGTGTTGTTCGGCAACAATGTCGGCAATTTCCGGTGCGGGCGCGGTGTTTTCCAATTCAAGGTAGACTTTGGCTAAAATCTCGCTGTCTATCAATGCGCCGTGTGCGTCGGCGCGTGTGGCCAACGATATGCCGAACCATTTTGCCAACGCGTCCAAAGTATAACTTTTGGGGCCAAACACACGATTGCGCGCAATAACCAAAGTGTCCATTTGTTGTGACCGCGGAATTTGTGGCAACCTCAGCATTTCTAATTCGTGATTCACAAACGGAAAGTCAAAGTCCAATCCGTTGTGCGCAACAATTGGCGAATCACCAATAAATTCAAGGAACTTTGGTGCAACAACCGACATTTTCGGTTTGTCATCCAAAAACGCATTTGAAATTTTATGCACCATATATGTTTCGGGTGGAATAATTTTCCCTTCGGGATTTATGTATTCGTGAAAAGTGTTATCGGTTATTTTGCCGTCAACAACCTCTACCGCGCCGATTTCAATACAGCGGTCACCGCGCATATATTCGAATCCAGTTGTTTCAATATCAAAACAAATTACACGTGTCATTTTTACCCTTTCCCAAATCAAATTTTATGGTATTATAATAAAACGATGAATTTAATGCTAGAAAATCTTAACCCGGAACAAAAAAAAGCGGTTGAAACGACCGACGGGCCACTTTTGGTGCTGTCTGGGGCGGGAACCGGCAAGACGCGGGTGCTTGTGACGCGTGTGGCGTATATATTGGCTAACAACCTTGCCGCCCCGTGGCAGATTTTGGCCCTGACCTTTACGAACAAGGCCGCAAATGAAATGAAGAATCGCATTACAGACATGTTGTCGGGGGCGGACGGTTTTTATGCGCGCGACCTGTGGTGTGGAACATTTCATTCGATATGCCTGCGCATATTGCACGCGAACGCGGCGCGTGCCGGATTGCGACCCGATTTTATTATATTTGGCGAAGACGACCAAAAGGCGGTCTTGAAAAACGTGTTTGCCGGAATGTCCGCGGACCCCAAAGAATTTGATGCCGCCGATTGGGTGGAAAAAATTTCAAATATCAAAGACCGCGGACGCGGCGAATATGCCGATGTTGGACCACGCACAAAACAAATTCTTGATAATTATAATGCGGAATTGCGTCGACTTGGCGCGGTTGATTTTGGTGATATTATTTTAATGGTTATTGATTTGTTTGAAAATAATCCCGATGTGCGCGAAAAATATGCACGCCAATTTAAATACATTATGGTTGATGAATTCCAGGATACAAACGCCGCCCAGATGCAGTTTATAAAATTACTGACGCGCGATATTGCAATGCCAAATATATGCTGTGTCGGCGATGACGACCAATCAATTTATTCATGGCGCGGTGCGGAAATAAAAAACATACTTGAATTTGATAAAACATTTCCGGGCGCAGAAATTATTCGTCTTGAAACAAATTATCGCAGTACAGGGAACATACTGGGTGCGGCAAATTCACTTATTCGGCATAACAACGGGCGATTGGGCAAAGACCTGCGTCCGGCGGACGAAAAAAATATGGGCGAACCGGTGTATGTTTTGACCGTGCCATCAAATTTTGACGAAGTAAAATTGATTGCCGACACAATTATGCGATATGCGAATGGGCGGTATTCTGACTTTGCAGTGTTGATTCGCACGGGTTCGCTTTCGCGTGGATTCGAAGAAACATTTGCCGAATACCATATACCATATCGTTTAATCGGCACGACAAAGTTCTATGACCGAATGGAAATTCGTGATGTGATTGCGTATGTTCGCCTTATGGTGCACCCGACCGATGATGTTTCGTTTGCGCGAATTATTGCGCGCCCGCGGCGTGGTTTTGGGCCATCGGCAATTGCGAAAATGCGTGCGATGGGGACATGCCTTATGGCCGGAATGGCAAATGCGCACTTTGGCGGGAAACAGGGCATAATGGCAAACGAATTTTTGTCGGCGTTTGATTTTGATTGGCAATCTATGTCGCCCCGCGATGCCGTGACAAAATTGCTGGAAAATGCGGGATATATGAAATATTGGTGTGAATCGCACGACCCCGATGCCGAAGAAAGATTGTCCAACATTCGTGAATTGATAACGAATGTTGTTGCAACATACGACAGTTTGCCCGAATTCTTGGAACACGCGGCGTTGATGACAACCGATGATAATGATAACGATGTCAATGATGATGCAAGTGCCGTTCGCATTATGACAATTCATGCGGCCAAAGGATTGGAATTTGATACGGTGTTTTTGCCCGCATGGGAAGACGGCATTTTCCCAAATGACAAGGCCATAAAAGAAGGTGGCATGGAAGAAGAACGCCGTTTGGCCTATGTCGCAATCACGCGTGCGCGTCGTCGCGCAATAATTACGAATACTATGTCGCGTGTAATTTTCGGTTCGCGTCAATACTATTCGCCGGCGCGGTTTATCACAGAAATGGATGCGCGGTATCTGGATTTTGGCGGGCGCCCCCCACAATATAATCCAACGCCGCGCACATACATACCGCGTGCAAATCCGGTTCGTGAAACATTGGTGGGCAAATTGGTGTCGCATGCGGAATTGGGCCGTGGCGTTGTTATCGAAGAACACGATGATATTTTAACAATCGCGTTCAACCGTGCCGGAATAAAACGTGTTGCACGAAAATTTATTGAAATAATCGACAAATAAATTATTTCTTTTTTTCTTTTAATGCCTTGATGAAATTTTCGGCTTTTTTCTTGGTGTCGTTATATACAGTTTTCAAATCTTTTTGTAAATCAGACCCAATTGCGTAATCAATTGCGCCACCGATTGATTTTGCAAATTCTTCGGTATGTGTCGCAATGTATGCAACCAATGCGCCGGTCAACAACAATGTCACAACATCGCCATTCAAAATGGTAATAAGATGAGTTTCAGAATTTATTGATATTGCCGAAGATAACAGTGCCCCCGCAATCGAAATAATGATGGACAGTGACACAAAATAAACCGCCGCATCAACAAATTTCTTTACCTGGGATGACAGGTCTTGCGATTTGAACAGTCCCAAAAATCCGTTGTATATGTCGCCGGCGATACCCTTGTACGATGTCTTGTTCACGGTTTCGGCAATTGCGGTAAATGGCAACATTATCACGACCAAGAATAAATCTGCGATAACACCGAATGCGACAAACGCGAATTTATATGCCGTATATATAAACAGAATAACCAAAATCAAACCAATCAAGAATGTAAAAGTGCTAAATCCCAAACCGGCCAATACCAAAGACCAACCGAACTTTATCGCGCCATAATAAAACCCCGACAACCGCGCCGGCACGCATATTATGTTTGCGGCAAAATCGGGTGTAATTGTCGTGGTGTCGGTTAAATGCGTGGCGGCGTATGCGCGAATCGCGGCACAATTATCCGCCAATGCGAATCCACCGGCATCGGTTGTTGCATTTAAAATTAAATTTGAAACATACGAAGAAAAACCAAATATCGGCCCCATAATCGCACCAAAGAACCATTGAATTCCACCGCCCAACAAGACCAACCATATTGCCAAAATTGCACCTTTCTTGGCGATTTCTTCGAATGTTGCCATTGGTTTGGTTTTGGGGTCTGTAATCATTTGATACGCCAATAACATAACCCAAAACAGAAATGCGATGATTAAAAATATGTTCACAAATCGCACCAAAGAATTGTCCAGGATTTTCGACACATAATCCAACGCACGAATAAATACTATACCAAGGCGCGCCTCTATCGGAACGCCGGTTTGCACATATTCATTTTCGTATTCTGATGCGAAACCATTGATATCGGATTTTATATTTCCCAACACTTCCGATTGGTTGTGTTCGGTGGTCCATGTGCCAAAATCCCCAATATCCCCAGTGGCCAGGTTTGAACCTTCGATTGCAAAAGATTGTGCGGCCAAACCAATCGCAATGATTGCGGCAAATGTTATCGATAAAAATCGTTTTATAAATTTTTTCATTTTTTATTTATCTTTCTTAATCAATTTATCCGCCCATTCTTGTGGTTTTTGCCATGTCATTTTTGCCATTTTTTTAAGGTCGCCACCAAAATCATCCACGCCACCCGCATCATTTGATTTGCCAAACGGTTCGAACGATGGCACACTTGCAATCAGTTTATCTATGCGTGGATTTAATATATAGAAGTATATGAATATCAATCCCGCCATTAAAATCAAGAACCCAAATCCATCGCGCATAAAATCAAATGCACCGGGGTATCGTGCCTCTACAATCGCCTTTTGTCGCATAAAGCAATTTTTGAATGCGCCTTTATCAATATTACCATCTTGTTTAATCGATTGCGCCTCGCATAACGCAAACGCGTTTTGCACAGATTCTGTTTGTGCATTATCCGCAACCTCGACCCCAAGCAGTGGTGGAAACACGCCCGCCCCATGGAATATTTCGGAACCCGCAAAAGACAACATTGCAAACAGAATAATAACTTTTAATGAAATGCCAATAACCTTAATTGCCGAATCAACCAACATAGTAATAGAATTTTTCAGTGCACCTGACGCCATCTTCCATGTTTTTTCAAATGCCGATGCCCCAACGATAAGTGGCAAGAATATAACAATAAACACCAATTTGAAAATAATAGACAGCAATTGGAAAAATAAATTAAATCCCATAACAACAAACATTATTACAACCAATAATCCCGCGGCCCATGTCAACACGCCACCACCAATCCCCATCCACGCATAGTTCATCAACGCGAATCCGCCGGCGGCCCCCGCCAAAATGACAGTGTTTATATTTCCAACAATGCACATAAAAGAATTTGCAATCGGTGCCATTGGATTGTTTATATCAAATTTTGTCGGCACGCACTTGGTTGAATCAGAAACATTTGTCGCGGCCATAGATAATTCTGTGCCGATATACATTACCGGCGCAATAGTAATATTCGAAAGGGTTTTAATGGACGACACACCACCCATTCCAAATGCGCCAATCAAGGCACCAACAATCATAACGCGCACGCCTTGACGCCAAACGGTATCGAACCACGGACCGAATTCTAATTTTTTTTCTTTGGTGTCGAATGTGCCCGTTTCTTTGGTGGCCTTTAATATATATTGTATTGTGTGAATTATCATAAATATACCGAACCCAAACACCATAAGAATCCAAAGGTTTTCCAAAATCACATTCCAAAATTTTTCGGCCGCCACCCCAAGTACCGTGAACAAATCATTCACATACCCACACAGGAAACATCCATTTGCCGATGCAATATTCCCATCGGTTGCACCAATGGATTTAAGGAAACCATCCATACTAACATATGTTATTGATGTATGGCTTAACGAAGAACTTACATACCAAATGCCAATCCCCAACGCGATTGCGCCGATAATAAAACGAACAAGAGCCCCCAGAAATAATTTCTTCATTCTTTTTTATTATCCGTTTTTGTATCCGATTTGTCATCTGATTTTTTATCACCGTTATTGATGATTTTTGAACCGACATTTTTAATTCCATTGGTAATAAGGCCGACCAGTTTTTCCGCATCGTTTGCCATATTTTCACTCATTTTATTTTCTTCAGTGACGCCAAAAGTATTCAATATCATTTTGGAAACATTTGGTATTTGTTTGTATATGTAATTCAGAACATATATCAAAACAATCATTCCGACCAGTGTGACAGACGCCAAATTATCGTCGGATAAATCAGACGCAAATACTTCACCCGATGTAATCGCCGTCATCAATTCTTCAACAGATGTCCCGGCGTCGGTAAAGAATCGTGCGATTATAACCATCACAACAAGGTATGTTATAACCGCCGCACCCAATGCGACAATTGAACCAATAACTTTCTTTAATTGGTTTGTTCCCAACCCTTTGCCCAGTGACGACATCCACCCCGGCATATCACCACCATTGAACGACATCATCATCAATGCAATCGGAAACAAAAATGCGAACATTGCCATATTGATAATCACATCTACAAAATAAAAACAGAAACGTAAAAATAATTTTAAAAATCCCCAAAACAAATATATCCCGACAAAGAAATAAAGTATGTGTCGGAAAATCGCGCCAATTGTTGGCATCTCGGCCCAGGTAAAAGATTTATCTATGACCGCAATTCCCAATTTCATATATGATTGAAACAAAACAATTGTCGTTTTCATAATGTCCACAATCGTGTCGCGCAATTCGGAACGATAGATGCCGCCTTCGGGAATTTCTTGTGGCGGCGCACTTTTTACATGTTCATTCACAAATTCCGGTGTTGTTTTCAATATAGATTCCGTATAAACCAAAGTGATTTTCGCAACCGGTTCAAATGTTAAACGCGTGACAAAACGCGGAACCGCAACCCCAAAACCCAACAGAGTCAACGCAAATAAAGAATTTATCACAACACGCACAACCGATTTTGTATACATCGGGTCCGATGTGTCGGGCTTTTTCGGATTTACCGTCCGCCACACCGCCCAAAACACATAGAACACAAACAACACCGCAAAAATTGCAAAGCATATATCTGCAATACGCGTATAAACAACCGCGCCCGCGTTTGATACCACGCGGAATAAATTATCAAACACATCACATCCCCAACACTGTGCAATATTTTCGATAAAATTGTTTGCGATGTTGTTCATTTCTTGATTAAACCTATTGCCTTTTTAATGGATGTGTACGCATTCTTGGACCAATTTACGGTTGCCTTGAAATCAGATGTTGTTTGTTTATAAAGCCCATCCATTCCCGATGCATACGATTCCAATTTCTTGCGCGTCATATCGAAAATCGCATTCATTAAAAACAGTGTCAACAACGCCGATAACCACAACAATGAATGTCCACCAAAATTTACCGCAACCGTATTCAATGAACCGTTTGTCAAATTGAATGACGCCGCACCACCCGCCGCCACATTTTGAACCGCGTGCGAATTAAACAACGCTTTGACAACCGCAACATTTATAATCAGTATAAATGCGCATGCAATCATTGTGATGACCAATTTTTGCAATGCCTTGATAATCTCGCTAAACGGGGGCCAAATATCGAACCATTTATCATTGCGCTTTGCGACCCAGGCCAAAACACCAAACGGGTAAAGTATCAACGCCATGCCAAAATCAAATATGCCCTGGATAATAAGCAACGCCATAAACAAATTGCACCCAACAAATGTAAATATCAACAGCACACCCGTTATAATATTCATTATGTTTTGTCCGCCATGTGGCACCAGTGTAACAAGGCCGTGCAACCCGCGTGATAGAAATTCAAATCCACGTTTTACAATTTTATTATTTGCGTTTGAAACATCGTTGATTGGTTGAATTAAAAATTCGCAACTGCGCGAACTTAACCAATCGCCGGCCATCACAGATTCCGGGCACGAAAGTTTTTCGGCCGTCACGCCGGATTCATTTACGGTGTTCATAATCGCGCGTGTATAAATTGCCCCAAATTCCAAGAACGGATTCACCAACCATTGTGTCACATATACCGGTTTTACCTGTAATAAAAATGTTGCGGCAATAACGGCACGCATCGCACTTTTCAAAACGGTTTCTGCCATTGTAAATCCCGACAGTTTTCCATCCCACATTTCGCCGCCGCCGGAAAACCCCAAGAAATTTGTCCATCGTTTCGGAAACCACATCAACGCCGCATATAAAAATACAGAAATTGCCAAGAACGTCCAAATCAAAACATAAATAATCCCATCGCCGTGTCCAACAAAGTATTCATATGTTCCGCGTGCAACCGTCACAAATGCGTCCAACACATGTGGCACGAATATTGCAAGATTTAATTTATCAACAATCGCCCATTCTGCGGCGCACGCGATATGCGGCATGCACGCAATTATGACCGCAACAAATAACGGAACCAAACGCATAGAAATACGATTAAAATATTTACGCGTAAAAAACATAGTCCTACATTTTTAAATTGATTATATTACTTATTTACAAAATTGTGATATAATTAAACAAAATGAGCAAGTTAAAAAAATTTTTAATTGTATTTTTTTCATTTCTGCCTTTTTCGGCGGGTGCGGTTTTGCCGTGGATAATAATTGGCTCGGTCGCGGGCATTGCCGGTTTTTCTGTGTGGCGCAGTGTTGCCCCCGTTGATATGAATGACGCATTACAGTTTTTTTCTTCGTGTTGGACGTGCCAGATGTTCACCGGCGTTATGTCAACGATGTCGAATATTTTGCCAAAGATATATTCTGAAATTGGCCGTGTGGTGATTCCGATGGCGGTAATGTTGACGGCGGTATATTTTACCTGGACAATAGTCAGTGGTTTTTTAAATTCGAAAATCGACAGTGCATGGTCAATGACTTCGACATTCACAACACATTTGATTAAATTGGCATTGGTGTGCGTTCTTTTGGGATTACCATTTCCGCGCATGATAAGTACCGTTGTAATTGAACCCGCGTTTAATATTGGTATGTCGGTCAATCATATTGTGGGCGATGGTGATAAATATGCCGAATGTATGGTTGCAACCACACTTATGGACGGGGCATCGGACGGTGCGTCATTGCGCAATCCGAACGGCCCGACGGGGGTATATCCCGTAAAATTGCGCAGTGGTCTGGCCTGTGAATTGGCAAATGTGCACCAGGTCACCGGCCTTGGCATGACGGTTGGTTGGACGATGATGAACATGGCATTCAATTACGATTACATGCACAAAATTATGTGGGGCATACCAATCTTTCCAAATGTGCCGATGTTGTTTGGTGGGTTGTTGGTATTGGTTATGTATTTTATGGCAATGTTGCCGATACCGCTTTACTTCTTGGAAATATTTGTCGGTCTGTCACTGGATTTTGTAATGTTGCCACTTATGCTGTTGGGGTGGCTGTTCAAAGATTGGAAGATTGCGGCCGCGTTAAATGGCGGCAAAAACATTCGCAAAATGATAGACGATGTTATATCGGGTGCGGTTGGAATTGCGATGACGGTTGTATTTTTGCTGTTTGGTATAATGTTTCTGGATGCGATTGTTGGCAACCTTGGTGGTGTTTCGCGAATCGCCACGGCAATATCAGAAAACGATTCGAAAATTTTGATGGACGGCCTTATGCTGCGTGATGACGGGCTTATCACCATTATCATGCTGGGCGCGTTTTTCATGATGTTTATGACATCGATACCGGCGTTGATTAAAAGCCTCTTTAATATCACAATATCCGACCGGTATTATAACGCGGCCAAAAAAGACTTTAATACGATTCGCGGATTGGCGGGTAAATGGTGGAAAACATTAAAAAAATAAAAAATCAAGACATTTATTTTTATGCCCCCCCTTTTTTAATTGCACCGAATCTGATATAATTCATACGCAATGAGTAAATTTCCGATTCTTTATTGGCCACGCCGCGCCCGGTCTGATATGGAATACCAGACCGCCCGCAAGGTTATAAATGCGTCAATTGGCACGATGCCGGATGTTATTACCGACGATTTAAATGTGGCGGAAATTTTTGAATCGCGTCCCGACGCGGTTATATATTTCCCGGTGTTTTATGGTTCGACCGGTTGGTGGGGCGAATTACTTGGTGGAAATGCGGTTGTGACCGATAAATTGATAATATCCCCGGAATGCCAGTTGATGGTCATAGAATCTGCGTCTGTGGCGCATCCGCACCGGCATGCGGCGCATCATTTATTTGCGGCGGAAATATACCCATCAAGTGGTTTTTTCAAAAAAATGAGTTCTGAAATTGCGACGGTGGCGGATATGTTGGCGACCGACGCGGGAACGATACTTGCGCTGTTTTCTGGGCGGGACAAGAATCGATTGGTAAATGTATTGGAATCGACGGGAAATTCATATTTGGGCTGTATTGGTCAATATTAAATATGAAAAAATCATTATTACCTTGATTTTCCGAAAAAAGCCTGTATAATTTCACGGCAAAAATTAAAAATTAAAAAACATAAGGGGCATGTGATGAAAAAAGGTATTCATCCGGAATATTATGAAATCAACGTTACACGGACCGACGGGAAAACGGTTAAAATGTTTTCTTCGGTGAACAAAGATTTGGTTCTGTCGACGGACAATTTGAATCATTCTGCATGGACGGGTCAACGTTCCAACGCCGGTGAAAAGGGCCGTCGTACCGCGGATTTCAAAAAGAAATTTGCCGGTTTTGGTTTCTAACGATATTCAAATTTGCATATTGGGGGGCGCAAAATGGATTTGCTAATCAAAGGTTCGCCGGAATTAAACAAGATGTTTATGGCGTTGCAACGCACGGCAACCGGTCTGCGCCACGATTTTGGAGAGGTTGAAAACCTGCAACAATCGTTGCGTGGTGCGCGTGATTTTGTTCACCGTGCCGCCGCCCGTATCGAAGAAGAAATTTTATCTGATTTATTATTGGTTCGTCCATCGGCGGGATTACTTACGCCGAATGTGACGCGCGCGGGTGATGGTCGTGACGAATTCGTATTGGCCCTGTCGGGGGCGGCGAATTTTGTTCGTGGAAACCCGCGTTTTGCTATATCTTTGGCGTTGCGGTCAATGGACGAAACAAAAATTGCCTTGGTTTATTCACCGATTGACGAATATTTATACTATGCCGAATCTGGCGCGGGTGCGTATGCGTATTCAGCGTTTCATTCGGCGCGCATACGCGTGTCAAATATTGCGGACCCGGCCGATATGACGGTTGCGTATAATGGTATTGTGGGCAATCCGTTGGGGGCGGGTAATGTTCGCACAACCGGATGTCCGGCGATGGATTTGGCGTGGGTTGCCGCGGGCAAGTTTGATGGTTTTATGTCCACAAATCTTGATTTTGCAGAAATTGCGGCGGGCGATTTAATTATTCGCGAATCGGGTGGTAAAATTGAAATTGGCGTCGATGTTATCGCGACAAACGGTAAAACAATGGAATAGTTTTATTGGACAAATTCAATAAAAAGCGGTCATCATGCGACCGTTTTTTTATTTATTTAACTGTGACTGAATACATTCCTTGTATTCTGTGTTGTCTGTTTTAAGCCAGCATTGAGCATTGATTGGCGAAGATTCGCCCCCAACACCATATCTCATTTCTGTTTGATTATAGGCTTGTGTATCACGGTTACAAGATGTTTTGTCTGAATTTGTAAAATATTTACCTTTGACACACTTTTTGCAATAACCATTTTCATCAACATACGCCAAAACACCGCCGTCACATTCAACACAGGTTTTATCAATTTCACTTTTAAACCCTTTGCCATTTTGACAACGGAAATAATAACACCCCTGTGCCGAATTGTATTTAAAACTGTGTTCGGAAGAATTATAGTTAGAAAACCCAGAGCATAAATTATTTAACTTGTCTTGTTCGGTTGCGCACGATGGTCCGGGTATACAATCTGTCTGATTGGAATTGGCAACATATCCATTGGCGCACAGCATCCTGGTTAGTCCGTCTGAATACACATCTGCAATATATGAATTGTGATTATTTTTTCTGTTCGCGTTTATTTGAATTATACCGACCTTTACGCCATGTGTTTTACGTTCCAAAACACCAAGTACATGTGCATTTGAATGTGTGTTTTCTGAATTTGTAACGTGTCTGAATACATCTACTTCTGTTGTTATTATGCCGGTTTCACATCCGTCGGATTTAAGCAGGGTTTTATAATTATTTATCACATCATCCAGGTTATTTGTATAATCCGTGGTATCATCGCATCCGGTACTGCGAGTTTTGCATTGAACGCCGGTCCAGCCGGGCATACATATGGTTTCGCATTTGTATAAATTGTCGGTGTTTTTATAAAATTCTATCCACGATTTACCCCCGGCGTTTGCAGATTGAATTTGTGTTGTGCAAAAATATCCACCGTGTTCCCATATTTGCCGTGCAATAATCGCGACACCCGCACCTTCATCTGTGCCACATGCACCTTTTCGTTGATTAAGTAAATCATTGTGCATAAATTTCCCGGCCACAGATTGCGTATAATTCCCGCCGAATCCCCAAGAATTTATTATTGCGCTATCTGTAATTGTGATTGGGTCTTTTGGGCTTTTTGCGCCCAATGCGCCAGTGGTGGCGCATATGCCACAAATAATTATGAAAAATTTTTTACAAAAAAATCTCTCCATAAACATTCCTTTCAGATTTGATTCTAAACAATTCATATCATACTTGCAAATGAAAATTTTTTATCTTAAAATAATTGCTATGAAATTTAAAAAAGTTTTTCGTGTTTTTTTACATATTATTTTCTGGTGCGTGGTCGCAATGATTGCCGCCGTGGCGACGCTGTTTTTGATATATGGTGGAAATTTACCGGACTATCGGAAATTGGCGACATACGCGCCACCGGTCGCGACGCGCCTTTATGCGGCGGATGGCTCGTTGCTTATTGAATACGCCGAAGAACGCCGTGTGTTTATTGACTTTGATGATATACCGCCACAATTGGTAAATGCCTTTGTTGCCGCCGAAGACCAAAATTTCTGGACGCACCCGGGAATTGATGTCCAGGGTATTTTGCGTGCGTCTATAAATAACGCGATGCGCATGTTTGGTTTTAATACAACATTTACCGGTGCATCCACCATCACGCAACAGGTTGCCAAGAATTTTTTCCTGTCGTCTGACCGGACAATGTCGCGAAAAATAAAAGAGGCGATATTGGCCTTGCGCCTTGAACGTGCGTTTTCAAAAAAGCATATTATGACACTGTATCTGAATCAAATATTCCTTGGGGCGCGTGCATACGGTGTTGGTTCGGCGGCATTGATGTATTTTAACAAACCGGTCAAAGATTTGACTTTGTCGGAATGTGCGTTTTTGGCGTCCCTGCCCAAGGCGCCAAATGACCGCGCCCGCGCCGAAGAACGTCGGAATTATGTGTTGCGCCGCATGGCGGACGAAGGCTATATTACGCGCGCCGCCGCCGATGCCGCCGCCGCCGAACCATTGAATATAAACAGTGGTTTTACCGCACAAATGGCGGACGATTTCCAATACTTTGCCGAAGAAGTTCGCCGTCAATTACTTGATAAATTGGGACGCGAAACATTATATAACCAAGGTTTATATATTAAAACAACAATCAATCCTGAATATCAACGCGCCGCGTCCGCCGCATTGAATCGGGCGTTGGATGCGTACAATGCGGGGCGAACCGAAAAATTACAGGGCGCAATTATCGTTATGAATCCGCATACGGGTCGCGTGTTGGCCATGGCGGGCGGGCGTTCATTCGCCGAAAGTTCGTTTAACCGCGCAACCCAGGCATATCGCCAGATAGGCAGTACAATAAAACCGTTCGTGTATTTGGCGGCGTTGGAACGCGGAATTTCCCCAGAATACCTTATATCCGATACGCCAATTGTTGGGTGGCGCGAAAACAATATGGAATGGAAACCGGAAAATTACGATAAAAAATTCCTTGGCGATGTGCCATTGCGATTTGCACTGGAAACATCGCGCAATGTCCCCAGTGTTCGTATGGTTGAAAAAATTGGTGTTGAAAACGCCATAGAGGTTGCACAACGTTTCGGTGTCTATCCGCAAAATATGAAAGAAATGAATTTGTCATTTGCGTTGGGGGCGGGCGAAACGACATTACAGAACCTGGTCTTGGGGTATTCGGCGTTTGTGAATGGCGGGCGTCGCATTGAACCAAAAATGGTTGACTATATCGAAGACCGCTATGGCAATGTTGTCGGTGGTGAAAAAAGCGAGATATTGGAATGGACGCCGGATATGGAACCCGTTGTCGATGAAGCGGAATCGGACCCGCTTTCTGACCCGCAAAGCCTTTATCAATTGATATCTATATTACAGGGCGTTGTTGACCGTGGTACCGGGCGCCAGGCGGCCGTTCCCGGCCACACAATCGGCGGGAAAACCGGCACAACAAACGATGTCAAAGACGTATGGTTCGTTGGTTTTTCGAAAAACCTTATTGCGGGTGTGTATTTGGGATACGATACACCAAAGGCATTGGGCAAGGGCGCAGGCAGCCACATGGCCGCGCGTGCATTTTCGGATTTTATGACGGTTGCATTGGCAAACGAAAAAAATCAACCATTTTCGATTCCAGATGGTTTGAATTTTGTGCGCGTAAATCGGCGCAGTGGCGCATCCGCCGCCGAAGACCCGTCTGGGACCATCGTGACCGAGGCTTTCAAACCCGGCCAGACCCCGAACCCGGTCGTTCATCAGGGCGTCACTTCACAACCAAGTGCCGTTGTTGGTGGCGTGTTCTAGAATAAAAAAAGGAAATGCGATATGAAAAAAATTTGTTTTTGTATGTTGGGCGCGTTGACGTTGGTTGCATGTGACAAATCGGACGATAATTCTATGACATGTGGAAAATATGATGTTGAAATACAACTTAGTGAATCTGGCGAAAAATTGACGGCAACCCTTAATGGTGACACGGTGGAAATGAATATTGCCCCGTCGGCGGATGGCGCACGGTATGTCGCGACACTTAATGATACAGAAATTACCCTTTGGAACAAGGGGCATGATTGGACATTGTTTATTGACGACGAAGACCCCGCCGAATGTAAATAATTTTTTTCAAATAAGATTTTATTATTGTAATCTTTGTGATAGAATAAAGGCATAAAAGGAGAATTTATGCTTACAGATTATTTGTTATCACATGGTTATGGATTGTTTTTTGGTGGCTGGACCCAATTTGGTGCGGCGTTTGGAACGGCGTTTCTAATAATGATTCTGTTCGGACGCGCCTTTATTCGCGCGATGCACACGTGGCAGAAAAAAGGTCAACCAATTAGTGAAAATGTCCCCGAATCGCATCGCAAAAAGGCTGGCACCCCAACAATGGGTGGTATATTGGTCATAATCGCGATTTTGGTTGGCGCAATTGCATTTATGCCGATGACCAGTTTGACTGGCTGGATTGCATTGATGTCTTTGGTTATGTTCGGCACATTGGGATTCGTCGATGATTATAAAAAGGTGACAAGCGGGTCCAAAAAGGCATCGAACGGCCTGTCGCCAATGGTGCGCCTTGTTGTCGAAGGTGTATTTGTTGTAATCTTGGCGTATTTGATAAATAAAACCATGCCGTCATATATCCCAGAATATTCATTGGCGTTGCCGTTTGGAATTATATTCTCGCTTGGGCTGTTTTATTATGTGTTTGCGTATTTTGTTATATGCGGTGGCGCGAATGCAACAAATATCACAGACGGCCTTGACGGGATGTTGGCAAAGTTATATATGCCGGTGTTGATAGTGTTGGTTGTCGCGCTTTATGGTGCAACGCGCATCGGGTTTATGGACACGGTTTTGTTTATGCCGGCGACCAGTGGCCTGTACGCGGTATTGGGTGCGGCGTTCGGTGCGGTTCTTGGGTTTTTATGGTTTAATGCGCGTCCGGCGTCAATATTCATGGGCGATGTTGGTTCGCTTGCGCTTGGCGGATTCATGGGAACGGTTGCGATGTTGTTAAAATCCGAAGTCATTATGGGAATTGCCGCGATGATGATGGTTGTGATATTGTTGACTTCGTTTATTCAAACAATGTTTTTCAAAATTACGCGTCGCATATCGGGAACGGGTCGTCGGGTGTTTTTGCGCGCGCCACTGCACCACCATTTTGAAGAATTGGGCTGGGACGAAACAAAAATCGTAGACCGGTTTTTTGTGATGTCGATTTTGTTTTCTGGCCTTGCGTTGATGTTATTAAAATTTGCATAGGGGGGCATAAATGTTTCGGCGGACCGAAGAAAGTAAATTGACCAGTTGGTTTTTTGAAATAGACCGGCGATTGTTGTATGTCGTTCTGTTGATGATTGCGATTGGGATGTTCTTTGCGGTTTCCGCCGGCAGTGTTGCCGCCGAACGCATAAATCAACCCTGGTATTTCTTTATTGCCAAGGCTTTGCCGTTTTACTTTATCGGCATTATCACATTATTTGTGGCAAGTTTGTTGAACAAAAAATATGTCCTGTGGATTTCCATCGCGGTTGTTGCGATTGGTTTTGCATTGTTGGGTGTGACGGTAATTTCGCCACATGTAATCAAGGGTTCTGCGCGATTTGTGGCACTGGGGCCGGTGAATGTTTTGCCGTCTGATATTATGAAGCCCGGGTTTATAATGTTGACCGCATGGTTTTTGGCGGGGATGCGACATCGGTTTGGTGAAAAAATGTTTATTGTTCGTGACGCGTGGCGTATTCGTTGGATGTCTTGGTGGACATACCTTGCGTTGTTTGCGCCAATGTTGGTTATTATTTTAACACACCCAGACGTTGGAACATCGTTGCTTTACCTTGGTGTATTGGTTGTAATGTTGGTAATTGCGGGCCTGCCTTGGTCTATATTTGCGGGGCTAACTTGTGCGGGTGTTGGTATGTTGGTGTTTGCGTATTATACGATGCCGCATGTCCACGGTCGTATAGAATCCATGTTGACCGGAACCGGCGACACATACCAGGTGACCCAGTCTGTTCAATCGATTCAACATGGCGGCCTGTTTGGGCGCGGAGACGACGCATTTATTAAACAATCACTGCCGGATGCGCACACAGATTTTATATACGCGGCAATCGTGGAAGATTTAGGTGCAATTATGGCGTGTTTGTTGTTGGGCCTGTTGGTGTATGTGTTAAAATTATTGGTGACCGACGCATTGGGGGCGCGCGACCGTTTTGTATTCTATGCGGTTGGTGGCGCGGCGGCGTTGTTTGGAATTCAGTCTTGTATAAATTTAATATCAACCTTGCATTTATTCGCGCCCAAGGGTATGACATTACCGTTCATCTCGTACGGGGGCAGTTCGCTTGTCGGATTCTGTCTTTTGTTTGGTATGGTATTGGCAATTGTGCGCGAAGACAAATGGAAATAAAACAACGGGGGCAAAAATGAAGATATGGATTGCAACGGGTGGTACGGGTGGTCATGTGTTTCCGGCGTTGGCGGTTGCAAACGAATTGGCGGCGCGTGGACATAAAATAACGGTCTCGTGCGATGGTCGTGTGAAGAAAATGGTTGCGGATGGCGCGCCACATGGTGCGCGACGCGTTCATATATGGGCGTCCGGCGTTGGGGGCAAGGGTCGTGCACATCAAATTATTGCGTTGTTCAAAATTGGTGTGTCTTCAATTGCGTTGGTTTTACGATTTATGTTTTCGCGGCCAAACCGTGTTGTTGCGTTTGGTGGCTATGCATCGGTGCCGGCGGTATTTGCAGCACATGTTTGGGGAATTCCGACATACCTGCATGAACAAAACGGTGCGATTGGTCGCGCAAATCGATTTGCGATGCGTTGGGTCAAGACATTGATGACAAGTTTTCAAAACGTGAACGGCATTCCCAAGAATTCATCTGCGCGCGTTGTTTATACGGGCCTGCCGGTGCGGCGTGAATTTATGGAACGTGCGGGCGCGCCGTTGCCTGGTAAAATGCACCTGTTGGTGACGGGCGGGTCATTAGGGGCCCAGATTTTGGACACGGTCGTGCCAATTGCGGTGCGCGATATGAAAAATAAAAAGATTTTTATTACGCATCAAACGCGCCCAGAAAATGTTGCAAAATTGCAAAAATTTTATGCAGATAACAAGATTCACGCGAATGTTTTGTCCTTTATTCGCGACATGGCGACCGCGATTTCGGATGCGGACCTTGTTATCGGGCGTGGCGGGGCGGGCACCGTCATAGAATTGACCACAATCGGCCGGCCGGCGATATTGGTGCCACTTGCCATCAATCCAGACCAGGCGGCCAATGCGGCAAACTTTGAAAAATTGGGTGGTGGTTTTGCAATTGCACAAGATAAATTTACACCGAAATGGTTGACGGCGACATTGACCGAATTGTTTGAAAACCCGTCGCGGTTGGAAAAAATGGCCAAGAAATCTTTGGTAAAAAACAATGCGGTTGAAATGATAGCCGACACGGTTTTGAAATAGATAAAAATAACGCTTGTGTTATTTTTCAAAAATTGGTATCATACAATTCGAAAGGAAGGGGTGAATTCGGTGCATTGTGGTGAATTTCAACAAGACCGGCGCATTCATCGTCCATAACACAACAAATTTTGCAAAGGAAAGGGGGAAAATAACCATGAAAAAATTAGTATTTGTATCATTGGCGGCGATAATGGCGTCTTTTGCCGCATCGGCCGATACGGTTGTCACATCAAAAACATATGTTGACACAAAAATGCAATCCAAGATGGCAACGGGTTCCGCAAATGAAATCCCGGTCTATACTGGGTCTTTATCGGATACAAATGCGCCAACATTTTCACCCCGCGCAATACACAGTGCGACCACATACACAGCCGGCAACGATGCCAACAAGATTCCAACAATGGGTGCGGTCATGGCCCAGATTAACAGCAGCACATCAACCATTTTGCCGACCGGAACGTCAAACCAGATGTTACAGCATGATGGAACATCATGGGCCGCGGTTAGCATAGATACGGCACCAACGGCCGATCATACCCAACCGGTTACATCGGGTGGTGTTTATACCGCATTGGCGGCCAAACAGGATACATTGACGTTTGATAACACGCCAACAGCAAATTCAGATAACCCGGTTAAATCCGGTGGTATCAAGACATACGCGGACGGCAAGGTTTCATCGGCAAACACTATCAGCACGACCAGCACCACAACCGCACCAAATGAAAAGGCGGTATCAGATGCGATTGGTGCCGTTCAGACCCAGGTCACAACCTTGGCAAATTGCAAGCATACATGCGCAGATTCAGGCTGCACTTTGATAAATGTCACCTGTGTTGATGCATATTCTGGTCAAAGCCCAGCATAATGTATAATTATTAAAATATTTGCCACGCGTCCCCCGCGTGGCATTTTTATTGGCGGTTGGTGCAAATGAACGGTGGTTAGTGATATCTGGATATAATTTCATAATCACGAACCAATTCCAGATTCTACTAACCACTATCCACTAGCACCCGTCGCGGCCGCGGCACCAAACGGTGCCGGGACGGACTAACCACTAAAAAAATCGCCATTTGGCGATTTTTTAATTTGCCGCGGTGACCGCGATGCGTTTGCGGCCCGCACTGCGACGACGGTTTAAAACGTCGCGTCCGCCCTTGGTCGCCATGCGCGCGCGAAAACCATGCGTGCGAATACGACGTGTTTTTGACGGTTGATATGTTCTTTTTGTTGCCATTTCAAATCCTTTTGTGCACTTATTTAATCATAACTTTTATAAAAAAGCAAATATTTTATTTACTTTTTATCAACCCCAGTTTTTGCAGTGCCAACAGAATAAGGTGGTACGCAAACAATGCGGCGAACAAATTCCAAAAAATCCCAGAAAAAACGCCTGTTATCATTTTTCTATCCCTTTTTGTTTTTCTTGATTTAATCGTATTACAAATAAAATCTTTTGTCAATATGAAATTTAATACATAAAAATTGCTTTATTTCTTGACCGCGCGCGTAAAAATTTGCTATTGTTTTCTTGTTATAAACCAAGGGGAAATGGAAGTTATGTCAGAAATCGAAAATACAAATGAAATAAATACAATCAAGGTTCCGCAATCATCGCTTGAACACGAAATGCGCACATCATTTTTGGACTATGCGATGTCGGTTATTGTTGACCGCGCGTTGCCGGATGTTCGTGACGGTTGCAAACCGGTGCATCGCCGTATTCTGTATGTTATGAATGATGTCGCGCCGGCGACAAAACCAACGGTGAAATCCGCGCGTATTGTCGGTGATGTTATGGGTAAATATCACCCCCACGGCGACAGTTCTATTTACGAGGCTATGGTCCGCATGGGCCAGGATTTTTCCATGGGCGAAATGTTGGTCCAAGGCCAGGGTAACTTTGGTTCGCGCGACGGGGATAAAGCCGCGGCCATGCGTTATACCGAGGCGCGTTTATCAAAACTTGGCGCCACACTCATGGAAGATATGGACAAAGACACGGTTGATTGGCAACCGAACTTTGACGGCACATTACAGGAACCGGTTGTCTTGCCGACCAAGTTTCCAAATTTCTTGGTGAACGGTGGTTCGGGTATTGCCGTTGGTATGGCGACAAATGTTCCGACATATAACCTTGGTGAAATTTGCAATGGTATTTTGGCGGTGCTGGATAATCGTGAAATTTCCGATGATGAATTGTTCCAAATTATTCCGGGGCCAGATTTCCCAACGGGTGCGGTGATTATGGGGCGCGCCGGCGCGTATAAAGCGCACACTACGGGCCGTGGGTCAATAATTGTGCGTGCAAAAACGCATATGGAAAAATTCCATGACCACGACGCAATTATTGTTGATGAAATCCCGTACCAGGTGAACAAGGCCCAGATGATTATCAAAATTGCCGAATTGGCCAAAGATAAAAAAATCGAAGGCATTAGTGAAATTCGCGATGAATCGTCCAAGGAAGGTCTGCGCATTGTTATTGAATTAAAGCGCGACGCAATTGCGGATGTGGTATTGAATCATCTGTTCCAATATACGGAAATGCAGACGAATTTCCCGGTGAATATGATGGCACTGAATCGCGGCCGGCCGATGCTGTTTAATGTTCGTGGGGTGCTTGACGCGTTTATTGAATTCCGTGAAGAAGTTATTCGCCGCAGAACGATATTTGATTTGAACAAGGCGCGTAATCGTGCGCATACTTTGTTGGGGTTGTCGGTTGCGGTTGGTAATTTGGACGAAGTAATCGAATTGATTAAATCGTCCGCCAATCCAGAAGATGCACGCGTCGCATTGGTTTCGCGTGGTTGGCGCGCGAACGATATTGAAAACTATATCAAATTGATTGATGACCCGAATACAGAATACAAAGACGGCATGTTCTATATGTCCGAAGACCAGGCGCGTGCGATTTTGGAATTGCAATTACATCGCCTGACCGGATTGGAACGCGATAAATTGCATGCGGACTTGGTTGAATTGGGCGCGCAAATTCGTGACCTGTTGGACATTCTGGCTTCGCATGAACGCATTATTCAAATTATTCGCGACGAAACAACCGCGGTGCGTGATAATTGGGCGTCGCCGCGTCGGACGGAAATTTCTGATGCGGAAATCGATATAGATATTGAAGATTTAATCGCACGTGAAGATATGGTTGTGACGGTTTCGAATACCGGGTATATCAAACGTGTTGCGCTTGATACATACCGCGCACAAAAACGCGGGGGCAAGGGCCGCAATGCAATGACAACCAAAGACGATGACTATGTGGTCCAGGTTTTTGTTGCGAACACGCACACGCCACTGCTGTTCTTTTCAAGCAAGGGTCTGTGTTATAAATTAAAAACATATAAATTACCCGAAGCCGCCGCCGCGGCCAAGGGGCGGCCATTGGTGAACCTGTTGCCGTTGACGGATGGCGAAACGATTACCGCGATTTTGCCCGTTCCCGAAGAAGATGTCGCGGCAATTCAAAATTCCGGTATGGAACACTTCCTTATGTTTGTGACGGCGTCGGGGACGGTGCGTCGTAATCGTATGTCTGATTTTGATTCAATACGCGCGAACGGAAAAATTGCAATGAAATTGGACGACGGCGACAGTTTGGTTTCCGTTCTGCCGTGTAATGAAAACCAAGATGTGTTCTTGGCGACATACCGCGGGCGCGCAATTCGTTTCCCGGTGCCGGAAATTCGTGTCTTTGCGGGGCGCAATTCAACGGGCGTGCGCGGAATCACGTTGTCCAAAGACGACCGGATTATCGGTATGTCTATGTTGAATCGTGGTGAATCTGATTCCGCGGTTCGTGCGGCATATGTGAAACAATCGCGTGCCGCGCGTCGCGCCGCAACCGGTATAGAAGAAGAGGGTGACGCCGAAGAAGAAACCACAGACTTGGTTCTGGACGATGCGAAAATGGCGGAATTGGCCGCGCGCGAAGAATTTATACTTACCATATCCGAAAACGGTTTTGGTAAACGGACATCTTCGTATGAATATCGTTTGACACATCGTGGTGGTGGTGGATTTACCAACATTAAATTGGGCGGTAAAAATACCGCGGTTGCGGGTTCGTTCCCGGTGAACGCAGATAACGATGTTATTATGGTGACGAATGGCGGAAAAATCATCCGCACACCGGCATCGGATATCCGCATTGCGGGGCGCAGTACCGCGGGCGTGACATTGTTCCGCACGGCGGAAAACGAACGCGTCATGTCGGCAATATCAATTGAATCAGACGGCCCAGACGAAGAATCTGAAACATCAGAAACCGTGGAACAAACGAACAATGAATAACGAATATTTTGCATCGATAAATGAAGTTTCGCGCGAATTGGGTCTGCCGGCGCACACATTGCGGTATTGGGAAAAACAATTCCCGACCATTGTGCGTCCGGTGGCGGGTGCGGGTGGTAGGCGATATTATCGGCCGGAAACGGTTGCGCGCCTTAAAACGATTCAAGATTTGTTATACAATCGCGGAATGACAATTGCCGGTGTTAAAAAATTGATTCATAATGGCGAATTTTCTGAAATAGAAATCGCGCCAACCGTGCGTCAACCGGAATATCGTGATGATGCGCCTGTGCGCACACCGATGGTGCCCGCCGCCACATACGACGATATTTTTGGTGGTGACGCGCCACGGCCGGTGAATACATTGGACACGACCAAGGTTGATTTGGCAATTGGCCTGTTGACCCAGGCCCGTGAACTGTTGCAATAAGACAAAGGATTATAAAATGAATGGCATGACATATATGACAGATGCGGAATGGAAAATATTGCCGCAAATTGCGGAACACCCCGAACAGATTTTGCAATTAAAAAATGCACCGTCCGAAGAATTTCTGCGCGCGGCCGTTTTTGAAAACCCGTATGTAATTCGCTTTGTTCATAATCAAAGTTTTATGGTGCGTATGTTGGCGGTAAAATTAAATTATAAAATGTTGCAGTATGTAAATGGTACGACGCCAGAAATTCTGCGTGCGGCGGCGCGAAAAAACGACCGTGGAATTATGGGCGCGAACCTGACCCACGATGAATTAGAGGTTTATGCCAATGCACAAAATGTGAAAAAATTTGGCCTACGTGTTGCTATACGTTCGCGATAAAAAAATTCGGTAAAACCGAATTTAATTTTTATGGCAGGGCCATCTGTGCTATTCACGAGTTGATTTTATTCATGAATTGTTGCAGTTTGGGAAAGAAATGAAAGCTTTTTTACGAATTTTGTGATATAATGATTTTTGAATAAAAAAAGGATTATAAAATGATAACAGATGCTTTTGATAATGCTACACCTGCAATTATAAATCCAGAAGAAAACCCAGACGCAGTCGTTGTTGACGCATGTATTATCACTTTTTCCTACAAAATAGAAGAATATGTATTGTCGCGTTTTAAGCCAACACAAATTGGAGAGTTGCATTTTGCGACGGGTATTACACCAGTATGGTTGATTGAAAGAAATGGGAAAAAGTTCGCTTTTTTCAAAACTTATGTTGGTGCGCCGGCATGCGTTGGATCGATCGAAGATTCTTTTGGTTGTATAAAAACCAAGAAATACATTCTTTTCGGTGGTGCTGGTTGTTTAAACAAAGAAATAGCACGAGGCAAAGTAATGGTGCCGAATGCGGCATGGCGAGATGAAGGAACTTCTTATCATTACATGCCGGCAAGCGATTGGGTAGATATCCAAAATTATGAAAAAGTATCTGAATTTATGAAACAAAGCAAATTGCCATTCGTGATTGGTAAAACTTGGACCACTGATTCTTTTTATCGTGAAACACGGGGCAATTTTGAAAAGCGTAAAGCAGCCGGTTGTATAAGTGTTGAAATGGAAAGTGCAGCCGTTCAAGCAATGTGCGATTTTCGCGGACTTGATTTTTATGTATTTTTTACAAGTGGGGATTTGCTTGATGCACCGGAATGGGATGAAAGGCACGCTTTTGAAGGCCAGGTTGAAGGAACCCAACACGATGCGAAACATTTTGAAATCGCTTTGGAACTTGCAGATTTTATAAGTTAATCAAAATAAAAAGTTCGTAAATTGATAAAACGGTGGCGGTTTTTATCACCTAACTTACGAACTCGTGAAAGTATTGGAAAACAAAGAAAAATCTGGTATAAAACCCGATTTGTTTATTTTGGCAGTCCCAATGGGAATCGAACCCATGTTACCGGAATGAGAATCCGATGTCCTAACCGCTAGACGATGGGACCAGCGAAGTATGGTCCCATTGTCGTTTTGTCATTCCGATGCATATCGGAACGATGGGACCAGCAAACAGTTGCATTTTATCGGATTTATTTTATTTTTCAATATTTTTTATCGGCAATTTTTTACACCAAAACTGTTCAACAACCCCGCGCCAATGATTTAGGTGTGTTTTATATATTCCATAGTCATTTTTTTGCAACATTCCGCGTGACGGCCAATTTCCGTATAACACGCGTGCACAGATTTTTTTGATGGATTGTTGTGCGGCATATTCTTCAACCAATTTAATTGCGTGTGATGCGATATTTTGACCCGCGTATTCACGTGTCACAAAAATCCACAGGTCTGCGCGGTCGGCATTTTTGCATACGCCGTCCAATCCAATCACGCCGGCAAATTTATCGTCATTACGAATAATAAATTTCTTGTTATATGGCAAATCGTGAAATATGTGTGTAATCTTTTCGGCCAACACACCGCAAAGAACAATTTGGAAACGCGCCACGGCGTTGTCGCGCGCCCACCAGAAATACGGTTCCAATCGTTCGCGGTTTTCGCGCGCGGCGGAATTAAATTCGCTGAATTGCGGAATAAAGTGTCGCAAAGAAAAACTTTCAATTTTCACATTCATATTGCGTATATTATAAAAAATATTCTTGCCTTTGCAACCGATATGCGGTATTTATTCTCTGTGGTTTTTAAATGGGGAAGGGAATTATGAAACAATCAGGTTATGCCAATATAAATATGCCTAAAACTTTATTGGGATTTTATTTCAAAAAATGTTTTCCGGGACTGTATAAATATATCGTTCTATTTATGGTATTGCGTTTTTTAAGTGGTTCAAATTTGGTAATATGGCCTTATGTTGAACGTTGGGCTGTTTCTATGCTTGAAGGTGCGCCAATGGGCACGGCGATATTCCATCATGTTTTGCCAACTGTTTGTATAATTGTTTTTCTGCTATTTAGTATTTCTGGTTCTTTTGTGATTCGTCAGCATATTGAATCTATCTTGTTGCCATATATGAATCGGCGGATTCAAACAATATTGACAGATCATGTTCATACACAATCTATGTCGTTTTGGGTGAATCGCATGGCTGGATCAATAAATACAAATATCGGTTATTGTGCCAATGGTGCCAAAACAATAATTACTACTATTTGGCCAATGTTCGTTAGATTGGTCATGTTGATTATTAATTCGTCATTGTTGTTCACGGTAAACAAGTATATCGCCATAACATTTTTGTGCATGTTTGTCTTGCGCGCTGTTTGTGTGTGGGTGTTGCGCAAACCAATTAAAAAATCGGCCGAGGATCGCGCGGGTGCGCAGTCAGCACTTGCCGGTAAAGTTTTGGACGGTTTTACAAATAATACGATTGTGCGAATGTTTGCAGCGGCGGGGCATGAACATAATTATCTTGAAAAACCACGCCAAGAATATATTGATAAATCTCGCCGTGCCATGTTTTTTCAAAGAATATCTTGGGCGGTTCCAGATCTTTTTGAAAATATAATGTTTGGTTGTATGTTATTACTCTGCGCGTATTTATATGGTCGCGGAACAATGCAAATCTCAGATGTTGTTTACAGTATCGCAGTTTATAATAATATTATGTGGACAATAACAGCATTAATTGAAGAGATTCCTGTTGTTATCGATAATATGGCCTCTGCCAACAAAGGTTATAAAGAATTATCGGTGCCATTAGAGGTTATCGATAAACCAGATGCGCCGGCGTTAGATGTAAAGCACGGAAAAATAGAATTGAAAAACGTTTCGTTTGGATATAAAAATCGCCCAGTCTTGCGTAGTTTATCTTTGACAATCAAACCCGGCGAACGCGTTGGAATCGTTGGGCCGTCGGGCGCGGGTAAAACAACATTGGTAAATTTGCTGATGCGGTTTTATGATGTGCGGCGCGGTGAGATTTTAATTGATGGTGTTGATATTCGCGATGTGACCCAGAATTCTTTGCGTGAAAACATTTCGTTTATTCCGCAAGACCCGGCAATGTTCAATCGCACAATTCGTGATAACATCGCCTATGGCCGCCCCGATGCGTCGGATGCCGAAATCAAACGCGCGGCGCGATTTGCATCGGCGGACAAATTCATTATGTCGACCGATAAAAAATATAATACCATGGTTGGTGACCGCGGAATAAAAATGTCGGGCGGTCAACGGCAACGCGTTGCGATTGCGCGTGCGTTTTTAAAAGATGCACCAATTTTAATCTTGGACGAGGCGACATCCGCCCTTGACAGTGAAACAGAGGTCGCAATTCAGAAATCATTTGAAAAATTATCGCATAATCGCACAACAATCGCGATTGCGCACCGCCTTTCGACACTGCGAAACATGGACCGTATCGTTGTCCTTGACCATGGCCAGATTATTGAATCCGGAACGCATAAGGGGCTTTTGCGGCGTGGCGGCGAATACGCGCGTTTATGGAAAATGCAATCTGGCGGATTCTTACAGGAAGAAAAAGATGAAAAATAATTTCACCACCCACTAACCACTAACACTAACCACTAACACTAATTTCT
This sequence comes from uncultured Pseudomonadota bacterium, assembly GCA_902801125.1. GTDB lineage: Bacteria > Pseudomonadota > Alphaproteobacteria > Rs-D84 > Rs-D84 > Enterousia. The sequence goes on along the minus strand of CADCGT010000003.1, from coordinate 68,222 downwards.
TGTTGACCCGCATTGCGATTTTTTACTAACATAGGATTCATGGAAATGAGAAAATTTTTATTTGTTTTGCCGGCTCTTTTTTTCTGTGCAACCGCAACCGCGGCGAATTATCGTGCGGCATTGGTTGCCGATATGGATACTGGGCGTGTTTTAATCGCGGAAAATGCGAATGATGCGAATTATCCGGCATCGCTGACCAAAATAATGACACTGTATTTAACATTCGATGCGTTGGAACATGGGCGTTTGCATTTGGATGATTATTTGATTGTTTCGAATGCCGCCGCCGCCGCCGCGCCGGTGAAATTGGGCCTGGTTGCGGGGTCAAAGATTCGTGTCGAAGACGCGATAATCGCCCTTGCAGTGCACAGTGCAAACGATGTTGCACGCGTGTTGGCGGAAAATTTAAAGGGGGGCAAAGAGGGTACATTTGCGTCGCTTATGACGCGGGTGGCGCGGGAAATCGGCCTGTCGCGAACAAATTTTGAAAATTCTTCGGGCCTGCCGGACGATGACCAATTATCAACGGCGCGTGATATTGCGTTGTTGTCTATGGCGGTATATCGGCATTTTCCGGCGTATTGGAAATATTTTGGAATTCGTTCTTGGACATATAACGGCAAAACCTATACGAACGGGAATCGATTGCTTGGCACGTATCCAGGGTGTGATGGTATGAAGACGGGATATACAAATAAATCGAAATATTCGCTTGTGGCAACGGCCACGCAAAACGGACATCGATTGATATCGGTTGTGTTGGGTGCAGAAAACAAAGATATTCGTGCCGATGTTTCGACGCGCATGTTAAATCGTGGTTTTGAAATATTGCGTAATGGCGGACATCCGGTTGTAAAACATACGCCTGTGCAAACCGTCACCGCAACGCCCGCCCCGACGTCCAGTCCGATTGTTCAAAAATACGCAACCGACGCGCCGCACGCGGCATCGCGTGGTGGTGTGGGTGTGCAATTCGGCGCATTCTCGTCAACCGATTCTGCAAATTCTATGTTGGCGCGCATCAAGAATTTGTTTGGTGTGAATGGGTATATCGAACCGACGGGCACGGGGCTTTATCGTGTGCGCGTTGCGGGCCTTACCGAATCCGCCGCCCAAGATTTACGCAATCGCGCATCTGGCACAGGAATTGATTGCTATGTGTTTCATTGATTGATATGATGTATGCAAATGAATCCGAAAATAGAAAAACTTGTTAAACAATTTGCAAAACTGCCACGCGTTGGGAATCGTGCCGCGCGGCGTATAGTCTTGGCGCTGTTGCAAGATAAAACCGGCCGCATAGATAAATTGATTGATGCGTTAAATGATGCGCGTGAAAACATTTGCCCGTGTCCGAATTGTGGTATTTTAACCGATCGCGCAAATGGCGCGTGTGAATATTGTCATGACGCAGGGCGCGCAAATGGAATGCTGTGCATTGTGCGTGATATGGCCGATGTGTGGACATTGGAAAAGTCCGGAATCTTTAACGGGCGGTATCACATTTTGGGTGGAATGTTGTCTGGGGTTGCGGGCGTGACACCGGACGATTTGAACCTTGGGAATTTGCCGGCGCGTATTGCGAATGAAAAAATAACCGAAATAATTTTTGCGTTGCCCAACACTGTCGAAGGCAAAACGACCCAGCAATATATTATTTCCATACTTGGTGACACGAATATTCGTTTTACGGAACTTGCGTCTGGGGTGCCGTTGGGTGGCGATTTAGATTACATAGACGATGGCACATTGTCATTGGCGTTTGGGGGGCGGCGTGCGGTATGATGGAAAAAATAAAATCTTTGCCACCGGTGGCCGAAATGATGCGTGAATCTGGGTTGGAACCGAAAAAGCAATTTGGACAAAATTTCTTGTTCGATTTGAATTTGACGGGTCGCATCGCACGCAGTGTTCCCGACATAGAAAATTCCACAGTTGTCGAGGTTGGACCCGGTCCGGGTGGCCTTTCGCGTGCATTATTGTTGGCGGGTGCGCGCAAATTGATTGCAATTGAAAAGGATAAAACCACCGAACCGATTTTGTCACAAATTGTTGCGGCGTCTGATGGTCGATTTAATGTAATTTATGATGATGCGTTGCGCGTTGATATGAAAAAAATGGTGTCTGGCGCGTTTTCAATTTGTGCAAATTTACCATATAATGTTGGCACAGAATTGTTGGTCCATTGGTTGATTGATATTGCGCATGCGACACCGATAAAATCGTTGACCTTGATGTTTCAACGCGAGGTTGCAATGCGAATCGTTGCGCATACCGGTGATGAACAATATGGGCGATTGGCGGTTTTAACATCGCTTGTTGCGGATGCCAAGATTTTATTTGGTGTGCCATCGACCGCGTTTGTTCCGCGCCCGCGCGTTGAAAGTGCGGTTGTACAAATTATTCCGAACGCAAACAAGATAAAAAAAATTGGCGATATAAATGCGGTTGAAAATTTAACTGCACGGCTGTTTGGAAATCGGCGAAAAATGATACGCGGAATTATGCGCGATGTTGATTGGACGGCGTTTGGTTTGACCGGAACCGAACGCGCCGAAGAATTAAACCCGGAAAAATTTTTAGAAATTGCAAAAAAACTGGTTGCATAGGGGGCATATTTTTTTGCTATAATCACATCAGAGTTATTTTAGGGGAGAGAGATGTCTTTATCTGTTTTAATATTTTTCGCAATGATTTTTGTATTGGTGTATTTGTTGCGTACTATGCGAATTGGGGCGTTGGTGGCGTTTTTACTTGCGGGAATAATTTCCGGGCCGTTTGTTCTTGATTTGTTTCAAGTAAATTCCACATGGACATTTTTGGGCGATTTGGGAATTTTATTTTTGTGGTTCACAATTGGACTTGAAATAAATATGAAGCGTCTGTGGCAAATGCGTCGCACGATTTTTGGGTTTGGCGCGGCCCAGGTTTTAATGGTTGCGGTTATGTTGTTTCCAATTTTGGTTGGTATAACGCCTTGGTCTGTACTTGGTGTGATAACGGTATCGTTGTTGTTGGCCATGTCCAGTACATCTGAAGACCTGCAATTATTGACCGACCGAAATCAATTAAATACCCAAATGGGACACCAAACATTTTCAATTTTGTTATTCCAAGATTTGTTGTCGATACCACTGCTTGCGATGTTGCCGGTGTTTGCGGGTCGTTCATTAAATTTGGGTGCGACATTGATTGATGTTGCGATTACATCGGTCACATTGATATTTGGTGTGGTGGTAATTGGGCGTTTTGTATTGAATCCGGTGATGCGCCGTGTTGCGCGCCTTAAATCCAAGGAAGCATTTTTATTGGTTATAATGTTGAACATCGCATTGTGGGCGGTGGTTATGGATTTGATGGGCCTGCCGGTGGGATTGGGTGCGTTTTTGGCGGGTATGTTGATGTCTGAAACAATATACAGTCACCAGGTTCGTGCCGAAATTGGACCGTATGCGTTGTTGTTTTTATCATTGTTCTTTATATCGCTTGGCATGGGGTTGAATCTTGATGTGTTGCTGAACAATTGGTACATCGTTGTGTTGGGTGCGGTTGCCTTGGTGTGTATAAAGTTCTTTGCGTTGTTTATGGTTGCGCGCGTTCGCAATATACCGATTTATGATGCGCGCCTTATCGCATTGGTGTTAAGCCAAGGTGGCGAATTCGCATTGTTGATGTTTCAAACCATGAAGACCAGTGGTATATCCGCGGTTCCACCCGCACACCAAGAAATTTTAACGGCGATAATCATATTATCTATGATATCAACACCGTTCTTGTTGGCGATTCATGACCGAATTATGCGTTCGGCAAAATTGTTTGTAAAATCGCGCACTCGTCAATTAAATGGTTCGGGTAATGATTTGCAACCAGAGGTTATAATCTGTGGATTTGGGCGCGTTGGTCAAATTGTTGCCTATGTTTTGGGTGCGCGAAAAATTCCGTATGTCGCGTTGGATTTGAATGTGAATTCCATTATGATGGGTCGCGAAAACGGTTACAATGTGTTCTATGGCGACAGCACCAATCCGGCGGTTCTGCGCGAATTCGGATTAAATTCCCGTCGTGCGCGTGCGGTTGTTGTCGCGCTTGATAACGCAAATACGGCGCGCAACGCGGTGCTAAGTGCGCGCAGCATTGCCCCCCACATCAAGGTTTTTGCGCGTGCGCGAAATTTGGCTGAATCGCGTGCATTGTTAAAACAGGGTGTCCAGGAAGCCTGGCCTGAAACCATAGAGTCTTCACTTATGTTGGCGCGCGGGGTGTTGGGGCAACTTGGGATATCCGATGGTGCGATTTCAAAATTGCTTGATGAAATGCGCAGTGAAAATTACGCAGAATTGGATAACGCCATTACCGACCCATATAATTAAAAATGCGTATAAATAAAAATGTCCGATTGGACATTTTTTATATTTGATTTTGTATGCGTATGTTGCTATATATGTCTGGTATTCAAAAGGAAAGAAAATGAAAAAAATATCACATGTGTTTGCCGGGATTTTTGGCATCATTTTAATTGACCAAATTGCAAAGTGTTTTTTGCTGTTTTTAATAACTGGGTCGGCGTTTGTATATGGGCCGGCGTGGACGGTTGTGCCGGTGCCATACCTTATGCGGCACGTCACAAATTTCTTTAACATAGTTTTTACTTGGAATCCGGGCACCGCGTTTTCGATGTTTCGCGGACTGGGCGATAATATGCCGATTGTGATGGTGGTGGCGACGGGGATTATTATCGCAATATTGTTATATTATTTGTTGCGCCGTGCAAAATCATATGAACGCACACCTTTGATTTTTATTGTTGGTGGCGCACTTGGCAATTTGATTGACCGCATTCGTTTTGGCGCGGTCATAGACTTTCTTGATTTTCACATTGGTGGTGCGCATTGGCCGGCATTTAACATCGCCGACAGTTTTATTACAATCGGTGTGTGCCTGTATATCTTGAATTGGTGGTTGGCGCGTCGTAAGTGTTTGAATAATATAAAGGGATAATAAAAATGGTAAAATATTTAGATAATAATTCTGGGTTTAATATGTGGAACGCGAATCGTGCGGCGGCCGCGTCGAATAATACAAAACCGAAATCGCGTTTTATGAATTTCTTGTGGTGGGCAATTATATTTATGGGAACATGGTGGTTGTTTTCTGCATGGATGCGTCCCGCCGAACGCGCCATACCGACCGAGGCAGAAAACGCGATTATTGCAACCGATGTATCGAATGTTTCTGGGCGGGAAATTTCATCTGATAAAATCACGGCAAATGTTCGTGGTTTGCGCATATCGAATATCGCACTGGCCGATTATCCCGCCACGTCAAGTGCGGACGATGCGTCGCGTGTCACATTGTTGGGGGCGGATGGTGATTTTATTGAAATCGGCCTTAACGCGACCGGCACAACCGCCCCAGATGCTAAGACGGAATGGAATATCGCGGGTGATAAAATGTCATGGCGCAATTCTGATGGTGTTATATTTAATCGTGATATCACAACGGATGGTTATTTAATAACAATCACAGACACGGTTGAAAATAAAACGCGGCACGATATTTCTTTTGCGCCGTATGCGCGAATTGTTCGTGCCGATAAATCAACCGCGGCGGGGGTATCAACGGGCGCGATAACAAACACGAATTCGCGCGTGCGCTATGTCGATTGGAATAAAATGTCCAAGAAATCATACGCATATTCTACGACAAACGGATTTATTGGTTTCGCAGACCAATATTGGGAAACAATTGCGAACATAAAATCGCCAGACCAAACAATGCGCGTAAAATCGATTGGTGATAAATACATGGCGGACGCGGTGTCATCGTCGGTGACGGTTGCCCCGAATGACAGTGGTATTTTCACAACAACAATTTTTGCCGGCCCCCGGGACCAGCGTATATTGGACGCGGCGGCGACATCGATTGGTGGATTGGATGAAACAATCGATTATGGTTGGTTCTGGTTCTTGGCGCGCCCGATGTTATGGATGCTGAATATATTGAATGGTTTTGTGATGAATTATGGTGTGGCGATAATTCTGTTGACGATATTGTTGCGGTGTCTTATGTGGCCGTTGACGCGTAAATCATATACATCGTCAATTGCAATGCAACGTATGCAGCCAGAATTACAGCGTATCCAGAAACTCTATGCCAATGACAAGGCGCGTCTGCAAATGGAAATGATGAATTTGTATCGTACGCACAAAACATCGCCTATGTCGGGGTGCCTGCCGATGTTGATTCAGATTCCGATATTCTTTGCCCTGTACAAGGCGTTATTGGTGTCGGTTCAAATGCGCAATGCGAATTTCCTTTGGATACATGATTTGGCGGCGATGGACCCATACTTTATATTGCCAATTTTGATGGGCGCGACAATGTGGCTGCAACAGTATTTACAATCGCCCCACACAACCAAGAATAACACAAATCCAAATGATCCAATGGCGGCGACGGGTCGCGTTATGAAATGGTTGCCGGTAATATTTGCGGTAATGTTTGCGTGGATGCCGGCGGGATTGGTTCTATATTGGACGGTGTCAAACATATTTGGCATATTCCAGACATATATAATCAAGCGTCAATTAAATCGTAAATAAAAAAATCTCCCACCAAACGGTGGGGAATTTTTATTCGCACAGTTTTTTATACAATGCATCGGGCGACCAGATAAATGGTGCGTGCAAACCAATTGCGCGCTTTGACATATCAACGCATGTCCATGCACCGCGCGGATTAAAATTTGAACGCACATCACCCGGAACATAAACAAAGCACCACCCGTGCGCACACAACAATCGCAAATCGCGCAATCGTATATCAATTTTCGCGACATTTTTATGTGATGAAAATTGATACATTGTAAAATTATGTCCGCGCGGAACCAATACGGCACAGTGCTTAAAATTTTTACAAAATATATTCGGCAAAACCTTGGAAGATTTTGGTGCAAATGCAATAATAATCATTGTTGTCCCCCATGCATTATTCAATCCAACCTTTGGCGCGTGCCGCCGCGTCCAATACTTTCATTGCGTCATTCCAAATTGCGGCGGCATGATTTTCGCGCCAAATATATTGATGTGGTGCGCGATGTCGGTCACCAAATTCTTTCATGACGGCCAAATGTGCATCGTTTAATTTTCCCGATAAATACAGTTTGGTAATAAGTGTTTCTATATCGACCAATTCACATACGCGTCGTGTTGTTGGGTGCGCATTGTTACGCGTTGCGACATCGTTTCGCACCGACCGTGAATACAGGAACCAGAACCAAATTTGTTCTGCGTTTTGAAATTTTTCAGGTGTATATTTTGCTTGTATTTCCGTCATAATTTTTCTCCTTCGTTTTGTTTCCATTTTTTTGACGTTCATTATTTTATAGATTATGCAATAGACCAAAGTGAACAATTACAACCATAAATTGAAATTGAATCCCAATTTGCGATTCGTATAAAGTTTTATTTGGTTTGGCTGCGAATCGCGTAAGTTGTGATTTACAAAAAAAAGACGCACCAATTTGCGTCGCCAATTTGGTCGTAAAAATAAAATTCGTTGCTATGTCATTATTTAATCCTTTTGTGTTTATTAAAAAAAGGCCGCACATGGCGGCCCAATTGTTTAACGGGTTGTTATAACTCTATCGGTGGGAAACAATCGCCCCCCGCATCTGGACAGCAATTAAATCCTGCATCGCCCATATCGGTATATGTTTCCCCCGGACAGCATCCATTTGCATCTGGGTTCGCGCCACCATCACATGTGACAACAGAAACTTCCGTTGCCGGGGCGGGTGCCGCAGACGCGGTTTTCTTGAACGGATTTTGTATAGAACCATCTTCGTTATACTTTAATCCCAAAACCTGTTCGTTGTATTCTTGCGAACCCTGGGGTGTTTTGTTTTCCATCTGTTGCTGTTGATTTTCAAACACCGCCTTTTGCTTTGCATTGTTTATTGCATCGTATGTTCCCATTGAACGACAATAGAAATCAACAGTCGAAAAACTGTACCCGCGTTGTTCCATTGTCGGTCTTTGTGCAGTATCGGCCATTTTTGCACCGGTTTTTTTACCGTTTGCATCGGTGACATCGATACAAAATTCACTAATATTTGCCTGCAACATTGAACGAACCTGACCAATAAGTTCTTCGGTTTTGTCCGGGCTGGTTTCTGTAAAGTTATCTTTTTTACCTTCGCGCTTTGGCTTGGCATATTCTAATATCGCACATCTGCGGGTATCACCATCTTCTTTGCCACATGTCACAAATAAATCAACCGGTGAAAATACGGTGATACGCGTGCCGGCGGCAATTGAAAACGGTGGTGTGGTATTGTCCATCAAATCCACCAATAATTTTGTTGCAACATTATTCCATGCAGTAATAATTTCATTTTTCGCCAATTCGGACGAACGCACGGTCCCGCTTTGCACAACGGTGTTATTATCTAAATCAATTTGGTTTACAAATGCGTCCGATATCGGTGCAATCATATTTACCGCCGCCGGAACAATCGCCGTCAACAACGGCATAACAAATTGTTGCAGGTAATCCGTACTGCCGTGGCCGGGAACGCCCTTGCGGCCCTGGGAATCGGCGGCAAATGGTTGTTTGTCTTTATCAAAATTAAATTCCACACCGTCGGGACGAATAAATTGATACCATTTTATTTGCATACGACCAACCGCCTTGTATGGGCCGGGCAATTCACCCGTCACATAACCCAACATCAATGTTCCGGTTGGAATAATAACCGTGCGCCCGTTGTCAGAATATACATTGCGGTCAACCGTTGCACGCACCGGCAACCCACTTTCCAATAATTTAGAATCCGCCTGAATATCCGATACAATTGTTGCCGGAATCGGTTTATATTGACGCAGAACAAAACTGCGGTCATAGGGACGTGTGGCAACAACGCCCGGTTCGTTGTCGTACCCGCTAAATTCATTCGACGGCTTGCGCGGTTTCAATTGTATACCCAAAGGACGATTAGATTTGCTTGATAAAAGGGACGCCAAACCATCCATATCCGTCAATTGTTCGGCGCGGACAATGGTGCGACGCGTTGAACCGCCACTTAATTGCGGAATGCGTTCCATCGCGACAAACCGCACATGTTCCGAATCAGACCCGATTTTTCGCGACGGATTATTTATGTCCATAATGTATCCGGTTTCGGCGTTATACATTCCCGTCGGCGTGTCACAGTTCGTATCAGAAAACGGATGATAATAATACGCGCCACCCATTGGTTTAATCCAGCCCGATTGAATACCCGCGGTGTTATACGCCGGGAAAGCAAATTCTGAACAGTTATTACGGAACACATTGCGCGGTGCGGCGGGCGTCGGCGCATTATACGTCGCGTCGTTAAAGTTTATTGGTGCCGCAATGTTATTCAAATCTTCTTGGAAATCTGAATTATTTGTAAAATTGTCGTATTCATTATATTCCGGTTCGGGTTCCGGTTCGGGTTCTGGAATCACGGGTGCCGGTGCATCGGCGCGTGATATCGGTTTTTCGCGCGCCCCAATAACCAGTGTTATTGCATTTGGATTATCAACCGTGGCACCGGTTTCAAATGCACTCCACGTGATGGCGACATTTGCGTCAGTTGTTCTTATTTCGTGTTCTGGTTGGAATTTTATATTGATGGTGCATGGTGTATTTGCATCTATGATTGTCGAATCGTTTTTGCATGTTTCGGTTGCAGAAATTCCGACGGCCTTGTTGGTGTCGCCTTCTACGCGCACGACAATATTTGTCACCTGGACCCGCGTGTTCGCATAAACGGTAAATTCGGCTTCGCGAACATCACCGACAACGGTGTCCGACCAATCGATTGGTTCGTCCGGTTTGATAACTAATTCCGGCGTTGGGGGCAAAGAATTGGGGTCAATCGTGACGCGTTGTGCCTTGCGCCCACCAACCAACAGTATCAACAGAACCACCACAATCACAATCGCCGCAATCAACAGTATCCATTGAATATACTTTGGTGTGCTTTTACGAAATTCTGAAAATTGTTCACCGATTTTGCTCATATTACCCGCCGTTATGATTTTATGTGTTATTGGACTCTGACGACTGTGCAACTTGCGCCACTAAATTTCAACAATTGGTCACAAAGTTTTTGTGCGGTGTCGATATCTGGCATTGGGCCAATGCGCAACCGATAAAGGCGTGCGGCCTTGGACGTTGCACCCAATTCACCGACACCTTGTTCGTCAACGGCATAGAACACACTGTCACGATATTTGGTCAGTAAACCTTGACCATCATTACCACTAAAACGTGCCATTAAACCGGCCCAATAATCATCCAAGGCCTTGACACTGGTGTCTGATTTTAATTCAACCGCAACCCCGCCTTGGTTGGTGGTAATAAGTGGTATGTTCGAAGACGGCAAATACGAACCCGCGGTGTCGCGCGCCGTTGGCAACATCGACAGGCCGTTTGATGACCCGCCACCCGTCGGTTGATTTCCATACATGTTCAACATCATTGCATCACCCGCCGCGCCCGGCACACTCATTTGTATTCCGCCCGATGCCGGCGTATTTGGCACATTGTTTATATACATCGGTGTCGTTGTGTAATTACCGTATCCGTTCTGAATTGCAACCTGGTCCGCGGTGTACAGGACATTATTCAGCGATTGCCCCGACAACATGCTTTGCGCAACATTCGCCTCGGCCAAGGCCATAACACTTGCGGTGTCCGCAATAAGGAACGGTTTAGAACGTTTTTTGATACATACGATTCGTTGCCCACTGCGCAGGACCATATCGCCCACGGCTTCGACAATAAGCAACCGTCCGTCTTCGCCATCGGTGCGGAACCCAACAGGCGATTCGCCACCTTCGACCAATAACGACACGACCGGTCGTTGCGTCATAGAAATAACCTTGTCCCCGAAATCAATGTATGTGAACACGCGGTCACGCCACACGCGTTCCGGTGCAATAACATAATCGTCTGGGTTTGGGACAAATATATCTAAATCGAATCGGAATTCGGACGGGTCAATTTTCATTGTTTTAATCCAATCATAATCTTCGCCGTCAACGCCAATCGTGCCACTTTTTGCCGGCGTCTTTTTGAAAATAGAATTCATTGAACCGCCACCCGGTGCCGACGCCACCGCCATATTTGCCGGCAACCGTGCGCCACCGTCAAGGACGACATCAACCTGGGAATATGTAATTTCCGACGCGTTTGCCGGTTCACTGCGCAGATAGAATGTATAAACATTTCCCGATTTTCCCGTCACAATAAGGTTGGTATCAGACCCCATATTATCGGGTGCCGGTGTGATATACATTGTGCGACCGCCCTGGGTTGCCTCTATTGTAAAATAACCATCATTACCGACAACGGCTTCTTCTATCTGTTCGCCAACGGGCAAATTTACCATTGTCACCATAGTGTTACGCAACTTTATCGGCAACACCGTTCCCGCATCCCACGACAATTGCGCATAGCCGGGTTTAATACTGCCCGATGCCATGTTTGCGTTTGGGTTGTCCCATGCGGCCTGGACACCGTAATTTGTGGCGTGCGCATTAAACACAACGCCGACACACAGTGCGCCGATTAAAGAAATATTTCCACCAAGTAATTTTAATATTTTCATGTTTTCTTTTCCTTGCCTTTCAATTGTATATAAAACCTATTTATACACCGTGTCCAACGGGTCGGCGCCGCCATCAACCACATATTCCGAAACCCGCACGCCCAATGGATTGTTCAAACGTTCCGTCCATTTTATCTTGGCGGCATCGTCCATTGTGACACCGACGTTGATTGTATAATCTTTTGTATCGGTTTGTCCATTGTTATCTGAACAATAATATTCAAATTTCACAGTATACAGATTTTGTTTTAATTGCATTGGCCGTCCGCGGAAATTCACATTACATTCAAATGCGAAATCTGGGTAATCTTGGATAATCGCGGTGTAAAGTCCCGTTTTGCGAAACGCATTATATACATCCGGCGTGGACCACGCGGCGATAACCCCATCGGCAGACCCCCATTTTTGTCGCATAATGGACAAATTTTGTTCAATTTCGTTGCGCGCCCGAACATATTCCATAACGAACGCCTGTTTATACAGGTCCAGGTTCTGATTATCCGGTGGCAATTCGTTTATTTGAATAACCGATGCGTTTTCTGGTTTTGTCGTGATAAAGAACACCTCTGGCCGGTTCAGCGGGAACATTTTTCCCAATGTCATAAACATAACAAACGTCACCACGACGGCCCCGGCGAACACGAATACCAACAATCTTGATAATAAAACAGGCGGTTCTATGCGGTTTTGCACGGCACAATTCTCCCTTTACTTAAAACGATTGTAGAAAAATATTTATACCCAATGCAAGTGTTTTTTTGCGTTATTTTTTATATTTTTTATGGCATATTTTTTATCGTCATCCCGTGCTTGACACGGGATCTATTTGATTCACGGCGAAACTGAAAAGATCCCGGCATTCGCCGGGATGACGACTGTATTAATCCGGTAAATTCCACAAGACACAGTTTGCATCGGTGTGTGTTGCATCGGCCACGGTTGTTCCATCCAACCACCCCGCACAGGTTTTTTTGGTTTGTTTTGTATTCATTGCGGTAACGATTACACTGGCTTTGACTGCATTGTCCGCATCATAGTTTGTTGCGTCGGTGGTATCCAATGTTGTTCCCAAAGATTTCCATGTGCCGTTCGCCCCAGAGATTTGGTTGGCGGTGGCGGTATATGGTTGATATGAACCCGTTGCCGATGTTGTTCCCATTGCTATCTTACCATCATTTCCAACAACCAAGACCTTACCTGCGTCGGTGGAATTTGCATTACCAACCGGGGCCGCACCAATTTGCCGATTTTGTTTTGGTTTTGCGGCGGCGTTGGCAATTGCAACTGTCATTGTTGTTGTTGGCACCGCTGCGTTCACATCATCAGCAGTCACTGAATCATCGTGTATATCATACGCAATGTCGAAAACATCCTCACCGTTTTTAACTAAGTTATCAATAGAATTGTCTCGTATATCTTGTGTTTTATCCAATATCATTCTTTGTTCCACCACGCCATCGGTGTCGGTTGATATAACAACACCTGGAATAGGATTCGCCCTCCCGTCTTGCCATTCGGTTGCCGGGATTTTGGTTTGGAAATTTGATGTATCGGGCATTGTTGTTCCCATTGCTATCTTACCATCATTACCAACAACCAAAACTTTGCCTGCATCGGTGGAATTTGCATTACCAACCGGCGATGCACCAATTTGCCGGTTTTGTTTTAAATCCACTTGTCGCCAAATGTCTCCTAGCATAGTATCCATTAATCCCACACTCGGAACTAAATTATCTGGTAATTCGTCAAAACCAGAATTTAGATCGACATATGTTGCCAGATCCAAAAAGCCAATTTGATTACCAGTTAGATCGTTTGTTGAATCATATGATAAAAGCGCGGGTACTGAGGCGGTATTACCTTGGTCATCAAACTCCACCTCTGCGGTTGTGATTGTGTCCTGTTTATCCGCCAATGCATCGTGCACGGCGTTTTCGGATGGGGCCTTGGTTGTCACACCGTCGGTTATAGAATCTTCCACATAATTTCCCGCGGATGGCGTACCCAATTCCAAATTTCCCTGTGAATTTACAACCAAAGTTTTACCAACATTTGCGTTGTTTGTGCCGACACCTTGGGCAATATCGACCTTTAAATTGTCGCGGTTATCAACGTATGTTTTTGATGTAACAATATTATTCGCGTACGCGTTTGTGGCAAAAACCGATGCAATTGCACCAATGAATAATGCTTGTTTCATAATATTTCTCCCATTTTCCTGTATAAAAAGTGTACAATAAACCAAGGTTTTTTTACGCTTTGGTTTTGAAAAAATCGGAAATTGCTAACACTTTGATTTTAGTAAAAAACAAAATTTTGATTTTTTGAAAAAAAGTGTTGACTTTAAACCTTGGTTTTTTTACGCGTAAAACCCGCGGAATCCCGCGGGGTTCAACAATCACTAACCCTTGTCGCGACGGAGCGATAGCGCAGACGGAACTAACACCCGTCGCGGCCGCGGCACCAAACGGTGCCGGGACGGACTAACCCCCAACCACTAAAAAAACACTTGCGCGACATTTACAAAATATTTATAATATTTGCGCTTGATTTTCCGATAAAGTGTGCTAATCTTGACCGGAATATTGGGTGTGCGTTCGGACCAAAAACGCAGAAATGCGTGGGTTTGTCGTGGATTCAGGGGCATGGTTCAATGGTAGAACATCGGTCTCCAAAACCGCAGATGAGGGTTCGATTCCTTCTGCCCCTGCCATAAATTTGGTGCGGGTGGCATGCCGAATGTTTGAAATAAACAAAGGGAATTGGTGCGTCAATGAAAAAAATAATGGATTTTATACGTGGTGTCCGCGCGGAATGGTTTAAAATTGTTTGGCCGACGCGTGCCGATGTTATTCGCGCAACCATAATGATTCTGGTGTTTTCGGGAATTGCGGCGCTGTTCTTCTTTGTGGTGGACAGTATTTTAAACGCGCTTGTTGGGTGGATTTTCTAAACAAAATATTTGCCAAAGGAAATAATAATGGAAGATAAAATGCAATGGTTTGTTGTAAATGTTCATACGGGTTGCGAAGACAAGGTTGCGCGCAATCTGCGCGAACAAATTGATAAACGCCGTCTGAATGCGTATTTTGGCGAAATTTTGGTTCCAACCCGCGAAGTGACGGAAATCAAGGCTGGTAAACGCGTTAAAACCGAAAAGAAATTTTTCCCGGGCTATATCGTTGTTCAAATGGTTATGAATAATGAAACATTTTCGTTGGTAAAATTGATGCCCCAGGTTGTAATGTTCCTTGGCGCGCGTCAAAAACCCGTCGCGGTAAGCGAGGAAGAAGCCCGTCGCCTGCTTAAACAGGTAGAAGAGGGCAGCACCGTCCCAGACGACATGGTTTACGAAGTAGGCCAGGAAGTTCATGTTATCGATGGGCCGTTTGCAAATTTCAATGGTGTTGTATCGGATGTTGATAACGTAAAACAGAAAATGACCGTCACAATTTTGGTATTTGGCCGCGAAACAAGTGTAAGTCTTGATTTCGAACAGGTCGAAAGGGTTTAACCGGTTTTGAAAAATCGGCGGGCGTGTGCAAGGCACGCAAAACAAAACATCGTGGAAGATGCGCCACATCGAACCACGAATCCAAAAACAACAAAAGGATGAAAAATGGCAAAGAAAGAGTTGAAGGGGATTGTAAAATTGGTTGTCCCCGCAAAACAGGCAAATCCTGCGCCACCAATTGGGCCGGCGTTGGGTGCGGCGGGTGTGAATATCGCCGAATTCTGTAAACAGTTTAACGATAAAACGTCTGACAAAGAACCGGGTATGCCGATTCCGTGCATTATTACCGTCTATACAGACCGCAGTTTCGAATTTGTTATGAAATTGCCGCCGGTTTCTTACTATATCAAAAAGGCGTTAAAGGTAAAAATTGGTTCGCATAAACCGGGTCGTGATTTTATTGGCACATTGACCAAGGCCCAGATTAAAGAAATTGCGGAAAACAAAATGCCGGATTTGAATTGCTCTACCGTTGAATCTGCGATGAATATCGTTGCGGGTCAATGCCGTTCAATGGGCGTCAAGGTGGAGGAATAAGCCATGAAAATTACAAAAAGACAAAAAACATGGGCCGATTTGGATACCGCAAAAACATATTCTTTTGCCGATGCAATTGAAGCGTTGCGTCCATATGCGTCCAAAAAATTTGATGAAACATTGGAAATCGCAATTCGTCTGTCTATCGATGTGACCAAGGCCGATCAAAATATCCGCGGAATGTTGTCTTTGCCGAACGGCACGGGCAAAAAGGTTCGCGTTGCGGTCTTTACAAATGACAAAACCGAAGAAGCCAAAAAGGCGGGCGCGGATGTCATTGGTGGCGAAGATTTGATTGAAAAAGTTGCCGCCGGCCAAATCGATTTTGACCGTGTAATTGCGACACCGGATATGATGCCGAAAATGTCCAAGGTTGCACGTGTCTTGGGGCCAAAAGGTTTGATGCCGAATCCGAAATTGGGAACGGTGACAAACGATGTCGCGGCGGCGGTTGCCAATGCCAAGGCGGGCCAAATTGAATATCGTGCCGAAAAGAATGGTATCATTCATGCCGGTATTGGTAAAATGTCGTTTTCAACCGAAAAATTGGTTGAAAATGCAAATGCATTGGTTGAACAATTGAAAAAGGTTAAACCGGCATCGTCCAAAGGCCAATACATTTTGGGTATTGCGGTTGCAACGACCCAGGGTCCAGGCCTGCATATCGATGCAAAATAATAAATGTGGTTTATGGCGCGCGTCATAAACCACAAACAAGATTTCTGTCCGTGACTGATGGTGCGGTAAAACGCTTAATTCCCATCATAGACAAAGAAGATTCTTTGGGACGGAAAGTGGTCCCATCCCGGGCAAAACCGGATGGAAAGTTTAACAAATGTTGGTTTATATGTTCGCATGTGAACCAAGAAGTAAGGGTAAAAAGATGAAACGCGAAGAAAAGTCAAACTTGATTTCTGCGTTGCAGTCGTCTCTTCAAGATGCAAACGGCGTTTTTGTCGTTGAAAACCACGGCCTTACCGTGAAAGAAATGGAAGGTTTGCGCAATGAATTGCGCCCAATCGTTTCGGTTTTCAAGGTTGTCAAAAATCGTCTTATGAAATTGGCGTTGCAAGACACCGATTTCGCGCCTGTGTCTGATTTGATGAAACGCCCGACCGCGGTTGCCGTTGCAACCGACGGGTTGGCGGTGACCAAGGTTTTGGTCAAATTCGCCGAAGAACATCCAAATCTTACCATCGTTGGTGGTAAAATGGACGCGGGTGTTTTGGGTGTGGACGACATTGTGCAATTATCCAAGCTTCCGTCGCTGTTGGAAATCCGCGGCACAATCGCGCGTATCTTGGTCGAACCGGGTTCGCGTCTTGCGCGTGTTTCGGCAGAGTATGGAAAAAAGAATCAATAAATTATTGGAATACGTTCCAATAAAATAAATAGGAGCAAAAAATGGCAGACATTCAAAAATTAGTTGATGAATTGTCAAAATTGACCGTCTTGGAAGCAGTTGAATTGTCCAAGGCATTGGAAGAAACATGGGGCGTTAGCGCCGCCGCCGCGGTCGCAGTTGCCGCCGGTCCGGCCGCAGCCGCCGCAGAAGAAAAAACCGAATTTGATGTCGTTTTGACAGATATCGGTGCAAACAAATTGGCGGTTATCAAGGCCGTTAAAGATATCACAGGTTTGGGTCTGGGTGAAGCCAAGGCGTTGGTTGAATCTGCACCAAAGACCGTGAAAGAAGCCGTTGCAAAAGATGAAGCCGAAAAAATGAAGGCCACCATCGAAGCCGCCGGCGCGAAAGTGGAATTGAAATAATTATTCCACCGCGAACCGATATGGTTCAAAAATATATGTCACGATTTCGTGACAAACCCATGCCCGCCCGGGGGCAAAAAACCGCGGGCGGGCAATGGACGCAAAAACAGTATACGTAATAGTTTCGTTTGCAAAACGCACAAAAAAAAGGATTGAAACCCATGGCAGTTATCCAAAAACTTAGAAAATCTTTTGGTAAAAGTTTTTTGCAAACTCCGCTTCCTGATTTAATAGAAATTCAATATAATTCCTACCGGGATTTCTTGCAGGCCGATGTTGCACCACAAAATCGCAAGAATATGGGGTTGCAGGCGGTGTTTTCTTCTATGTTCCCAATCAAGGATTATGCGGGGGCCGCCGAATTGGAATTCATTGAATACAATTTGGAAAAACCGGCGTACAATGTGAAAGAATGCCTTGCACGCAAAATGACGTATTCCAGCAAATTAAAACTGAAGCTGAGATTGATTTTATGGGATGTCGCCGAAGATGGCAAAAAGTCTTTGCGTGATATCAAAGAACAAGAAATCTTTATGGGCGAAGTGCCACTTATGACCGAACGCGGAAGTTTTATTGCATCGGGCGTTGAACGCGTTATCGTGTCACAAATGCATCGTGCCCAAGGTGTCGTTTTCGCAACCACCAAAGAGGCCAAGATTGCCGGTAATCCTATTACATATACTGCGCGTATTATTCCGGAACACGGTTCCTGGATTGATTTTGAAGAATCCAAGGGTGTCATCTATGTTCGTATTGATCGTCGTCGCAAAATTCCGGCGACCGTGTTGTTGCGTTGCCTGCCGTGCGCCGAAGACGAAAAGAAATGGAAAGACGAACCGCGCAATACCAAGATTCGTGGAATGTCTGATTCCGAAATTTTGTCCGTGTTCTATAAACGCATACCGTTAAAGACAAACGGCAAAATGTGGGTTGGTCAAACATCTGTATTCGAAGGTTTGGATAAATATCGCCTGAATTACGATTTGATAAACCCCAAAGATAAAAAGGAATTGGCGGCCAAAGGTGACCGTTTGAACGCAAAACGTTTGAACAAAATTATGGCGGCGTCCAAAGAATTCGGAATTGTCCCAGATGCATTGATTGGCGAATATCTGTTTGACCCAATCACCAATGGAACCGAGGCTTTATATCCGGCGGGTACCGAAATTACCGAAGAAGTATTAAGCGATATTGAAAAATTGGGTGTCAAAGAAATATCGATTATTTCCATTGATAACACAACCATGACCGCGCACATGCGCAATACACTGGTTGCGGACAAAACGGCGAACCGCGAAGATGCGCTGATTGAAATCTATAACATCATCCGTCCGGGTGAACGTCCAACACTAGAAGCGGCAATCAACCTGTTTATGCGTCAAGGTTTCGAAGCGGCATATTATGATTTGTCGCCGGTTGGTCGTTTCAAAATGAACAAGCGTTTAAAAATCGATTCTGGGAAAAAACCGGAAGACGAACGTTTGCTTACCAAGAACGATTTCTTGGCGGTATTGAAAACATTGACCAACATCATTGACCACAAAGACACAATTGATGATATCGACAACCTGTCGAATCGTCGTGTTCGCACGGTTGGTGAATTATTGGAACAAAATTTCCGCACAGGTATGGTTCGTATTGAAAGACTTGTCCGTGAAGCATTGTCTTCACCGAACATCGCGACAATGCAACCCCAAGATGTCGTCAATGTGAATCCGTTGATGTCCTTGGTCGCAGAATTCTTGGGGACCAGCCAATTGTCCCAGTTTATGGATGCGTATAATCCATTGTCTGAATTGGAACACAAACGCCGTATTTCTGCATTGGGGCCGGGCGGTTTGAACCGCGAACGCGCGGGTATCGATGTCCGCGACGTGCATCCGACGCACTATGGTCGTTTATGCCCCATCAACACACCCGAAGGTGCAAACATTGGTTTGATAAATCACCTTGCGTCCTATGCGCGTGTGAATCCGTATGGGTTTATTGAAACACCATACTATGTTGTCGAAAACAGCAAAATCACCGACAAAATGGTATATTTGACCGCGGACGAAGAATTGGGTCACAAAATTGCCCAAGGAAACACCCCGACAAATGACAAAGGTGTTTTGACCGAAGAATTGGTGACGGCGCGTGTTGATGGCGAATTTACCCGTGTTCCGCGTGAAGAAGTCGATTTAATCGACGTTGAACCGCGCCAGGTGGTGTCGATTTCAACTGGACTTATTCCGTTCGTTGAAAATGACGACGCGAACCGTGCGTTGATGGGTTCGAACATGCAACGCCAGGCGGTTCCGCTTATGCGTATGCAAACACCGTTGGTTGGAACCGGAATTGAACGCGAAGTGGCGCGTGATTCCCGTACAGGCAAGGTTGCAAAGCACAGTGGTATCGTGGAATCTGCGGATGCAAAACGTATTGTTGTAAAATGTATGAACAGTCGCAATGTCGTGACCGGGGTTGATATTTACAACCTTGAAAAATACGAACGTTCGAACAACGATACAATTCTGCATCAAAAACCACTGGTCAAGGCGGGCGACCGTGTATCTGCGGGCGACATTATTGCCGACGGTTCGTCAATGAACTATGGTGAATTGGCGTTGGGCCGCAATGTATTGGTGGCGTTCGTGCCGTGGCGTGGTTATAACTATGAAGATTCTATCGTGATTTCTGAAAAGATTTCTCGTGACGATGTTTATACTTCGGTCAAGATTGTTGAAAAGGAAATCAAGGTTCGCGATACCCAATTGGGACCGGAAAGTTTGACGCGTGATATCCCGAATGTTAGCGAAGAAGCGTTAAAGAATCTGGACGAATCTGGGATTATCTATATTGGTGCGCGTGTAAAACAGGGCGATATTTTGGTTGGGCATGTTTCACCAAAATCTGAAACATTGTTGACCCCCGAAGAGGCACTGTTGCGTAACATCTTTGGCGAAAAGGCGTTGAATGTCAAAGATACATCGCTGCGCGTGGGACCGAACGAAGAAGGAACGGTTATCGGTGTGAATATCTTGACGCGTCATGGGGTCAAGAAAGACGAACGCACCCAGATGATTGAATTGGAACGGATTGAACAAATCAATAAAGACCGCGATGAAGAAATCCTTATTATCGAAAAGGGTTTTGCAGACCAGGTTTTCCAAATCGCCGAAGGTTATACCATTGAATCCGGCAGTGGCAGTTTGAAACCATTCATTGGTAAAAAATTGACAGCCGAGGTTTTCGAAGGTATCAAACCGGTTGATGTTAAAAAATTGGTTGTTTCCGATAAAACCGCCCAGGCCAAGATTGATGAATTACGCGAACAGCATCTTGTTAAACTGAAACAGTTAAATGAAAATGCCGACCGCGAAATCGAAAAGGCAACCGAAAGCAATTCGTTGAATGCCGGTGTCTTGAAAGAAGTCAAGGTCTATATCGCCCACAAAATGAAATTACAGCCGGGTGATAAAATGGCGGGACGCCACGGAAACAAGGGTATCGTTTCCCGCGTTGTTCCAATCGAAGATATGCCGCACATGGAAGATGGAACCCCGGTCGATATTGTTCTGAATCCGTTGGGTGTGCCAAGTCGTATGAACTTTGGCCAGATTTTGGAAACCCACCTTGGAATGGCGGCACGCGCATTGGGTGAACAAATTGGCGCGGTTTTGGACGAAGTGAAACAAAAACGTGCGGTCACGGATGATTTGCGTGCGATTATGGGCAAAATCTATGGCAAAGATACAGCGGAAAAATTAGCCAAAATGACCGATACCGATGTTCGTGCGCATGCGGCGTTGTTGCGTGATGGTGTGCCAATGGCAACCCCGACATTCGACGGTGCAACACCCGAAGATGTTCGCAAAATGTTAAAGTTGGCAAAATTGCCGGAAACCGGTCAATTCACACTGTATGATGGTGTGACGGGTGAAAAATTTGCCCGCCCGGTCACGGTTGGTGTGATGTATATGTTGAAATTGCACCACTTTGTCGACGAAAAGATTCACGCGCGTTCCACGGCAAGTTATTCACTTGTGACGCAACAGCCATTGTCTGGTAAGGCACACATGGGTGGCCAGCGTTTGGGTGAAATGGAAGTATGGGCACTGGAAGCACATGGCGCCGCGCATTTGTTGCGTGAAATGTTGACGGTCAAATCCGACGATATCACCGGCCGAAACAAGATGTACGAATCCATCATTTCCGGCAGTGATGATATCCAGACCGGAACGCCAGAGGCATTTAATGTGTTCGTTCGCGAATTGCGCGGATTGGGGTTGGCATTAACGCCAAAGAAAATAGATTAGTGGGATAGTGTGAGTGGTTAGTGGCCGGCGAGATTTTCCTGGCCATAACCACCACCCAAAACTAACAACAAACTGTGGACGGGGCGTGTGGCGAAGGTAAAAAAGATTTATCATTAACCACTAACACTAACCACCAAAACTAAGTAAGGAGCTTAGAAAAATGGCAAATATGTTGCAAAAGATATTTGGACAAATTGAAACCAGGGAACAATTTGACGCGTTGCGTGTGACGATTGCATCGCCCGAAGAAATTCTTTCTTGGTCCCACGGCGAAGTCACAAAGCCAGAAACCATCAACTATCATTCTTTAAAGCCCGAAGCGGATGGTTTATTCTGTCAAAAGATTTTCGGCCCGGTCAAAGATTATGAATGCGCATGCGGAAAATATAAAAGAATCAAATTCCGTGGCGTTATCTGTGAACGTTGCGGGGTCGAAGTTGGTTCTTCGTCTGTTCGTCGTGAACGCATGGGGCATATTAAATTGGCGATGCCGGTTGCGCACACATGGTTCCTGCGTGAAGGTAAAATCGCAACATTGTTGAATAACCTGTCCCAGAAAAAACTTGACCAGGTTATTTCCTATGATGCCTATATTGTTATTGAACCGGGTTTAACAAACCTTAAACAATATGATGTTATCAGTGAAGATGAATATCGTGCCGCGGTCGAAGAATTTGGGCCGGACGCATTCCGCGTCGGTATCGGCGCCGAAGGTGTCCGCAGCATTATCGCCAACCTTGACATGGGCGACGAAAGAACGCGCCTGCGTGCGGAATTGGCGGAAACAAAATCCGAAGCAAAACGCAAATCGATTATTAAACAATTAAAATTGGTCGAAGCTTTCTTGGATTCTAAAACCGAACCGCAATGGATGTTGCCGGATATTATCCCGGTTATTCCGCCAGATATGCGTCCATTGGTCACATTGGATGCGGGACATGTCGCGGCGTCTGATTTGAATGATTTGTATCGTCGTGTTATTATCCGCAACAATCGTTTGAAACGCTTTATGGAAATGCATGCGCCGGAAATCATTATTCGTAACGAAAAACGCATGTTGCAAGAAGCGGTCGATTCCTTGTTCGACAACGAACACAAGGCGCGTCCGATGGTTTCACAAAATCGTCGTCCGCTTAAATCCTTGTCGGGGTCATTGCGTGGTAAATCGGGCCGTTTCCGTATGAATTTGTTGGGTAAACGTGTGGATTATTCGGGGCGCAGCGTGATTGTGTCCGGACCATCGTTAAAGATGCACCAGGTTGGTTTGCCCAAGGCCATGGCGTTGGAATTGTTCAAACCGTTTGTGTTTGCGCGCCTTATGGCGGGTGATTATGCCAACACATTAAAGACCGCACGCAAAATGGTTGAAAATGGCGAAGATATTGTTTGGGAAATCTTGGAAAAGGTTATTCACGAACATCCGGTGTTGTTGAACCGTGCGCCGTCTTTGCACCGTTTGTCATTATTGGCGTTTGAACCGGTATTGATAGAAGGCAAGGCAATCCGTCTGCACCCATTGGTATGTAAAGGATTCAATGCGGACTTTGACGGTGACCAGATGGCTGTGCACGTTCCAATTTCGCTTGAGGCGCAATTAGAAGCCCGCACATTGATGTTGTCTACAAACAATGTGTTGTCGCCGGCGAATGGTGAACCAATGACTGTGCCGTCCCAAGACATGGTATTGGGTATTTACTATATTTCGTTGATAAACGGCGAACACACCGAAAAATCACCGCGTTTCAGTGGTATGGACGAAGTGGAATTGGCATTGGAAAACAAAACAATTACACTGCACACGCCAATTGTTGCGCGTATTGATGGTAAAAATTATAAAACAACGGCGGGTCGTATGATTATTGGCGAATTGTTGCCGAAATCTGAAAATATGCCGTTTGATTTGGTGAACAAGGTTATGGGCCGTCCAGAAATCGAAAAATTGTTGTCCACGACGTATGAACGCTGTGGCGATAAAGCGATGATTTTGTTGGCCGATGCGTTAAAGAACACCGGTTTTGAACAGGCCGCCCGCAGTGGTATTTCCATTGGGTTCGACGATGTTGTCATTCCGGCGGAAAAAGAAAAAATGATTGCCGCCGCCGAAAAGGCCGCCGCCGATATCGAAGACCAATATCAAAACGGTTTGTTGTCATCGGGCGAACGTTATAACAAACTTATCGATATGTGGCAACGCACGACCGAAGACCTTGGTAAAATCGCATATGCGGCATTGGGCAAAAGCACCGGCGACAATTGGAATTCCATCTATATGATGGCGGATTCCAAGGCCCGTGGTTCCAAGAACCAGATTCAACAGTTGGCGGGTATGCGTGGTATGATGTCAAAGCCCGACGGTTCGATTATCGAAGTTCCGATTATTTCGAACTTCAAGGAAGGTCTGACCATGGCGGAATACTTTACATCCACCCACGGTGCGCGCAAGGGTCTGTCGGATACCGCGTTGAAAACGGCCCAGGCGGGTTATTTGACGCGTCGTTTGGTCGATTTGGCATTGAACACGGTTATTACCGAACACGATTGCGGAACAAGTGAATTTATCACTGCAAAACCGGTGTACCAAGGCAGCACACTGTCTGTGCCATTGGGCGATGTTGTTTTGGGTCGGACCGCGGCACACGATATTATTCACCCAATTACCAAGGAAGTTATTGTTCCGGCGGGTGAATTGGTGACCAAGGTTGCGGCGCGTAAAATCAACGAATCTGGCCTGCCGTCCGTCGATGTGCGCAGTGTTTTAACCTGTCACAGTGATGGTTTGTGCGCAAAATGTTATGGTATGGATTTGTCGCGTCAATCGTTGGTGCATGTCGGCGAAGCCGTCGGTGTCGTTGCCGGTCAATCCATTGGTGAACCTGGAACCCAGTTGACATTGCGTACCTTCCACATTGGTGGTATCGCGTCCGGTGGTGCCGAAAGTCATTATATCGAGGTCCCAGTTGCCGGTAAGGTAAAATTATCGGGTGTGAACACTATTAAAAATTCGGCGGGGCGCATTGTTGTTCTGTCGCGTAACGGAAAAATGACGGTCACATCAGACAAAGGCGAAGAATTGTTTAGTTGCGGTTTGCCATACGCGTCTATGTTGATTGTCAACGATGGCGATATGGTCGAAAAAGGCGCCAAGGTTGCCGAATGGGATCCATATTCTAACACAATCATCGCGGAAAAAGATGGTATTGTGGCATTCAATGACTTGGTTGAAAATGTTTCATTCCAAGAAGAAATTGATTCCACAACGGGTATCACTTCGCGCAAGGTTATAAATTGGAAGGCAAATACGAAAAAGGCTTTGCAACCGGCAATTCGCTTGGTCGATGACAAGGGTAATGTCTTGTCTTTGGGCGGGAAAAAGGTTGCAGAATACCTGTTGCCGATACATTCGGTGTTGAATGTTGCAAACGGCGCAACCGTTGCGGCGGGTGATGTATTGGCACGCATCCCGGTCCAGGCGCGTCGTACAGGCGATATTACGGGTGGTTTGCCGCGCGTTGAAGAATTATTAGAGGTTCGTCGTCCGTCCAACCCGGCTTTGTTGGCGGAAATCGATGGAACAATTGAATTGGAAGACGCGAAATCCAAGATTATTGTTCGTATTGAACCCGATGATGGGACCGCGCCGGTTGAATACGCCGTGCCAAAGGGAACAAACCTTTTGGTGCGCAGTGGCGATACCGTGAAAAAGGCCGATAAATTGGTCGATGGTGATCCGGTTCCGCAAGATATCTTGCGCATATTGGGCCAAAAAGCACTTGCGACATTTATGGTTGAACAGATTCAACAGGTTTATCGCCTCCAGGGTGTGTCTATCAACGACAAACACATTGAAATTCTGATACGTGAAATGACGCGTCGTGTTGAAATTACCGACCCGGGTGACACAGTGTTCTTGACCGGACATGTGGTTGACCGTGTCGATTTCGAAGAAGAAAATGCGCGCGTTGTGCATGATGGTGGTCGTCCGGCGGTTGCGTCCCAGGTTTTGGTTGGACTTACCCGTGCGTCACTTACCACACGTTCGTTCATTTCCAATGCGTCGTTCCAACAAACGACCAAGGTCTTGGTTGATGCGGCAATCAATGGTTCGACCGATAAATTGGTTGGTATAAATGAAAACTTGATTGTTGGTCGTCTTATCCCGATTGGCACGGGTGCATACGTCCGTCGCGTGCGCGAAATAGCGCGGGCGGAAGAAAAGGCCGAAAAATTGGCACGCGAAGGTGGCGAACATCAACAGTTATTGGATTTGTAAGGGGAAAAATCCGGGTTGGTGTCGGTTGATATAACCGTCATCAATCCCGGACAAACATTGTGATTAGATTTTCCTTGCAAAAGTCTGATATTGTAATAGAATAAAAAACTGTAATAAAAAAGGATAGTAAAAATGGCAGTTCCAAGAAGCAAAACAAGTAAAGCCCGCAGCGCACAACGTCGTTCACACGATGGTTTGGCGGTTATGCCATGCGGTGTATGCAAAACCTGTGGCGAAAAGAAACGTCCACATCATGTATGCCCTGCGTGCGGTGCAAAATAATAAATAAACCAATATATTTTGCAGATATGGCGCGGTTGTGCCTGTCTGCATTTTTAATGCAACATGTCGGAAAACAAAAGAATTATTGCGATAGATGCGATGGGCGGTGACCGCGGTCCCGCCGTTGCGCTTGGTGGTATGAATCAATTTTTGTATCAACACGGCGAATCTGATGTGCATTTTCATTTGTTTGGCGATGCGACGCGTTTGCGTAAAATGCTTGCAAAATATCCACGTGTTGCGCGTAATTCTACGATAATTGACGCCCCCGATGTAATTCGCATGACGGACAAGATTCGCGATGTTATTCGCCATGCACAAAACACCTCTATGTATATGGCAATCAAAGATGTCCGCGAAGGCAACGCATCCGCGGTGGTAAGTGCCGGAAACACGGGTGTGTTGATGTCGCTTTCGAAATTGGCGTTAAAGACGGTTGATGGTATTTCGCGTCCGGCGATAACAACAATGTTGCCGTCGGGTGCGGGTGATTCCCGCGTGGTGGTTTTGGATTTGGGTGCAAATGTTAAATGTGACGCGGGCGATTTGTTTGACTTTGCGATTCTTGGCGGCGTCTATGCCGAAGTAATAGGCAACATGCCGCGTCCAAAATTGGGTGTTTTGAATATTGGCGAAGAAGAAACCAAGGGCAATGAAACACTGCAAAAATTAAATAATGTTTTGAATGCACATCGCGACGCGTTGCCGTATGAATACCTTGGGTTTGTTGAACCAACGGATATAAGTGCCGGCCGGGTCCAGGTTGTTGTGACGGACGGTTTTACCGGCAACATAGTTTTGAAAACGGTTGAAGGCACGGCAAAACTGATTAAACGCGTAATAAGCGAGAATATGAAGAAATCATGGCTGGCGATTATTGGTGCGTTTTTCTTGGTGCATGTGTTCAAACGGTTAAAGCATAAAATAGACCCGCGTTCCTATGCCGGTGCGACATTTTTGGGGTTAAAGGGCTTTGCGGTTAAAACGCACGGAAATTCGGATGCATTGGCGTTTGCAAATGCGATTCAGTATGCATTTAACCTGGCCAAGAATGATTTGAACGAAACAATTCGTTCGCACGCGGCAACACTTGCCCCCATCCGCACCGAATTGCAAGAATAATTATTGTCGTATTTGGTATTTTTATAAAAAACGCTTGCATTAAAAATCATATTTTTGATAAAATTACAGTTGAATCGAATGGGAATTCGTTTCGGGACCTTCAAAAGTCCATATTTCCCGGTGCCTGATGGACATCGTAATTCCGCGATAATTCCGTTTTTTGGCACCGAAAGAATTATCCCCGACCGCATGCGGTTCGGGGTGCCGGCGAAATATACAACAGGCATTGCCGAAATTCGTCGGGATCGTTGGAAATATGATTTTTGAACACCCCGACCGTCATTTCCATTGACGGTTGTTTTATTACACAAAGAAAAGGGGAGTATATGAAACAAACATTATTATTCAGTGCGGTTGCCGCGATTTTATCAACGGGCGCATTGGCAGACACACAAACCGTAACAACCCAAGACTATGTTGACACCGCGGTCGCAACAAAACAAGATAAAATATCCGCCAGTGGTACATCGGGTGGCCAATATAACATGCCCATGCCGGATTCTGTTATAACAGATACAAATACAAATGGCGTTGTGGCAAAACGTCCCATTATATATGGTGGCACAGATGGAGCTTGGTACCTTACAAACGATTGGATGGGAAATGCTCTTTACCAAGGGATTTTTTTTACGCAATCTGCGATTAAGGGTATGATAGACATGTTCGGATATAGTGACAGCGATATGAACAACGCCCTAATTTCTGCGGGTGTTATAAACGAAGCTTTTCGTAAAACGCATTTGAACATACTAAATAAACAAAACAAAAAAGTCTGTGTTCGGTGGTTGGACGGTGCCGCAGAAACAGATGAAAATTGCCTGTTGTGGAATTTGCCATAATTTTTATTTTTGTTATAGAAAATTTTATCTAACAAAAAACACAACGTCGGCAATTACTTGCCGACGTGCTCTCCTTCCTTTCCGGAAACCGGAAACTTGTTTGTTTGCTGTGTAAAAACTATGCCGCCATTGCGATGCCGCCCGTGGATTCGGTGCTTTCGGCATCCATTATGCGCTTTGCTTCGGCAAAGACCATTCCTTTTACACGCAACGCCAATTCTTTTGTATCTAAACTTTCCGCCGCAACTTCAAAGTTATCTGTCCGGATTTGCAATGACACGTATGCCCCAATCAACGATGTTCGTGGCAAATCTTCGATAGAACGTGGCGCGTTATTATGACCGATTTGCAATTCATCGCTAAGCGATACAATCTGGCGGTCGGCATTCACCCACACGGTTGTGCTTAAAACCTTGTGCAGGGCAATCATAATTTCTTTGATGTTTTTTGGCATGTGTCCCTCCTTTCCGGGCGTTGGTTTTCAAAAATTCAACGCGATTTTGTATTTACACAGTGTATTTACAAATTACCGAATTAAATTTCTGTTTTGTTATTTGTTTTTCCCAAAAATCCGCGTTTTCCTTGGGTTTCTGGGGGTTTTGTTTGTAATCCCTTTGTCTATACACGGATGATAGAATAAAAACGAATCGTGGGTCAAGCGAAAAAATACAAAAAAATGAAAAAAATTTTTGGGCCGCGCCTAATGCATTAAAATTAGACGAATTTTTCTGGAATAATTTTTGTAATTTTTTTGAAAATTCTTCTAAATATACTCGTGTCTGGGTCGTGGGTGTGTTTTCGTGGTGCGGTGTCGCCGGGTCGCATACCGTGCCAGGTGGTTTTGCCGCCTTTGCGCGTCACCCGCCAAGATGTTTGTGTGTCGCGCAAAATCATATCGCGCACGCGTGCCGCAAATTCCGGGTTTTCAAAGATTACAACATTTTCGGTGTTGTAATACGCGCTGCGCGGGTCAAGGTTAAAACTGCCTATCCAAGAAATTTTATCATCGAACACAATCGTCTTGCTGTGCATTACCGAAAAGTGCGGTTTTTTATGTCCGTGTGCCATGCGCCGGTCGCGCAGGTTTTCCGCCGACATCATAAATTCATATACTTCGGCCCCGGCGTCAATCAGTTCATCGCGATAATTTTCCCATTTTCCGAACGCCGTCGGTGCATTGGTGGACGCCAAAGAATTCGTGACCACGGTAATTTTCACGCCGGATTTCGCGTCGTCCATCATCATTTCCATACCACCACGCCCGGGGACAAAATATGCCGCCGACACATAGACGCTTTTTTTGGTTTTGCGCCAAAGTCTGTTTAATGCCACGATAATTTCGCCAATATATTTTTCTTTGCGTGCCATTGGCATTTCGACCTTGCCGGGTGGGTCTGCGATAAATCGTCCGTGCCCCCAATAAAAATCGAACAGTTTATTTTTATATTCATATACCCCAAGTGATATAATTTTGTTGTATCGGCGAACAGTATCCGCACTGTTGCGTTCGATTTCCTTGAATTTTTGTTCCAGTTTTCGCATCGCGTGGCGTGAAGCGGCCTTTGGAATAACGGATGCAGGCACGGCCAAATGGTGTGTCCAGTATTGATTAAAACTGTCCGCGGCGCCGCGTGTTATATCGCCCAAGAACAAAACATCTGTGTCGGAAAAATTCGCAGATGTTTCCGGCATGAAATAATTACTGCCTACATTGCGGCCACCGGTAATCAGCGCAATATTGTCCACTATAAAAAGTTTATTGTGCATACGGGAATTCAGCCGATTAAAATCCATCAAAATTTGCGGATAGTACAAAATGCGGGCCCGATACTTTACGGCATTAAATATTTTAACCTCTATATTCGGGTGTTGATTTAATAAAATCACATCTGCGATATCAGAATTTGTTCCATAATCGTCAATCAGTATTCGCACCTTGACCCCGCGGTCTGCGGCGTTTTTCAATTCGCCAATAAGTATTCGCGAAGAAAAATCATTACTGTAAATATATGTCTGAACATCGATAGTCTTGGTTGCCATTCGTGCGAACGCGGCGCGAATAACGAACGCCGAAAGGCCGTCTTCAATAAGGCTTGCGCCGCTTATATTTTTATCGCGCGAAAGTTCGGTTTTGTATTGCATTGCGATTGGCGTTGCCATTGGGTCATATTCTGCATCGGCCGCGACGATTTTTGGGTTATAGTTGGCAAGTCGCCGGTCACGCAGACTGGTTGGGATGGTTGTGCACCCCACGAACGGCAACGTCAACAGTATCCAAGAAAATTTTGACCAAATCATCGCACCCCAAATTGTTGATATAATTTATTATATTCGCATATAATTTTTTGGCAAGCCGAATTTGCACCAGATTTTTTTCCCGTGCCAACACTACCCACTACCCACTAACCACTAACACTACCCACTAAATAATAATTTTTTTCACTTGCGTTGATTATGCGTGTAATGATAAAATAATACGGAACGGAAGGAAAAATTTACAATGAAAAGACTTGCTATATTTATTGGTGGACTGCTTGTGTTGCCCGCGTTTGGCGAAGTTGCACCGGTTTTCTATGAAGATGGAATTGAATATTCGGATGTCGTTTACGATGAAAACGGCAACCCGATTTTATTGGATGAATACGGACTGTATTCGGATTCAGATGTCGATGATGACGCAATAAATTCCTCCGTTCAAAATTCGCGCACATCTACATCGACGCGTTCGAATACAAATCGGACGACGGTTGGACGCACGGTTCCGGCGACGGCGGCAGGTGCGGCGTCAAATCGTGTGACGGCGGCGAATTCTTCGCGTGCGGTGGCGTCGCGTGGCGCGTCCGGTGCGACATCTGCGCGCACGACATCGTCACGTGCGGTATCGTCGCGTGGAACGACTTCGCGGACGACATCAACCGCGGCAACGCGTGCGACATCAAATGTTGCGGCGACGCGTGCGGCGGCAACGCGTGCAACGGGCGGTGCGGGGCGCACAACGGCGGCGACGACCCGCGCGGGCGCGTCGGGTGCCGGAACGGTTGCGCGCACAACAACATCGCGCGCCACGACATCCGGCCGAACGGCAACGGCGGCAAATTCTTCGCGCGCGACAACATCACGCGCGGCGGCGCGTCCGTCGGTTATAACCGTCGCCAGTTCGGCGCCAACGGTTCATTTAAATTCATCGAATGTTGCCGGTACAAATAACCTTGTGACACTTGAAAGTCCCACCAAACAATATAACCCGTTTGACAGCGACCGTAATCGCGCCAGTGTCCGTGGCAATCGTGCGCCGACGATACGTGTTTCGACCATGAACAACCTGTCGACGACGGCGGATGTATCGGTGACGGCGGCGGATTTGTCCGCGATGGACGAACTTGCCGAAATGACGGATTATTGCAAGGCGCAATATGCGGCGTGTATGGATAATTATTGTAATGTCTTGGACGATAACCAGGGCCGGTGCAGTTGCAGTGCCAATATCACCAACTATGCCCAGGCCGAGGCCGCATTGAAATCCGCCACCGAAGAATTGCAAGAGGTTGCACAAAAGATTCAATACATTGGTTTAAGTGCGCGCGAGGTTGAAACCCTGTTCACCCAGACCGAGGCCGAATTAAAAATGCAAACAACAACAGACACCAGTCAGTTAAAGACCAGCCTTGACAAGGTTCGCGATATGATAATAGAGGTTCAATCGGGTACCGCGTCGTCGAACACATCATCGGGTTTGTCGTTTGATTTATCGGGTCTGCTTGACTTTACAATCGACAGCACTGGTTTCGATTTATCTGCGCTTTGGGGTGGGTTGACGGGCAACACATCGGGCATAAACAATCAACGCGGGGCCCAGTTATTTAATACTGCGACCAATCGTTGCAAAACGAACGTTTTGCGTTCTTGCACGGCGGCGGGTGTTGACGCGTCGTTGATAACGAACGCATACGATTTGGAAATCGACAAAGAATGTATCGCCTATGAACGCAGCCTTAATGATTCCAACGACCAAATGGTTGCGACGGTTCGCAACGCGAAAAGCGTTCTGCAAAAGGCGCGCCTGCTTGTGGAACAATCGAAAAACGAATACGACATGCGTGGATGCATAAACGCGCTTGATTCCTGTATGCAGGATGAATATGTATGCGGCACCGATTATGAAAAGTGCCTTGACCCGTCCGGCCGTTATATTGTGAATGGCGAAATCGTGATTGGTTCCGACCCGGGCCGCGCGGTCAATGGCATTGGCGATAATGAAAACGCAACGGGTGTTTTGAATGGCAATGTATGCGACATGAACCTGTATAACGTTTGGAATTATGGCGATGGCCAAACGGGTATCACAAGCCCGAATTGCAAAAACGCCTGGAACAGTTACAGTTTGGATACTGGCAACGGCAATTTATCGGATTATATCGATAAAACCATATCGTTGGCGAACGCGAAATCCGGCGGTTTGGGCATGTCGGAATTTATTCAGAACAAGATTGGCTATAATGAAAAAGACCGCAATTACGGCATGTGTATGTCTGTATTAAATAAATGCCAGGATTACACATACACCGGCAACGGTTCGTCGCGCAAATACGACGCCGAAAACGAGGTTGTAAAGCAATACCTTGCGCGGATGTTGGTCCAGATAAAGGCGAAACAAGACGAAATATTGGCGGAACACGCGGAAAGTTGTATTACCGATGTGACGACATGCCTGTCCCAGAACAATTATCCGTTTGATGAAGAAACACTTACTGTGAATAATGTTCGTGCGAACATTGCCATCAACGCATGTCGTTCGACAATTGTCACATGTATGTCGGTGAACGGTTATTCGGTTGTGGATCCGACACCGTCCGATATGTCGCGTTGGGTATGCGGCATAACCACCGGCACGACCGATTGCAGCGGCGCATCTGGTGACGGTGACGATCCCACCCCAACACCGGGTACATACAGTTATACTGTAACCTATGATTGTAACAAGCCGAATGTTACAAATAACATCACATGGACACAATCACAAAGTGGGACAACAGCTAGCATTAGTTTTCCATTTGCAAGTGTTTCGACTGTAAATTCAAAATGTAATTATTCTGGATTTGAACCACTCGGATTTAGATGTACATATACCTCTACTGGTACTTCATTCTCGGTCAGTGTTGGAAACTCTCGAAATATAACTGGAAATGCAACTTGCAATATTGAATGGAGGGCATCTGGTGATAATACGCAATGCAGTGCTGGTAATTTATCATATTGCACCAGTGAGGAAACATGCACCGCATCAAACGTAGGCGGAACATGGTGTTATGCCAGTACCACCGCCACATCGCCAAGTTGTCGGAAGGCAACTCAATGTGTATGCAATGCGAATGATCTATCACGATGCACCACTGGTGATAGTTGTAAAGGATTAGGTAGTAATTATGATTATTGCACATCAAATGGAACAACTGCTACATGTGCATTTAATTCCAGTGCAAGATCATCATGTTGTTTCGGTAGTACGGATAATTGCGATACAAAAGATAAGTGTGAAAAGGTAGGAAATTGTTGGAATAATAATACCGGCGTGTGTTCTATAAGGTCGATTGGTACTAGTTGTCCGGAAATAGTTGATCCCGATCATCCAGCAGATTTTGCAAATTATAATGGCGTTCTCAATTTAACTTCTGAAAATACAGCGGATGGTGCATCTGCCGGTCAAAACTAATTTTTGCGGAGATATAACAATGAAACAAAGAATTTTTATTTTACCTTTACTGTTGGGACCTGTTTCGGCAATGGCGTTCGATTTACACGTGTATTACGATACAAATGGTAATTGTGACACGTTTTGCAGTATTCAACACCAGGGTGAGGGTTGTTGTCCCACGCAAAATGTTGTGACCAGCGAGGCAATTGCGGAAAAATTTATGGACATTGCCAATAATCGTGACGAAGTGTTTTCCGGATTTACATTGCCGGATGGTACGGTTTTAATGGATTCCACCGGTGATTTGAAATTAACCGGTCGCCAGGTTAATGCCAAAGGTCTTGATTCGACCGTCACCCTGCGCACCACAAATACATGCGCCGGCAATGGAATAAAAAATACGAATGGTGTATGTGTAGACTCTAATGCAATGGCCGAATCTGATAAAGAAGAAGGTAGAGTTGACTATGCAACATATGTTGATTGGGGTTCTTTGACGCCTGGGTTTAATTCCAATGGTGTCCCGTCAGATTTTTCGGGTGGCGAAACTTCTCCAAATGATCTTGGCAATAATGGTAAAGGCGGATGTCAATATTATCGTAAGTTCAAGGTTAAATTCCATTGGTGCCCGGAAACGTATGAAACGTTTACATGGCGTTGGGCAAATACAGGAAGTGTCCCCCAGGGTTATACCGCGGCCGAAGGTCCGGGTTTATGGCCGTCGGGTTGCGTTGATGGACCAACATATGATTATGAATGGAAAAATCCAACGGATCTTACCCCTGGCAACGCAACATATAAAGATTCTGGGGGTAACATAGTAAATCGCCTTAATGTGCCATCGAATTTCGATTCTAATTGGACGTTGCGTGGATTTTATTTGCTGAATTATCCGACCCGCCCCAGTGGCAGCGATTGTCAGCCGGGTGACCACAATGTTT
This sequence comes from uncultured Pseudomonadota bacterium, assembly GCA_902801125.1. GTDB lineage: Bacteria > Pseudomonadota > Alphaproteobacteria > Rs-D84 > Rs-D84 > Enterousia. The sequence goes on along the minus strand of CADCGT010000003.1, from coordinate 33,316 downwards.
TGGGTAATGACCTACCGGCGGGGTGTATTCAGTATTGGGGATATCGTAATACGATTGCGAACAACCTGGTCACATCTAATACCAATACATGGGGACGGGCGCGTTTGGGACTAAAGAAAAACAGCAGTGGTGATTTGAATTATATACCATTAAATGATGTCTTGGAAAATTATGCAAATTCACGTTGGCAAATATGGTCATGTACCGAAATCAAATCAACCGATGTGATACACCTTTATGCCGGATGGGCACGTAACCCGATTGTTGATACAGCCAATGTTGGGGGCGAATTTAAAATTTATCGTACGGGTCTTTCCAATCCTGATAAAGGCGATGCCGAATACAGATATTGGTGTCAAGAATCTGGTGCGACATTAAACAATGCCGGTGCATATAATGCAAGTTGCGATCTTGGCAAATGTTCATTGGATAATTTGCCCGGTTGCACTACTTTAGAGGCTTGTACAGATATCAGTGGCGCCCATTGGTGTTTCAGTGGCAGTACACCATCATGTATGTCAAGCGCATCGGGTAGGAGTATGTGTTGTAATGATAATTTAGATGCGTGCACCAAAGAGAGTGCCTGTACCGATGTTGGTGGTACATGGAATGGAACATCTTGTGTTGCCAGTTCAAACAGCGGTGGCGGAAATGGTGGCGATACCGGTCGTGACTGACTAACACTAACCACTAATGTTCAATCACCATATGTGCGGCGATGGCCGCGATGGTTATAATCGTGATAATAATTAAAATTATCATCTGGGTGCGGTGGTGGTGTGTTTTATCGCAATGTTCGCACCCGCAATCGTGATTATGAAAATACAAAATCCACGACAGTATCAACATTAAAATTGAAAAGCCAAATAACCAACCTTCGGCCCATTCTGGAATGATTTTATGGTCTGCAAAATCGGGGGCAATCATCCCCAGGATTCCCAACACCACCGGCAATACACAGCAAAACAGGTGCGGCAGCAACCCCGCCACAATTCCCAAACCAATCGCACGATTTTTATTCTTCATATTTCGGCCTTTTAACTTGGTATCCCCAGCCGGAATCGAACCAGCATCTAATTCTTAGGAGGAACTTGTTCTATCCAATTGAACTATGGGGACACGCGTTTTTATTTTAATCCCAGATTTTGATATTGCAAGTTATATTAAAATCTGTATAATACTAAACACAAAAAATACAGGTTTTTAAAGTATGGGAAACAGACTTATTGGATATGGTTCTTATTTGCCATCCCGCGTTATGACAAACGCGGACTTTGAACGCGTGATGGATACGACCGATGAATGGGTTGTTGAACGCACCGGTATTCGCGCACGCCATTTTGCCGCGGAAAACGAAACCGTGGCCGATATGGCGACAAATGCGGCGCGTGCGGCGTTGGCGAATGCGAATTTGACGATTGACGATATTGATATGATTATTGTCGCAACAACCACACCGGAATTGGATTTTCCGTCTGTCGCGGTCCAGGTATCCGGTGCACTGGGCGCAACAAAAAATATTCCGGCGTTTGATGTGCGCGGTGCGTGCACTGGGTTTATATATGCCCTGCATTGCGCACGCGGGTTCTTTACCGCCGGCATGCATGAACGCATTATGATTGTTGGTGCGGAAAAAATGTCGCGCTTTGTTGATATGACCGACCGGTCAACGGCGGTTTTGTTTGGGGACGGCGCGGGCGCACTGATTTTTGAACGCAGCACTTCAAGTTATTCTGGCATAATCGATACGGTTGTTATGGCGGATGGCAAGATGTTCAATATGTTGCATGGATCCCCAGACCACAGAATTATTATGAACGGCCCGGAAACATATAAAATGGCGGTATCTTTGATGCCGGATGCGGCACGTTATATTATGGATCACGCCGGCATTACCCAGGATGACATAGACTGGATTGTGCCGCACCAGGCAAACATCAGGATTATTCAATCGTGTGCGGCGCGCCTTGGGTTTCCGATGGAAAAAATATTGGTGACGGTGGACCGGCATGCAAATACATCGGGGGCGTCCGGCGCGTTGGCGTTGGCATACGCATTCGATAACAAAATAATTAAACATGGCCAGTTGGTTTTGTATCCCGCGTTTGGCAGTGGTCTGACCTGGGGTGCGACACTGATAAGGGTATAAATACAAAAAGGGGTAAAAGAAATGGCAACAATAACAAGAAATGATTTGGCAATGAAACTGCGTGATGAATTTGGGTTCACGGCGTCCCAATCTGGGAAATTGATAGACATAATTTTTGACGAGATTTGCGAATCTCTTATCAACGGGGAAGAGGTTAAATTTTCCGGTTTTGGGACATTTAAAATTCTGGACAAATCGGCGCGTGTCGCGCGCAACCCCAAAACAGGCGAGGCCGCAATAGTTTCCGCCCGTCGCGTTGCAACATTCCGTCCATGCAATGAATTTCGCGCCCGCGTATCAAAGAAATAGTGGTTAGTGTTAGTGATTAGTGCAAATTGATAGTGGTTAGTAATTCCTGGAATTTGTTCACAATTACGAAATGATTCCAGGTTTTACTAACCACTTACACTATCCACTAACACTAACCACTAACACTAACCACTTTCTACCAAAGCCGCACGCGTTTTTCCGGTGCAACATACAGTTTATTTTTCGTATCCACATTAAACGCATCATACCATGCATCTATGTGCGGCAAAATTCCATTTACGCGCCAACGATTTAATGAATGTTCGTTTGTTTTCGTTTGAACAATAACCTGTTCTGGGCGAATGTGTCCCGCCCACACGCCCGCGTATGCGATAAAGAACCGCATGTCGGGTGTAAAGTTTTGAACAACACCTGATTCGCGTCCAAAGTTTTTATATGCAGTGTACGCGATTGTCACACCACCATAATCCGCCAAATTTTCACCCAATGTAAATGTCCCGTTTGCGTGCGTGTTTGGCGCAACCAAAATGTTATCAAAGAATTTGCGCATAACATCGGCGCGTGCTTCGAACGCGGCGGCGTCATCCGCGGTCCACCAATCGCGCATATTTCCATTCGCATCAAAATGCCGTCCCATATCATCAAACCCATGCGTCATTTCGTGCCCGATAACCGCACCAATCGCACCATAGTTAAATGCATCGTCGGCATTCATATCAAAGAATGGTGGTTGCAATATGCCCGCGGGAAAACAAATCTCGTTCGCAGATGGGTCATAGTATGCGTTGATTTCATGCGCATTCATATACCAAATTGTTGGATCTTTTTCTTGACCGATTTTTTCCATCCAAAAATCGTCTTCGAATTTTGCGACACGCATCATATTTTCAAACAAACTTTCATTTGCATCAATATTCATTTTTGAATAATCACGCCATTTGTCGGGGTATCCAATCTTGGCACGAAACGCGTCCAGTTTTTCAATTGCGCGCCCGCGCGTATCATCCGACATCCAATCCAATTTTTCAATTCGCATTTTGTATGCCCTGCGCAGGTTTTCAACCAATTGTTCCATACGTCTTTTTGCACCCGCCGAGAAATATTTTTCAACATATATGCGACCAATTTCTTCGCCCAATGTGTCATCCAGCATCGCGATGGCGCGTTTCCAACGCGGCTTTTTTTCTTTTTGCCCGGACATTTCACGATTAAAGAAATCAAACGATATATCGTATGTTTTGTCGTCCATAAATGTATCGGCCGCCAAAATCACACGATATTTAAGATACGATTTTATCAAATCCAAATCTGAATCATTTATAATTTTCACCGATTCACGAATTGCATTTGGTTGACCGGCGTTTATAAATTCGGCCGCGTTTGCGCCACGCACATCAAAATATTTTTTCCAATCAAAACCGGCAATTTCGCGCACAAATTCATCACGCGACATTTTGTGATAGTTTGCATGTGGGTCACGTAAAACCTCTTTGGTGTGGAAAGATTTTGCCATGCGTTCTTCTAATGCATAGATTTTTTTTGCATCCGCATTGACACCAAAATTTTTTAATTGTTTGGAAATAAAATCGACATACTTTTTGCGAATATCCGCCGTGCGCGCGTCATCGTCAAAATAGTAATCGCGTGGCAATCCGATTCCACCTTGGTGAATGTTATAAAGGTAATGTTCGCTGTCGCGTTCATCCAAACCAACGCTGTCCCCCCAAAACGAAGATATAAATCCATGCATACGCCCAAGGTATTCCGGCAATTCGTCTTTGCTTTTTATTGCGTCAATTTCATCAAAGTATTTTTTTGCCCCAACAACACCGTCGGTATTAAGGCGCGCTTCGTCCATTGCAATTTTATACAGTGTTCCAATTTTGCCCGTGTCTTTTTCGGCAATTTCGCGCACGCGATTCAAATTTGTATCATGCAGTATTTCAAATGCACCATATCGCACATAATCATCCGGAATCGGATTTGCACGCCGCCAACGCAGTGTCGCATAGTCAAAAAAATCATCCGCCGGATTTACCGATGTTTCAACGCTGTCGATTTTTATACCCGTGTTCATTACTTTTTCCCCCTTGATTTTTATTGCAAATATTACAGACGCCACAACGGCGATTGTTCCCAAAATATTTAACCATGTATGTCGCATTTTACTTCACCAATTTTTCTATTAAATCATCCAAGACCAAAATGCCACTTTTTGTTGCGTGCAATCGGTCACCCGAAAACATTACCATATCAGTATGTGATTTTGCAAATTCCAAATTTAATATTTTTTTTGTTGCGCTGTCCATGCGCACGCCGCGCATCGTTCGCATGCCGGTTATCACGCGTTCAATGGCGCGCGCGTCATCCGACATGGGTTGAAACATTTTTCCCCCACCCAATTCTTCATACCACACATTGTCCATAAATACGCGTCCCGCCGCGCCAATTCCAATGCCAATATACGGTTCACCGTCCCATACATTTTGGTTGTGCCGACATTCGTAGCCGGCCGCGGCATAGTTTGAAACCTCGTACCGCGGAATGTTCAAATTATTTTCAATCGCAATATACATTTCCGCCATTGTATCATTATCCGGCATGGCCAGTTCCATTTTTCCAAAGGCTGTGTCTGGTTCAATTGTCAATTCATACAAAGAACAATGTGTCAAACCAATTTTATTTATTTCATTACATATATCGATAACATCTTTGGTGGTGTCGCCGGGCAGCCCATAAATAAAATCGGCCGACACGCGAATGCCGCGTTTAATTGCGGCATCTATCAATGTGCGCGCATCGTTTGCGTTGTGAATGCGACCCAAGAATTTTAATTTATCGTCATCAAAAGATTGCACCCCGATGGACAGCCTGTTTACGCCCGCCGCACAAAATTCGCCAAGTTTATTTTCATCTATCGTGCCGGGATTGGATTCGATTGTAATTTCGGCATTGGTGTTCACTTCAAAGTTTTTGCGAATTGAATCTATAATTTTTGTAAAAACCCATACCGGCATCAAAGACGGCGTTCCACCACCAAAAAATATTGTCGGAACCTGAATCCGCCCCAAAATGCGTGAAAAATGTTCGACTTCGCCGATTATAGAATTCGCGTATTCATCCCAATTTGGCGTGCCGCATGCCCGCGAAAAAAACGCGCAGTATTTACACTTTTGAACGCAAAACGGAACATGGATATAGATATTATGGGCTTTATTCATGGCCCGAATATATTACAACCAACCCGCCAAAGGGCAAGTAATAAATTTGCTTTATATATTTTTTTAATTGTGATATAATGACCCAAGAACAGGAATGAGAAAGGCGTTATTTTCGTTTTTACCGGCGGTTTTGATTCATTTTGCGGCATTTGGCGCGAATGAAGGGGTGCCGGTTTATTATCAAAAAAACGCGAAATCAAATTCTAATCAGTTGAATTATGGCGAATACGCGAACAAGGGCTATACAAAATACGTTGGCCCATCCGGGTCGAAACAGGTTGTAGGCACCCGCACATATACATATCGCAATGAATATAAAAAGGCACCCGATGTTGCCGAATATGTCGATGGCATGACATATACAAATTCGGGCGCAATGACGGTAAACGGTGTTGCGACAACGACGGATATTGAACGGTCTACATACATATATGGTGGTTATTCGCGTCGGTTTGCAGATTTCGATTTTAAAACGGGTGTAAATTCAATCCTGAAATGGGACGATATGGTTTTTAACGAGGCTACCGTCGGTGCGCGTCATAATTTTTCGTTGCGCAGTTTTGATATGTTTGCGTTTGGTGAATATACCTATGGCGATATGTCACATGGCGGCCTGTCCATGGATTATGATTTGGAACCATACGATTGGGCGCGTCCAAACGAAGGTATATTTACAATATCTATGGGTGACCAATCGGGGCGTTCGCATCATTTGCGTGTTGGACTTGGGGCGCACCATATTTGGGATATTGGCGGGTGGAAATTGTCGCCGGTTGTTGGGTACGAAATTTTCAAACACGATTTAAAGATGTCTGACCACCTGTATCCGAACCAGGGTATATATTTACCCCTTATGACGAATTTGGGCGAATATGTTTATGGTGACGAATCGGGCAATTATTATTCTATGCCAATTGATGTGACGCCACCGGACGAATGGTACCAGGTTTGTATGGGCCCCGAAGATATCAAGGTTGTTGTTCAAAATGGCACGACCAGTGGTTATGTCACATCGTTGGGTAATTTAATTTCAACCACCGATTATGATTCTTCTATGGGATTGATTCCGTGGGGTGTCCCAGAGGGCGATTGTGTAATCATTGGTGGCGACGGCCCGATTAAGGTTGGTGGTGTGACACACATTTACAACACTACATGGAGTGGTTTTTACATCGGATTTGAAATTGAAAAGCAAATGACATTGGCGGACAAATTGCGTTTTTATTTCCAGGTCAGCCTTCCGAAATATTCATCCGAAGGTATTTGGCCGAACCGCACCGATTGGCAACAGAGTCCAAGTTTCCTTGACGAAGGTTCAAACGGCGCATACGCATACGCCGCCGAATTGGAATATAATCTGCGCCTGTCGTCGCGGTTGCAATTGGCGTTGCGTGTGGATACAAATATGTTTCATGTTGGAAAAATACCGGGCAAACTTTACATCGCCGAATACACAGAATTTGTAATGGACGAAAACGGTCAATACATGGTCGACGAAAATGGTTTCCCATATTTGCAAACCGTTCCCGCACATACAGAAAATGTTAGTAATTCTTTAAAGGAAGCCAATTGGCAATCATTCGGATTGCATTTGGGTATTAAATACGCATTTTAATGGGGGTGTTGTTATGCGGCGTGCCGTGACATTTGTCGCATTTTTATTGTTTTGTTTACCGGCGTTTTCTGACACGGGTGCGTTTGATATGGACCGTTGGAATTCTGTTATTGAAAATATCCGCACGCGTGCGGCGGCAAAAAATATATCGACGGATACAATCAACGCAACACTGCGAAATCCGGCGTTTATTCCATCCATTGTGCGCAGCGATAAAAATCAATCTGAATTCAAATTGACGTTGGATGAATATTTGGCACGCACGGTAAATTCTACGCGCGTTGCGCGTGGCCGTCAAATGCGTGCGAAATATCCAACTTTGTTGGCGCGCACCGAAGAAATTTATGGATTGCCGCCGCATGTGATTTTGGCGTTTTGGGGCATGGAATCAAACTATGGCGAAGTCAAGGCGCGGCACCGCCTGGTTGATGCGTTTTTTACACTGATTTATGATGGCCGGCGTGAAAAGTTTTTTACCGAACAATTATTGGCATTGATGAAAATTGCCGACGATAATAAATTAGATATAAATAATACAAGGGGCAGTTGGGCCGGTGCCATGGGCCATTTTCAATTTATTCCAACAACATTGGAGCTATATGGCGTTGACGGCAACGGGGACGGCCGTGTCGATATTATCGACAGTGTCGGTGATGCGATGGCCAGTGCGGGAAATTACCTGAATAAATTGGGTTGGAATAAAAACGAACGCATTGTGCGGCGTGTTATTTTGCCGGCGGATTTTGATACATCTGTTTTGGATGGCAAAACCAAAAAGACATTGACCGAATGGGCAAACTATGGTGTTTTGAACGCGGACGGCGGTCCAATTCCAACGGGTAATATGGTGGCGGGCCTTGTTGCAGACGTGGCGAATTTGCGGTCAAATTCGGCGGACGATTTCGCGCCGGATTCCGATGTCGCCCCGCGTCCGGTAATTACCGCATATTTAACATATCCAAATTTTTACCGCATTAAAAAATGGAACAATTCAAATTGGTACGCGATTGCGATTGCAGAATTGTCCGATAAATTGAAATAACCACGTTAATTATTTAATTGCCAGAGCAAACAGTTTTCGTCTGTGTGCGCGGCATTATCCAACCACTGCTTACATGTCATTCTGGGTTGTTTATATGCAAGGGCGGATGCCAAAATTTTTGCGGTTACAAGTGCATTTTCTGCCTGATCTCTGGTCACTGCTGTTGCTTCGTCATCATCAAATTCACCAAAAGAATTTCCTGTTAAATGTCCTGTGGTCCAATCAAATTTATTCAGTACGTTCTTATAAAATGATAATCCAAATTCTTGGTCTTCCATATCCATTGTTCCTTCGCCTAAAATCCAACGTTCTTGGGGTTGACCCGCATTAGCCCCGTATGTGACAACAGTGTTGTTCGCACCATGCGTGCCGGCCGGGATTTTTGTTTGAAAATTTGTATCAACATAACTTTGCGTTGGAATTGTTTGCGTTGTTGTTTCGGCAAATGCATGTCCCGCGATAATTGTGCCAATTAAACCAAGTAATAATTTTTTGTGCATTGTGATTCTCCCCTTTGTTTTCTTTTTTGTTTTTGCGGTGCAAAAACCAATGAAAAAACCACCGAAAAATTCGAGTGGTTGGAGGTTGAAGACAATTTACATGCAAATTGTGTGCTTATTTTATGGGCTGGGCCCTATATTATTCACATCCCTCCAACCCTGGGGTTGGAGTTTTTTTGCCCATTCGGGCCACATGTAAAGGGGTCTTCACACCCCATCGGCGGAACACCCACCGACATAGTGAATGTTAGCATCAAAGTAATTTTAATGCAATAAAAAAACGATGCTGTTTGTTATTGTTTTACTAACCACTAACCACTAACACTAACCACTAAAAAACTATTGCGCGGGCTTGCATTGTTTGGTATTCTTTATACAATGTCATTGAAAAACAAAGGAATGCATTATGGCAATCAAGGTTCGTGATTTCGAAGTCCGCCTTACGCGAAACAAAGAAGAACGTCGGTTGGTGCGCAATTTGCGCTATGATGTTTTCGTAACCGAAGAGGGCGCATCCGCCACGGCCGAACAACACGAATTGCGCGAAGAATTTGATGAATTTGATAAATATGCCGAATATATGGCCGTGTTTCATAATGGAAAAATCGTTGGTGCATATCGTATCATAGATAAGCGGGCCGCCGATAAAATGGGTGGTTTCTATACCGAAACGGAATTTAATATATCAAAAATTAAAAAGGCGTCTGACAATATTGCCGAAATGTCGCGCGCATGTGTTGCCGCCGAATATCGCGAAAACGCGCTGGTTATGCGTATGCTGTGGGCGGGGTTAAGCGAATATGTTTTACGCCGGCGTATTGCGGTTTTGTTTGGTGTGGCGTCTTGGGTCGGGCAAAAGCCCGTTGAATCGGCCCAGGCAATATCGTATTTATACTATAATCATTTGTCGCCGCTGCGCCTGCGCGCACGCGTGATACCGGAAAATTTTGCCGATGGTGCGGACCCGCGTATGTCGAAAATGAATATTTTGCCACGTGCGTATGTTGATGAAGAAATCGCAAAAAAACAAATGACACCACTTATCAAGGGTTATCTGCGTATGGGCGCAACATTTGGCGCGGGCGTGTTTATCGACAAACCGTTTAACACATACGATGTCTTTGTTATGATGCAGACGAAAAATATGGATGCCGCGTATCAAAAACATTTCTATGGCCGTGAAAATGCACTGGACCATTTGGATGTGAAACCGCGCCCGATTCAGACACTGGGCAAAATTATGTTGATGCCAATAACGGGTTCGCTGAATGTGTTGGGTGCGTTCTTTGAATTCTTGTTGCGCGAAGACGCCGCGGATGCAGAATTCATTGATGAACCAACCGAAGACCAGGATGAAAAATAAAATGGCACACGTTCGTAAACAAAATTTTTTTAACACTTTGACCGGTCTGTTGCGCTTTATGGCGTTTTGGGTGATGGTTGTCGTGCAATTACCAATAATTATATTGTTGCCGGCGCGCAAGAAAATCACCGTAAAATATATGGCGGTGTTTATGAAAATATTACTTGTGTTGGCAAGTATTAAAATCGTAAAGCATGGCCAGATGTCAAAACGGCGGCCTTTGTTGGTTGCGGGCAATCATATATCGGTGTTTGAAATTGCGACTTTTCCGGTCATGTTCGGGGGCAGTTTTGTTTCCAAAAACGATGTTCGCCATTGGCCGTTGGTTGGGTATATTGCGAACAAATTTGGTGTTGTCTTTATTGACCGTCGTCCGTCCCACGCCGCCGACGCGTTGAAATTGGTTCAAGACGAAATTTCGCATATTGATTGGCCACTGTATATCTTTCCCGAAGGTACCACAACAAACGGCGCGTATGTCAAAGAATTTAAAAGCAGTTTGTTCAATGTCGCCGAAGGAACCGATGTCACCGTTCAACCGGTCGTGACCCAGTATTGCTTTCACGACGGCACGCCGATTGGGGACCAAGATTTGGCGGAACACTATGCGTATTTTGATAACAAAAAACAAGATACGGGTCCGCATTGTTCGCGCGAACGCAGTGCCTTTGGTCAAATATTTCATATAATGGTTTTGGGCGGATTCCGCGTAGATGTATATATGTTGCCACCACCGCCCTTGGGCGGCATGGACAGAAAACAAATTGCAACAACAATGCATAAAATAATTTCAGATAAATATATGGAAATCAAAGGTAGTAAAAAATGAAAATTGAAAATTTATGTGTAAAACGTCTTATCGGTGATGTTGCCGGCGCAACAACCCGTGGACACAAAATTGCGGTGCGCGGTGGGTATATCTATCAGACATTCCAAGGTGGATATACATTAACCCCACTTGGGTGGCGCGTTGTTCATAAAATTGAAAATATCATACGTGATGAAATGGACGCCATTGATGGCCAAGAAATTCTAATGCCAGTGGTGTGCAGTGCCGATTTGTGGCGCGAAACCGGGCGTTATGATGCGATGGGTGTGTTGGCAAAATTCAAGGGTGCATCGGGCGCAGATTATGTAATATGTCCCACCCATGAAGAGGTTGTCACCGATTACGCGCGTTCGGTAATAAATTCTTATCGTCAATTGCCGTTTATGCTGTATCAAATTCAAACAAAGTTTCGTGATGAATTACGTGTGCGGGCGGGTTTGGTGCGGACACGTGAATTTATTATGAAAGATGGTTATTCTTTCCATGAAACCCAGGAAGATTTGGAACAATATTATAAACGTTGCTTTGACGCATATTATCGTATATTCCGTCGTTGCGGGTTAAAGAACTTTATTGATGTTATGTCTTCGACCGGCGATATGGGCGGTGCGGTTGCGCACGAATTCCAATTGATAAACGAAATGGGCGAAGATACATTGTATATTTGCGATTGCGGTTTTCGCGCCAACAAAGAATTAGAAGATACGGAATCCACCCTGTGCCCAAAATGTGGGAAACAGATGAACAAGGTTCGCGGTATCGAAATCGGAAATATTTTCCAATTGGGTAAAAAGTATACTGATTCTATGCACATGACATACACCGCGGCGGACGGAACCGAAAAGACCCCGATTATGGGTTGCTATGGCATTGGCGTTGGACGCACCATGGCGGCAATATTGGAAGAAAGTGCCGACGATAACGGTCCGGTTTGGAATATGGAAACGGCGCCTTTCGCGGTGGAAGTAATCGGACTTGTTGATAAAGAAAATAAAACTTTGCCAATGGCGGAAAAAATTTATAACGAATTAAAGAATCGTGGCATCGAAGTATTATTGGATAATCGCGATTCGCGCGCGGGCGAAAAATTTGCGGATGCTGATTTGATTGCTGCGCCAATTCGATTGATTGTGTCGCCGAAAAATATTGCGAACAATGTGATAGAGGTTAAATATCGCGTGAACGATTTTGATACGTCCACATTACCAAATGAATATGGCGTCGAAACATGTGTTGATGATACGATAAAAACAATTCAAACATTGTTGCATAAATAATAAAAACGGGGCGATGCCCCGTTTTTTAATCCTTGCATGCGGTTATAATGTTGTGGGTCAATGTTTCCGCGGTTGCGCCACGCGAATTTAATACTATGGTGCTTTTGCCGCCCATTAAAAAGCATTGAATTTCCCAATCGTTGGACAACACCGACAAAGACTTGAATATCGCGTTGCCTGTATTTATGTTGTCCACTATAACTATGTCGGCGGATTTGCCGGTTAAATGTTTTTCACCGCGCACAGATTGGTCCAATGCAACATCTAATTGTTCAACGCGCAATGTGTCCGCCGGAAATTCGTCTATGTGCGCCGCGCGCCACGAATGCAACATTGGCGATATTTTTGTGTTTGTATCCCCACCCGCCGATATCAGCGATATAAACGGTGCGCGTGTTGTTCCAAAAATTTGCCCAAATAATTTCACTGCGTTTTGGACAATGTGTGTCAATTGGTTTTCGTCTGGCATTGGAACGCACGCCGCGTCGGTCAGTATAAATGGCGCACGATTTCCCGTTTTGTTAAAGCACACCGCACAATGCGTAAGATAGAATTTTTCGCCGGCATACAGTTTTTTATTTATCGCAATTATGTGGCGCAGGAAATCATCCGAATGAATATCGCACTTTAACAAAACAAAATCGTCGGGTGCGCCGTTCAATTCGTCATTTTCGGGTGCGGATTCCCACCCCGCGATGTTTTTACATTCGCCCATTGCGCGTTCAATTGCGCTTTTATATTTTTCGGTCACATTTCCAAAACACAGAATTTTTTTCATTTCCTTTTTTCCTTTTTAAATTCATACGCGTGGAATCTTATCAAAATATAAATGTTTTTATCAAATGGTTTTTTGTGATATAATTACTCAAAAGAACAAAAGAGAAAAACATATGAAAATATCAATTATTGGGGTTGGCTCGGTTGGTTCGGCGGTTGCGACCGCGGTTAAAAATACGGGCCTGGTTCACGAAATGGTTTTATACGACCGTGATGGTGTGCGCGCACGCGCCGCCGCCGAAGATTTAGGGCATGCGACGGTATTTGGTTTTGATGTAAAAATTTCCGCGGTATCAAACTATCGTGGCATTCGTGGTTCTGATATAGTCATAATTTCCGCCGGCGCGAACCAGAAACCGGGTGAAACACGAACCGACCTTTTGCAGAACAATGCAGAGGTTATTCGTGATATTGTTCCGCAAGTTATGGAAAATGTTGATGCGAAAAATGTTATTTTGATTCTTGTCACAAATCCGTTGGATGTGATGGTTATGTTGGCACGGGAAATTTCTAAATTACCCACGTCGCGCGTTATTGGAACGGGGACCATGTTGGATACGGCGCGGCTGCGTACGATATTGTCGCGGGGGCTTTCTGTGTCACCACAATCGATTCATTCGTATGTCTTGGGCGAACACGGCGACAGCAGTGTTATAGATTGGTCTTCGGTGACGGTTGGCGGATTGTCTTTGGATGATTTTTGTCGCCAGACCAAGGTTCCAATGACCGACGCCACACGTGAAACAATTGAATATCGTGTTCGCAATGCGGCGTATGAAATTATTCGCGGTCGCGGTGCGACATGGGATGGAATTGGCGCGGCGGTATCCGATTTGTTGCGTTGCATAATAAATGACGAACGCCGAATATTGACGGTGTCCGTGGTGGATGGCGTTGGTTCGCACACACTTGCGATGTCTTTGCCGCGTATTGTGGGGCGGGGCGGTGTGATAACAACATTGATACCGAAAATGTCGTCGGCGGAATTGGCGGCATTGCGGCGCAGCGCCCGAATCATTCAAAAGAATTTTTCAATGCTTTAATTCCGGCGGGGAAAACATACCCGCCCGTTGGCAAACATTCATATTTATGCATCTGTGACACTGTGGTATTTTTATAGTACAGGGGAATCATAAAAATGCCAACATATATAGAATATACAGAAATGGAAAATGGACGCGGATTTTGCGCGCGCCTTGGCGGTACACAAATTGGCGAAATAGACATCGCAATTATCGGGGCCAACCGTATTATTATTGAATCCACATATACCGCGTCGGAATACAGTGACGGGGATTTGTGTAAAAACCTTGTACGATGTGTGGTAGAATTTGCACGACGCAGCGGGCGAAAAATTTTATGCCTTTGTCCACGTGCGCAATCTGTATTTAATCGTTGTCCTGAATTTGATGATGTTCGCCTGATTCGGGTGGCGGCATAAAACCGGCGGGCAAATCGCCCGCCATTTTTTACATGTTCAAATTATCAATCACGAATTTCCAATCAATCAAATAATCCAAGAAAGTGTCCACAAAATCACTGCGTCGATTTTGAAAATCTAAATAGTATGCGTGTTCCCACAAATCAAGTGTCAATATTGGGGTTTTGCCGTGTGCAATGGGCGTGTCCGCATTTTTTGTTGCGAATATTTCAAATTTATCGTTGTCGTATGTCATCCAAACCCACCCAGAACCAAAGACTTCACCGGCAACCGATTTAAATTTTTCTTTGAATTCGGACGCGCCACCAAAGGCATCTGATATAATATCTGGGATTGCGGTATTTCCACGCCCAAGGCAATTAAAGAAAAATTCATGATTAAAAACCTGGGCGGCGTTATTGAATATTTTTTGTGCCACGTCATCACCCGCCGAATTTACAATTATTTCGCGCAAATCCATATCGGCATATCTTGTCCCGGCAATAAGTTTATTAAGGTTTGCAATATATGTTGCCAAATGTTTCCCATGATGCAATCGCACCGTATCGATTGACATATACGGCACCAGGTCTGATTCACGAAACGGCAACGGAAAATCATTCAGGTTAAACATAATTTTGTCCTTTGGTTAGATTGTTATTGTATCTTACAAAAATTTTTTTTTATTACCATGGGAAAAATTGTTTAATTTTTTATAAAAACAACTTGCACCGATGCGTATGTTATTTCTATAATTCCAAATGTCATATAAAAAGGAGAAAATAAAATGAAGAAACTTTCGATCATGGGTATAATCGCCGGCGCAATGTTTGGGGCGGCGGCAAACGCGGCGGATATCACAATTTACTATTCCCCGACATGTCCGCATTGTCATCATGCGCGGGATTTTATTTCAAACACTTTGATTTATGAGTATCCAGATTTAAAGGTGACAACGGTCAATGTAATGGAGTCTGGGAATCGTTCGGAATTTACCGACGCGTTAAAAAAATGTGAATACGAATCGGGTGGCGTGCCGGTTTTGGTTATTGGTGAAAAATGTTTCCAGGGTTATGCCGATTCTATGGCGGATGATTTACGCGCCGCGATAGAGGTTGATATGGATGACGCGGCAAAGTCTGTGGCGGCGGAAAATAAAAAATCACTTGCCGCGGACGCCGGTGCATTCAAAAAGGCACACGAAGACAGATTGACCGCAATAGTTGAACGCGAAATTGTCGCAACCGATGATGCGGCGCAAAAAAAAAATAACGCGGTGACGCCGGCAAAAAAATCAGACAGCGGTTGGGTGTTTTATGTAATCCTGGTCGCGTTGGTTTTGGGTCTGGGGTTTGTTTTAACCCGCAAAGGAAATAAAAAATAACGGATGAAGAATGTTTAATTTAACCGGACTTGATTATATATATATTGGAATATTGTTGGCGTCAACAATATGGGCGACGATTCGTGGCGGAATATACGAAACCGTCGCGACATTGTCGTGGGTTGTCGCGGCGGTGACGGCGCGTTTTGTGTCGCCCATGTTGGATGGGTTGTTGCAATCTTGGTTTGGGTTGACCGAATCAACGGTTGGAACATTGGTGGCGTCATATTTCATTGTGTTTTTTGTGATTTTGTTGATTGTCGGTTTCTTTAACCAGAAACTGCGCGATAAAATCCAAGACAGTATAATGAATGTCACCGATCACACATTGGGCGTGATATTTGGTATCGTGCGTGGTGTTGTGGTTATGGGCGTGGCATATTGGGTGGCGTTGTGGTATTATTCTGATACGCCGCACATGCCCCATTGGATAGAAGATGCACGCACCCGTCCAATTATGCAGGTGACGGCATTGAAACTGGACGAATGGTTTATTCCGGGGCCGGAAAATAAATTATTACAGCGCGATATTGCGGGGACGCGTGAATCGAAAAAGATTTTTGACAACCTTATCAACCCGCGTGTGGTTGATTCGGATGCGAATCCGAACGCCGCAAAAGAAACTGGCCCGAAAC
Organism: uncultured Pseudomonadota bacterium; assembly: GCA_902801125.1. GTDB lineage: Bacteria > Pseudomonadota > Alphaproteobacteria > Rs-D84 > Rs-D84 > Enterousia. The sequence continues at coordinate 16,834 of CADCGT010000003.1, read as the reverse complement.
CGAACGAAGAAACCGGTTATAAAAATTCAGAGCGCAGCGCACTTGAAAACCAACTGTTGCAGATAGAATCTGTGGCGAACGCGGTTGAAAAGCGTGCCGCCGACCGCGAGAAACGGAAACAAGAAAACAAAAATTAAAAAACAAAACGGAATCAACTGATTCCGTTTTTTAATTTTCCAAAATTTTTTTACAGTTTTCGATAATTTGTTGCTTTGCGCTTTTTAGAAATTCGCGTGAATAATGTTTTCCGTTTTGCAAATTGTTTTTTTAATGGTTCCATAATTTCTGAATAAATTCTGTCGCCACCTGGTGTTGTGTGCAACAATTCGCAAAACAAAATCAATGCCATAGAATTTGAAACATTATCAGAAAACAGATAATCAAAAAATTCCCCTTCTTTTAAAACCACCAACTAATATCACAGGCTATTATTTAAGTCAATCGTTTGATTTTTTATTATTTCGTAATCATAAAATACACAATTTTATAACGCAACGACACAGGTAAAAATTCCTTTGATTTTTATAACGCACGCAAAAAAAAACAAAAAAGAAAAACCGGCAAAACACCGGCTTTATTCCTGGTGCCAGTTGTCGGACTTGAACCAACGACCCTCTGATTACAAATCAGATGCTCTACCAACTGAGCTAAACTGGCAATGTGTTTGTAATTATACATATTGTAATTTTAAAATCAAGTCCTTTTATTTTTTCCTTATTTATGATATAATTCTCGCAAGACCAAGAGAGATTATAAATATGCATAAATATTTTGCGTTGTTATTGTGCCTTGTCATCCCGTTGTCGTGTTTCGCGGCTGATTCGTTTGAAAATGATGAAGGTGCGGTTCTTGAAAATCTGTACGAAACATACGAAAGTGTTCGGCAATTTTGTGGCGGAATTTCGGACAGGGTATCCGCCATATCGGGCGTATCCAAGGTTAATACGGCGGTGACGGCGGTTGGAACCGTTGCGTCGGGTGGTGCGTTGGCGGCGGGTATTGTAAAGGCACAGACCGACAAAAAAATAGAAGAATTACAACGGAAAATATGTGAACGTGGTGGTTGCGATCCGGACAAGGTTGCCGCGATGTCTGATGCAGAATTTTTGGATGTTGTCGCCAAACCATTTATTCGCCAAATGGAATTGGACCGCGAATTGCAACGATTACAGGCGGAAAAAGATGCGGAAACCGCCAAATCTAAAAAATTAGGAAATTGGCGTACGGGTTTAATGGCGGGCGCGACCGCGACAAATGTTGCATCGGCGATTGTTGCGGGGTTAAATCGGAATCAATCTGATTTGATTCAGCAAATAACCGCATGCAATACGGCGGTTGACCGGTTGCGTGCCGCGCGCACGGCGGCAATTAACGGTGGCATTAATCCGATTGAAAATCCGATACTTAATGAATTTAATGAAACGATTGAATTGTGTGGTGCGTTAAATGTTGCAGACATTGACAAGATTGAAAAACGCATGACGGTTGTCATGGGAACCAGTATCGGCGGTGCGGTAATTGGCGCGGTTGGTACGGGAACCAGTATTGCCGCCAATACAGATAAAGTTCGCAATGACGATACCGATGTCGGAAAACAGAAAGAAAAAAATCTTAATACCGTGGCGAATATTTCGACGGGGTTAAGTACGGCAACCGGCGCGGTTGGAACCGGTTTTAATATATCGTTGATTACATTGACCAAGAAAATATTAAAATCCGCCGAACGGTGCGAGGCCACATTATGATACGAAAAACAATATTATTTTTTGTTGGAATTGCAATGACGGCAAACGCATACGCGCAGGGCAACGATTGGTATACTGGTGATATTCGTCCCACCGGTATCGCCGGCAGTGCCGATGACCGTATTGTTATTGGTTGGGACGGGCCCCAGCCAGATTACAGTCGTGCATTACCGTCAACCAAAAATATATGGAACACATCACCATATAACAGCATTGTTCATATTATTTCCTCCGCTGGAAGTTGTTCGGGTGAATTTATATCGCCAAAGCATATTTTAACAAATGCGCATTGCAATGCAAGTTGTGGAATGAATGGAGGTGCAAATTGCCATATTCATACATCGGATGGTTTAGATTTACAGGCACGTGCAGTTTTATATGGGGAAAACGTTTATAATTCTGATGGTTCATTTGATGATGATAAATGGAATAACAATCGGGAAAAAGATTGGGCGGTATTGAAAATTGTTGATAATTATTGCCGTCCGGAATACAGGGATATTGATGGCGGGGCATCGGCAACGGAAACCGGCCTGTGGCGCGCGGGTTTTGGCGGTTTACGCGTATTGACCACCTATGATATTTCCGTAATACGTACCGCGTATGATGCATATTTGCGTGCAGGTGGGTATGATGGTCAAAGTAGTTATAATGGGGGAAACCCGTATGGCGGGGTGCTCATTGATGACCATGACCCCAATAAAGTGACAAGGTACAAGGTATTTACAGACGAATTTACGCGCATTACGGGTAAAGATTTTTGGCGTGATTATGATTGGGATGTAAATACATTAAAACTTGTCAGGAATTGCCAGTTTACAGGTCTAGATGGTGGAGTAGCCGAAAGAGTAAGACATAACTGCGATTCCTGGGGTGGTGATTCGGGCAGCAGTATTAAACGCCAATCAAACAACCGCATTGTCGCATTAAACTATGCTGGGCATGACAATATAACAACAAATAATGAAACGGATGGGGTAAATAGTGCAATATTTCCGCGTCATTTTTTACAACAGATTGTTGTGTTGGTTGGACGTGCCAAGAAAGAGTGTGAGAATTGGAAACCAGACGACCCGAAACCGGAACCAAAACCAGAACCCAAACCCGAACCCAAGAATTGTGATTTAACATGTACCAATAACACAATTGTTGTTGCCGGAACATCGGGGTGTTATAACTTCGTTGAAAATGAAAACAAATGTAGTGCGGCAACCGGAAAACACCTTCGTTCCGATGGTGTGGCAAGTGATGGTACGTTCACATATACCTGTGTCGGATATAATCAAAGTCCAGATTGCGTTGGAACGGTTCAACCAAAACCGGAACCGATTCCAGATTCTAAAAAATGCGATTTAATATGTGATAACATCACAATTACGTTCAGTGAAGAAACGGGGTGCAATAAATATTTGGATAACCTTGAGACATTAGAGAAACGATGCCAAAAGGCCACAGGCCACGGTTTGAGCATAGTTAATAAGACACACAACAGTGTAACATATACATGTGTCGGATATAATAAAAGTTCCGATTGTGTTAGTACAATTAAACCGGAACCAAAACCGGAACCCAAACCCGAACCGATTTCCGAAGAACGTGAAATTGGTAAACCATGTTGGGCATCTGATTTAAAACCACATGTGATTGCCGGACACTATATTGGAAACGGTGTTAATAATTTGATGTGCAAAGGACCAAAAAAATGCACGTGTGCGGCCACAGAATGCAAGGCGGGATGGTACCTTGCCGCGATGGGCAACAAAGATACGTCTGCGGGGTGGTGTCGTTCGGGTAAATGTCCGCGTGGTAAACATCCACTGTTGGTGGGGCCAAATAAAAACCTGATGCGCGGGTGTATCCCAGATTAAATCACCAGTGCGGGGGCAACGTAGTGATAAAAAAAATTGCTCTATTTTATATTGTAATTGTGTTATTTGAAAATGCACATGCCGGCATCAACGGCAGTGCCGATTCACGCATCATCATCGGGTGGGATGGTGAACGTCCTGATTATATTGATGCGGCGACGCCAAATCTGTGGAATACATCGCCATATAACAGTATTGTCCGAATTGAAAGCAATGGGGGCGTAGGAACTGGCGAATTTATATCACCACGTCACGTTTTAACAAATGCACATGTCGCCGAAGATTGTGGTATGGGCGGCAATAATTGGTGTGAAATTTATACTTCGGATGATGAATTTTTGTGGGGGCGTGTGGTGTTTTATGGAATCAAGGTCACGAAATCAGACGGCGCTTTGGACAAAGACGCAGTGTATAATCATATGAATCGCGATTGGTCAATATTGGAAATAGTTAATGATTATTGCCGTCCGGAATACCGCGAAATGATAGAAGCCGGCACCCTTGAACATGGACTGTGGCGTGCCGGATTTGGTTCGCTGCGTGTTTTGGATAAAAACGATTTGGATAATATACGCCGTGCGTATTTGGTGTATTTGGATGCGGGTGGACCAGACGCAATTGAAACCGGTGGAATGAACGTTGATTATCGCGAAAAAAAATATCAAATTTTTCGTGACGCATTTGAACAAATTACCGGCCAAGATTTTGATGCCGACTATGATTCCGATACAATGACATTGAAAAAAGTGCAAGATTGTCGGTTTCGCGATGTTGTCCAAGATATCTCGGGCGATGGTGTGTTGTGGCATTCGTGCAGCGGTTGGACCGGCGATTCCGGCAGTACACTAAAATTGATGGCCGGAAATCAGATTGTCGGTTTGCACAGTAATAGTTATCTGAACATAACGGCGTATACCGATCACACCCGTTCAGATATGGCATTGGGTTCGGCGACATTTATGTACAACCCGAAAATACAATCTGCGCTAGAAAAAGCAAAACAAGATTGTAAAAAATAACAAATGCGTTAATGATTGACGCGTGAATTTTCTGTGCTAGAATTGCATCACTATGATAAAACTGCCAGAACTTTTGGCGCCGGCGGGAACGTTGGACGCATTTAAAACCGCGATTCTTTATGGCGCGGATGCCATATATGCCGGTTTGCCGGGGTTTTCAATGCGGGCGCGCGCGAAAATTACCACTGAAGAGGTTAAAACCGGTATAGAATTGGCGCACGCCGCCGGCAAAAAGGTTTACTTGGCGTTTAACCTGTTTGCGCACGATGGCGAATTTGCAAATATGCCGCGCGTGTCCGAAATAATAAATTATCTGAATCCAGATGCGTTGATTGTCGCCGACCCCGGGGTTTTGATGTGGGTACGCGAACACCATCCAAATATGCCGGTACATATTTCAACCCAGGCGAATATTTGCTCTGCCGCATCCGTAAAATTCTGGCAGGCCGCAGGCGCATCTTTGTGTGTCCTTGCGCGTGAGGTTTCACATAAAGAATTTGTTAGCATTCGCAAACAATGTCCCGATGTTAAATTGGAAATTTTTGTTCATGGTGCAATGTGCATGGCGTATTCGGGCCGTTGTCTGTTGTCAAACTTTATAACGGGGCGTCCGGCGAATCGTGGTGCATGCGCGCAACTGTGCCGATGGAAATACGATGTCGTCTTGCGCGAAAGCGAAACCGGCGTTGAAATGCCAATTTCCGAAGACGCGCACGGTGCATATATTATGAACAGCAAAGATTTGTGTTTGATGCCACGATTGGCCGAAGTGTTGGAATCTGGGCCTGATTCGCTAAAAATAGAAGGTCGCAATCGCAGCGAATATTATGTTGGTTCCGTAGTGCATGCGTATCGCTGTGCGATGGATGATTATGCGCGCGACCCCGAACATTTTGACCCGCGCCCATATATGGAAATGTTAAATGTGTTGGAATCGCGCGGATATACAACGGCGTTTTTTGATGGCCCGGTCCCACCGGATGCACATAATTATGATTCGGCGCGTTCGACATCTGAATATCATGCGGCGGGTGTTGTGACCGCGGTGGCACCCGATGCCATAACATTTGAATTGCGGAACGAAATTAAAACCGGCGATGAAATAGTTTTTGTTTTACCAAATTGCGCGACCAGTGCGACCGTAAAATTACCCACGATTATAAACGTCGCAAACAATATGATTTTGCCCAAGATGTCCGCGGGCCAACATAATTCAATAAAAATTCCGCGTGAATGGATGCCCGCGGAATATACAGATAAAATATCGCCATACACATTGGCGTACAAACATAAATAGTTTTATCGTGTGCGCATTCGCCCCATTTCGCGTTCATTTGATTTAACTGGTGTATTTTCATGTGTATTTGTTGTTGTCTTTGGTATAGTGCGTCCGGTTTCATCATCTGATTCAATTATATGTTTTAATATATTTGTTCCTGATGCCAACAATGCGTGTGCGTGTTCGATAATTTCTTGTTTTTCGTCACCAGAATCAAAATTGGCAAAAGAATTTCTTTCATCACTTTGATTCATTTTTATTTTCCAATTTTTTCGATGATTAAAAACCGCCCGACGCAGGTATTCAACACGAACCGATTTATTTGGAATTGCAAACATTTCTTCGCGCAGGTTATCAAGCGCGCATTCCCATGCATCAATCAATTTGCCACCATTCACCCATATCAGCATGCTTTTGCCAAGAAATATAGATTCAATTGCGTTATCTATTTGAATGCAAATTTCTTTTGGAATCGAATCAAGTGAAACATCATTACGATTTTTCCCATTTATCATCGCCATAATTTTTGATGTGTTCGCGTTCATATTTTTACCTGTGTTTTATTATTTATGTTTCTGGCGCATGAAATATTTGCGGTATTCGCGTTCGAATGCGCGGGGGTCTTGGTGTAAATCAGTATTTGTTCGCTTTGCGACCCAATCGATAAAGCCCGGTTTCAAGACATCATCGTGCGGGGCCAGGGTAATCAGCACTTCACCACCGACAACCGATTGAATTGCCTTGCGCAAATTTTCGGTTTCTTGTTTTACTTTATCCGACGCGGCCGCGACAACATCTGGGGCGGATTCAATCGTGTTGTTGCGGTCTTTGGCGGTCATCATCTTTTCAATTTCGCCCTTGCGATGTGACATGTAAAACGCCATTAAATAATCCACGGCCACATTCGGTTGATTGGATTTTTGGGCTTTCAGTATATCAGATATTTTGAACAACGCATTATACCAAGATGTCCCAAGCGTCATATTATGTGCCTGGCCTTCGGCGACCAAGGCGTTATACAACGCATAATACGCGCGCCCAAGTTTTTGCTTGGAATATCCATCAAGTTTTATTTGTGGTTGCTGTTTCTTTTGGTTGTTCATAAATCGCACCCCTTGTCCCCGATTATTAGTCATGTATAAATTATAATAAAATGATGTTTTTTGTCAAGAAGTCATTGAATTATGCAAATATATTTTGACTTTATTCCGATGATGCGTCATGATTATATGGTTATGTTTCTATAAAAACACTGTTGCCAAGAATGGGCGGTGTGGGGGCATAACACCAATCTTGCCAATAATGGGGGGTGGTGATAAACAAAAATATAAAAGGAAAATTTATGAAAAAAATAATAAGTATGGCGGTCGCAACCGCGGCAATAACAACATCTGCGATGGCGGCGAATATGGAAAACCCATTGTATTTGCCAACGGGTGGAACGGTGTATTCAAAAACCAGCATTGGTTTAATGTATAAAATCACCGACGATACAGAAAATCAGCAACTGCGTGGGCATGATGGCGCAACCGAATTTCCGATTTGGCGTCCGGTCCAAGAATTGGGTGTTGGTATTACCGACCGTTGGGCGGTTCATGGTGTAATGGGATACACGTATGACGGTGATATTGACCGCAAGGGTTTCCATCTTGGGCGTTTGGGAACGACATATCGTGTAATCGATTCGTTGGACGGTTATGTATGGGATTTGTATGGCGACTTGCACATGGGTGGTATTGAAAAAATGAAGGGTTCGTTGGTGCCGGTTGATGCGGATCATATGGTTTTTAATTATGACAATTATTCCAATGGTCGTTGGGGGGCACACGTCGGAACAAAGTTTGGTCGTCGTTGGTCTGATTTAACCGCAAGTGGATATGTCGAAGTCCTGCGCACATGGGGAAACCACAATAACGAAATAGACGTGTCGGCAATCGCGCCAATGTTTGGTGGATTGTTGCCGAATAAAATATCGGTTGACCTTAAATCCACGTGGGAGGTTAACGCCGGTGCGAACATATTCTATCAAATGACCGAACGTTGGTCGGGTGGTTTGGCGTTTAATTACAAATATCATGCGACGAATGGCCTGGACAGTGTTTATACCGATATCCCGGCGGCAATTGCGCCCGCGGTTGACAGAATGTTAAACGAATACAAAGATATGCACGATCACTTTAACGAATACGCGTTTATGTTGACGCTTGCGTATCAATTGCGTGACGGGGTCCAGGTAGCCTGGTACGCCGAAAACACATTCGATACCGGTGCACGCCTTTCTTCGAATACAACCGATGTTAAACTTGAAACCGGTTTTCGTTTGAATTTGGCATTCTAGGATTGTTTGTAACGAAAAAAACGGGCCCAATTGGGTCCGTTTTTTTGTTTTTTATGAAAACGCTTTTTTTAATGTCCTTTTTATGATATAATGTCCCAAGAAAGGAAAGAAAGAAGCATGAAAAAAATCGGTTTTTCTGCCGCTTTTGTGGGATTTTATGTTGCCGCAACAAATTGCGCGGGTGCCGCGTATCCGGTCTATGCCCAGCAATATCAGCAGCAATATCAACAGCAGCAAAAGTATACTCGCACGGGTGTTGTGCAATTGCCCGCCACCAACAGCACGGTTTTGACGGTGAATTCGGCGGTTGCGGCAAATCCGACGCGTGTGACCGGCGCATTGCCAAAGGTTGGCGCAGCGGCGACCGCGGCGGGACGCCAGTATTATCAGCCGGCGGATTATGACCGTTTGGCGGACAGTGGCCTGTATGTCGGGATTTCTGCGGCATACGCCGCCAGTATCTCGGGCAGTATTCATGCCGATTATTCCGGCGAAAAAGATTCGTATGTCGTCCCCGGTGCTTTTGCCGAGGCCGATTTTGAAACCGATACGGTAATACCACTCCAGGTGTCGGTTGGTGCGGCGTTAAATAATGATTTTCGTGTTGATTTTTCATATACCCGTTATTCGGGCATATCGTATCCGAACAGTGTTTTCACCGCAGATTACACCGGCGCGGCGGATGTTGATACATCGGTCGAAGGTGGCGCGATAACCGCGAACACAACAATGTTGAATTTGTATTATAACCTTGATTCCTATACCGGGTATTTGGCGGGTGGTTCTTTGCGCCCGTATATCGGTGTCGGGGTTGGTATATCATTGAATACGATTGCGGACTATGTTGTTTACGATGACACATATTACAAGATTATCGAAGATTTAGGAACAACGATAAACAATGCGGGCCGGCTTACGGGTATATCGGATGTTTACGCGTATCATAATGGTGGAACCAACGAACAATTGGCATTCATGGTCGAAGGCGGTATAACCACGGACCTTGGTGGTGGTATTAAAATGGATTTCTTTGCGCGTTACGCCAACCTTGGCAAAGTAAAAACATCGGGCAGTATTGTTTTATCGCAAACCGAATGGTTGTCTGATGGATACGGTGGCGAAGTTGCGGCCGATTATGACAGTGTTTTCCACTATACAAATTGGTATGAAAGTGGCCGCCTGTCTATGATTGACATTGGTGCGCGTTTGCGTTTGCAATTCTAATATTCGCAATTGTTCAACCCAGGAGAGAGGCGAATGAAAAAAAATAAAATTATTTTTTATTCTTTTCTTGGCGCGGTTATTGCCGGACATGCGTTTGCCGGTATTCGTGTTGGAAACCTGTCGCGTAACTATGCCGGAACATATAAAAATGTTATGGGCCTTGAACAGCAATATTACAATTCTATGGCCGATGCGCAGATGGACGCGGTTGTGCAACAAGAATTGCCTATTCCGGTTGCAAATTCTGAATTGGCGGACCAAATTCGCAATGGCGCAACCGATGCCGCAACCGATGTTGAAACATTAAATAAATGCGCCATGATTTATCCTGATGGGGAATTTGTGTGGGACCGTCCAACAATTGGCCGTGGGGCGGGTGGTGCGCCAACATGTGTCGCGATTGTTGAAATGCGTGCAATTGGCCCAAACGGTAATTCAGAATATACCAGTGTCGCGCGTGGCAAATTGGCGGCGGGCGACGCCCTTACATGTAATATATCGGATTTCCCGACCGCATCGTATTTGCCGGATATTACGCGTGTGACATTCCCGGCGGACGCCGCGCCAACACGTGAAGATGTTATTCGCGTGCTAAACGAAGAACAAAAAAACAAGGCCGGATTAAAAATTGCGGCGGCGGCGGTTGTATCGGGCATTGCGGGAAATTTGGTTGGAAAATCCGAAATCGGCAGTGACAGCATGTTTGGTGCGAATTCTGAAAAATTAAAAACAACCGCGGCGGGTGCGGCGATTGGTGCGGCATTGATGACGGCAAGTACATATTCAGGCAAGGTTGCCGGCGATGTTATCCTGCACACGGGTGTGAACGCGGCGGCGGGCGGAATTATCGGAAATATGATGGCGTCGGGCGATGCGGTTCTGCGAGTAGAAAAATGCACATACCAAGGAATCGAATCAACCTGTCTGTGGGGCAGCATTGTTAAAACCGACAAAAACACCGACCAAAACCTAAAAATTTATTACAATCCGACCAAGAACACAATATGTGCCTGTGACGATAATGATGGCGGTAAATGTAAAATTGATAACAGATTTATCGTAAAATACATTGAAGGCCAAGGCGGTAAAAAAATATACGAATCCGATTGGATTGGAAAAAACAGTGCGGTCGTCCTTGGTGATGCGCCGAAATACCAACTTAATGACGGTGGCGAATGTGATGGTAATCACACGATGGAAAATGCGTTATCCGGTGTGTTTTATCTTGTGCATGCCGAAAAACGGTCGGGTGCGGCGTTGCCCGCGGTGATTTATAATTTCAAAGATTCTGCGTTCGGCGTCAAGGCCAAAGATTGGTACGATTGGAAATCTGCAAATGGAAAAAGCGCAAAAGTATGCCTGCGTGATTCGCGCGGTAATCCATACGATTGTGTTGGTGACAAGAAGTCAGAAAATAAAGAGGGGGAAAATTCTGATAAACAAACCGTGCCGGAATACAGCATAGAAGATTTTACCCCAATTAAATTAGAGGCCGACGACGGTGCCGTGGTTGATTTTTCGAACAAGGCGCGCCTTGGGTCTACATTAAAGGGTGCGGGCGTTGGTGGCGCATTGGGCGGATTTTCCGGATACCAGGGCGCACAAAGTGATATCGAAGAACGCTTTGTCCAGGCAACCCGTGAATACAACGATTCTTTGGAAAAGTTCTATTGCGGATCCGGACGAAAATTCCTGTCGTTCTATAACGACGATGTAATAATTCCAAGTATGAAATAGTGGTTAGTGCAAGTGGATAGTGGTTAGTAATTTCTGGAATAAGTTCATAATTACAAAATTATTCCAGACTCTACTAACCACTAACACTAACCACTAACACCCGTCGCGGCACGCCGCGCCGCGGTCGTGACGGACTAACCACTTACACTAACAATTATCCATTAACAATTTCCAACACTCGTTTTGGAACATCACTGATTTTTATGCGTTCTTGTTCCATTGTGTCGCGGTGGCGCATTGTCACCATACCGTCTTCCAATGTTTGATGGTCAACGGTTATGCATACCGGCGTGCCGATTTCATCGTGCCGGCGATAGTTCTTACCAATGTTGCCCGAATTTTCCAATTCTATGCGCCCGATGCCAAGTGCGCGCAAATCGTTTTCGATATTTTCGGCCAAACCCACCAATTCCGGCACATTGCGCGCCAATGGTATAACCGCCGCTTTGACCGGGGCCAATTTGGGTTTTAATTTCAACACAGTGCGCGTTTTACCGTCGGCCAGTGTTTCTTCGGTGTACGCCTCTATCATCAATGCCATCATCGCACGGTTCACGCCCATTGCGGTTTCAATTACATATGGAATAAAACTCTCGCCAGTTTGCGGGTCGGAATAAGCCAATTTAATGGTACTGTCGCGGTTTTCCATAACATGGGCGGCAATTTTGAATTCGTTTTGCGATTTTGTATGCGAACCCAAATCAAAGTCTTGGCGATTGTGCACACCTTCGACTTCGTCAAATCCGTCCGGAAATTCGTATTCAATGTCGCCCGCGGCCTTGGCATAGTGCGCCAATTTTTCGTGTGGGGTAAAGCGCAACTTTTCCGCCGGAATTCCCAACACATTGGTCCACCATGCAATGCGGTTTTCGCGCCACGCGGCAAAGTATTTTTCATCATCACCCGGACGCACAAAATATTGCATTTCGGCCTGTTCAAATTCGCGCATACGGAACACAAACCCGCGCGGGGAAATTTCGTTACGAAACGCCTTGCCAATCTGGGCAATGCCGAACGGCAATTTGTGCGGCGTGGAATCAAGGACATTTTTGAAATTGATATATGTTGTTGTCGCGGTTTCCGGGCGCAGGTATGCGTTTATCTCGCCATCCGCCACCGCCCCAATGCTCAGGCCCATCATCAATTGATATTCGCGTGGCGGCATTAAATCGGTCGAACCACAGTTATCGCATTTTGTTTGATCGCGCATTTTATCTTGGCGCATGCGGGCACCACATTTTTTACATTCAACCAATGGGTCGGAAAAACCGCCTTCGTGGCCGGAATATTTCCACATTAAACGGTTGCCAATAAGGGACGCATCCAAACCTTCGATATCATTGCGGGAATATACCATTGCGTTCCACCATGCGTTGCGAATGTTGCGCATTAATTCCACGCCGTATGGGCCATAATCGTATGTTCCGCCCATTCCGCCATAGATTTCAGAACCCGTAAAAATAAAACCGCGCCGTTTGCACAGTGCCACAATATCATTCACATTTTTTGCCGGCATAATTTCACCCTTTTTGTTTTTCCCGTATAGTATTATATTTTCTTATGCGTTTTGCAACATTTTTTACCATTAAAAATGGGGGCGTTGCCCCCAATCTGTCCAGGTTATTTACTATTGTGCCGGGGCGATTGCCGAAACCGGGCAAATGGATGCACATGTCCCGCACGATACGCACTTTGTCGGGTCGATTACGCATTTGCCGTCCGGTCCAACACTGATTGCCATCATTGGACACGCCGCCATACAGGAATGACAACCTATGCATTTATTTGTATCAATTTTATACGCCATTTTTTTCTCCGTTGTTTGTTTAATCTCTGTTAAGTAACCCAAGCACGTATTGGAACATCGCAATGAAAGAGATATACAAATGCAATGCGCCCAATACCGCCAACTGGTCACGCTGAACATCATCACCCAACACCGTGTATGAACGTTTCAATGTCTGCATATCATACGCCGTGAACAGTGCGAACACTAACACGCCAATCGCACAGACTATTGTTGAAAATGTTCCGCCCAGGGTCCAAATCATAGACACTATGCCGACCAAAATCAAGCCAATCATTCCCATCATCAAAAATATCCCAAGGAATGATAAATCTTTCGCGGTTTTATACCCGAACGCCGCCATAAAGCCGAACATGATTGCCGATATCACAAATGCCCAAACAATTGATGCCGGATTTACCGCCAGGCCACCCCATATAATCGGCGTAAGGCCAAACCCAATCATCACCGCATAGATAAACAGCAATATCGCCGCCACCGCCGGTCGCATGGAAAACGCCCGAACCTGGGCCCAGATGGACAGTGCCAACCCACCAAATATCACAATATAGAACAACGGCGTCATTCCGCCATTTGACACCAACAGGTTTATTCCGCCCATGTATATGGTTGCAAATGCCGTAATTGCGGTCACCGCGACCGCCCCGAACATCAACGTAAATATCTTTTTCAAATATAAATCGATTCCGCCACTTGTTTGGCGTACCCCGACAGATTTTTTTGTCTGTGCTGTCATAATTTTCTCCTTGTTATTCGAAAAATATATAATACAATAAAGGTATGTTTTCAAGGATTAAAAACAAAAAGGATATAAAATGGCAAGTCATACACGCGGCCGTCATTTAAACGATGGACCGGCAAAACCCGATTATTCTAAACAAGATACAAAGCAGGTAATTAAAAATAATTATGACAATTTCATGAAAGGAATCGCCGATTTAGAAAAAAGAATTGCCCAAGGCGAAAGTGACGAAAAACTTGAAGCAACCCGTAAACGGCTAGGTAGTAGTTTATGGAATTTAAAATGTTTGTACGGATACGAATTTGATGAGGCTAAATTAAAATTGCTTGGTGTTGTCCCAAGTATGGGCACTGTTATACCGCGTGGTCAAACCGGTAGAAATAAATAATGTCAATAGTTATAAACCCGATTTCACCCGTCGCATTTACGGTATTTGGATTGCCAATTCGTTGGTATGCATTGGCGTATATTGCGGCGTTTGTAATCGGGTATTTTTTATTCCGCGCGTTTGCGCGTCGCCCCGACAGTGGCCTTGATATGTCGCGTCACGAATTGGATGATTTGTTTTCGTGGATAATTTTGGGCGTGATAATTGGTGGGCGATTGGGTTATGTTCTGTTTTATAACCTGCCGTTCTTTTTGTCGCACCCATTGGAAATTTTTGCCGTTTGGCATGGCGGGATGAGTTTTCATGGTGGCCTTGCCGGTGTGGTTGCCGCGACATTTTTGTTCACGCGTTCGTGGGCGCGGGGTCTGCGGGTGTTGGATTTAATATCGGTGGCGACACCAATAGGCCTGTTCTTTGGGCGCGTTGCGAATTTTATAAATATGGAAATTATGGGTCGCCCGACGGATTCCCGCATCGGCGTTTTCTTTAACGGTGTGTCGGACACCCCCCGCCACGCCAGTCCGCTTTACGAAGGCCTAAGCGAAGGTTTGATTCTGTTTGTTATAATGCTGTGCCTGTATAAATATACAAAATTGCGCCGGTATCCGGGCGCGCTGTGCGGTGCGATGGCGATGTTCTATGCGGTGTTCCGTACGGTCTGTGAACAATTCCGCGCCCCCGATGCGCAAATCGGTTTCTTGACCGATTGGGGTTTAACGATGGGTATGCTGTTGTCTGGTGTATTGTTTCTGTGTGGGGCGGGATTATTTTACCTTGCAATCAAAAATTCCAAAAAGTAATTTTTATGAAAAAAATACTTGATTTTATGATTTCGTCGGTATATTATATCGGCACGGCATTGGGGTGTTAGCTCAGCTGGTTAGAGCGTCTGCCTGTCACGCAGAAGGTCGAGGGTTCGAGCCCCTTACATCCCGCCAGTTTTTTTGTGTAAGTTCCGGCCCCATCGTCTAATGGTTAGGACACCGCCCTTTCAAGGCGAGAATCCCGGTTCAAATCCGAGTGGGGCTGCCAAAATAGATAAAGTGGGTTTTTCTGTTAATAAATTTAATGGAAAATCCACTTTTTTCAATAATTTACCATTACTTAACTGCTGGTTCAAACATAGAATATTTAGATAAGCGTTTTTAGTGCATACCTTTGAACCCAATAGTATTTCATTACTATGTATTAATACACGATTTATATGTTGTAATTTCTTTAATTTATCAGTTAAATCACTTGGTTTCTCAGATATTTTTGATTGTATAATTGCCAATTCTGTGTTGATTTTTGATAACTTAAATTCATATTCATCCTTGCTTATAACATCATCTAATATTAAATCTAATAATTTGGATTTATTAGATTCTAGTTTTTCTTTTTCCTTTTCTAAACCAGCAAGAATATTTTTGTAATCACTATCTAATGATTTTATTATTTTACCAATTTCTGCATTAACTGCTTCGACTCGTTCAGGTGTAATCTTTTGAAATATATCTTCATCCAGTTGCTGAAATAATACTTTTTCATTAACAGCAGGTTCGTTGCAAGGTCTTGTTGGACAGGTATGGTGACACTTTAAATATATGAATTCTTTCCCAGATTTCTTTTTATGGTGTTCACAAGTAATGGTGCAACCACAAGTACCACACGTCAATAACCCTCTAAATGCGAATTCTTTCGGATTAAATGGGGTCTTCTTCTTAATACCTTTTTTACCACGTGAACGTAGAATACTTTGGCATTTATCAAACAATTGCTGACTTACCAACTTTTCATATCTATGTGGAATCAATTTATTTCCATGTTCTACAGCCATAAATCCATAATAAAATGGATTAGTTAAAATTTTATGAATTGTAGAACGTATCACTGGTGTTCCTTTCTTTTGCGTTAGACCATATTCTTTCGCTTTATCTGTCATGTCTGTAATTGTAAATAACCCAGTAGCAAATTCTTTGAATAATTTCTTAATTATTTTTGCTCTTGCTTCATCTGTTTCAATACAAGATTTCCCTTCTTTATCCTGTTTGTTTATATAACCTAATGGAGCAAGATGTTGCCACTTACCTTGTGATAAGTTGTATCTCATACTTCTTTTCACATTATCTGCCAATTGGAGTACGTATGAGGAAGCCATAAGAACAGACATGTTCCAAAACATTATATCCATGCCACTTGAATCTTTGTGCAGTATAAGATTTTCTTTTATAAAATGAACTTCGATCTTTCCTTTACGTCTTAATGTGTCTAATTCTGGGCTATCTTTATAACTTCTTTGAAGGCGATCAACACAATTTACAACAATAGCAACTTTACCCTTTCTGGCTTTAACGGTTGCTATCATTTCTTTAAATTGTTTTCTATCGCCACGAACAGAAGATTCTGTAATAGCATATTCTTTAATCACAGTAAGATTTTTTCTTTTACAATATTCATAAGTAGAAGCAAGTTGCGATTCAATCGAAACACCTAGTTCTTGATCACGACTTGATATTCTACAAAATATAACTGCTGGTAATATATTCTCTTTTCCTATCATACATGTGTACATGACATAAAAAATACTAAAAGTAAATGGTATTGTTTAAAAACGCTTATCTAAATATTCTATGTTTGAACCAGCAGTTAAGTAATGGTAAATTATTGAAAAAAGTGGATTTTCCATTAAATTTATTAACAGAAAA